>CAKTFD010000045.1 GCA_934553285.1 uncultured Faecalibacterium sp. | reverse complement strand
TCTGCCCAGTCCTTGCCGTACTTGGACTCGAGGTAGAACACCATCAGGATCATACGGTCGTATGCGCCCAGGTGCATGGGGTAGTAATCGTTGCCCAGCTTCTCCTGGAAAGCCTTACCAGCAGCCATCAGATCGTCCAGAGACTTGGGGACCTCGGTGATGCCAGCCTTATTAAAGGTGGTCATGTTCCAGTAGAAGATACGGCCGGTCATGGAGACAGGCACGCACTGCTGGCTGTTGGCCACATAGCAAGCGTCCATAGCAGCGGCATCCCACTGGGTCAGGTCGATGAACTTGGAGGTGGTGTTCAGGTCCACGAACTTGCTGCCGTCAGCAGAGTAGTTGTACAGCCAGTTCCAGTTCACCTGGCACACATCCTGTGCGTTGCCGGCGATGAAGGCAGCAGCCATCTTCTCTTCCCAGCCGGACCATGCAGCGAAGGTAGGCTCCACGGTGATGTTGGAGTACTCGGTGTGGAAAGCCTCCAGAGCGCTCTGGTAAGCAGCGTGACGGCTGTCGCCGCCCCACCAGCTGATGCTCAGGTTGACGGGGCCGTCAGACAGGGCCAGACTTTCGTCTGCGGAAGCAGCGGGAGCCTGAGAAGCAGCGGAAGAAGCGGTGGAAGAAGCAGCGGGCTTGCTGCCGCAAGCAGCCAGCAGACCTGCAGCACCGACAGCGCCGGTAGCCATCAGGAAGTTACGACGAGAAATTGCCTTGCTCATTTTGTTCTCCTCCTAATAGAAAACATCTTCATGTAAAAGGGGCCTGCACACGCCCCCTTGTATACAAATATGATAACAAAAGGTACAGAAAAAAGAAAGATGCAATTTGCAGTGATACAGTACAAAAACGTACAAATATTGCTCTTGTTTTCGGGCGAGAATAGACGTCATTGCCGAAATGAATAAACTTGCGCTGAAAAACTGTGCAACTTGTATACTTCAATGTCTTGCATAAAAAACTGGGATGCAACAGCTGCATACCATCGAAAATTTCAAGAAAAGCATAAATAATCGCGTTCTGCCCTGCAAAATCCGGCGCTGCGCAGGCGGTGCGCTGCGGCCGTGGCCGCACATCCGGCAGAAAAATGCCGGACGGAACTGATATATCAATAGCGCAAAAAACGTACGTATTTGGTCCAGGTAATATATCAGTTTCCGCCGGGACTGCAACAAATTGATATATCAGTTAACTGCGCGGTCAACAAAAAAGGAGCCGGTGCACCGCATCTGGTGCACAAGCTCCTGCCTGCATAACGGAACAGCGCGTAAAATGGCAAAGCGCCTGCAGCATACGCTTTTTGCTGCAGGCGCTTTGGGGCTGGGGCGGCAGCGGCGCTGCCCCCTTTATATACAGTATTATAGTAGCAGTGTCAGCCGTTCTCTTTTGCGGCGTAAAAGGCCCGCCGGGCTTTAAAGTAGCACTGGGGGCACATGCTGACATACTGCACATCGTTTTCCAGGTCGATGGCCACCTGCTCGCCCTCAAAGACGAACTGGCCGTTCACCTTGCGGCAGTTGCAGATGGCTTTGCGCCCGCAGGTGCAGATGGTCTTCATCTCCTCGATGGTGTGGGCCAGCTCCAGCAGACGGGTGGAGCCGGGGAACCCTTTCAGGGAAAAATCCGCCCGCAGGCCGTAGCAGATCACCGGGATGTTCAGGTCTACGGTGACCATAAACAGCTGCTCGGCCTGCGCCGGGGTAAAAAACTGGCTCTCGTCGCACAGCACGCAGGCCAGAGGCCCGGCGGCCTGGTTGGCGGCGCGCACGGCGGCAAACACATCCAGCTCCGGCGGGATCAGCAGGTCGGCCTTGCGGCGCACACCCAGGCGGCTTACCAGCTCGCCGCCGCCCTTGGTATCCACCTGCGGCTTTAAAATGAGCACCTTCATGCCCTGTTCTTCGTAGTTGTGCGCCACCTGCATCAGGGCAGTGCTTTTGCCGCTGTTCATGGCGCCGTAGCGAAAATACAATTTTGCCATGCCGTCACTCCTGGTTGCGCAGGCGGTAGCCCAGGCTCATCAGGCTGTCGCCCAGATGGACGTTCTCCACCACGACACCGGGGTAAGGCACCGACAGGTCATAGTGGGAAAAGTTCCAGAAGCCTTCAATGCCCAGATCCACCAGCCGTCCGCTCACCTGCTGCGCGCCATCGCGGGGGACACAGAGCACGGCCACCTTGGGATGATGCTCGGCGCAGAAGGCTTCCAGTTCGTCGATATGCCGGATGCGGATGCCGCTGATCTCCCGGCCTACCTCGTCCTGCGCAACGTCAAAGGCGGCGATCAGCTTATAGCCGTTGGTATCGGTGGTGATAAAGCGGCTCACCGCTTTGCCCAGACGGCCGCAGCCGATCAGGATGGTGGGCAGGCGGTCGCCGTTGCCGAACAGCAGGCTCTCCAGGATGGAAAGCAGGTTCTCCACCGAGTAGCCGATGCCCTGCCGGCCATTGACGTCACCGATGCAGTTAAAGTCCTGCCGCACCTGGGAGGCAGTGGTGCCCATCTGGGAGGCAAGCTCCCGGGAGGAGATGCTGGTGATGCCATCGGCCTGCAGCGAGCGCAGATACCGGTAATACTTGGGAAGACGCTTGATCACGGGAAGTGATGCTTTCTGAGGGGTGTTCATAGGAAAATTTCTCCTTTCTGCCCAACGCGCCGCAGCATCTGCCACCATGCAGAGGCTTTCGTTGCGCGCAGAGAGTTGTTCCATTTTATCCTGTTATATTATTTAAAGTATACAGCATGAAAGGCGAATGTCAAATATCTATCTATAAAAAAGTAAAAAAATTCACAAAGTTTTTTGGCAGCTCCCCCATGCATAGCACCAGCACTGCCGGGGGATACTGACCCCACAACACACCCACAGGGAAGGAGAAGTGCTATGGAACCCGCAAAGGATACCCCGGTGGAGCAGCACCGGATGGAAAAAGAGGATGTTGAAGATCTTGGCACAGTCACCCTGACCCGGGGCGGACACACCATCCACTGCCTGACCGTGATCGGCCAGATCGAGGGGCATATGGAAGCACCCCAGGGCCAGAAGACCACCAAGTATGAGCATGTCATCCCCCAGCTGGTAGCCGTGCAGGAGGATCCCCGCATCGAGGGCCTGCTGGTGCTGCTCAACACGGTGGGCGGCGATGTGGAGACCGGCCTTGCCCTGGCGGAGCTGATCGCCAGCATCTCCAAACCCAGCGCTACCCTTGTGCTGGGCGGCGGGCACTCCATCGGCATCCCGCTGGCGGTCAGCGCCCGGCGCAGCTTTATCGTGCCCACCGCCACCATGACGGTGCACCCGGTGCGGCACTCCGGGCTGATCCTGGGGGTGCCCCAGACCATGCACTGGTTCGAGCAGATGCAGCAGCGCATCACCGGCTTTGTGTCCGCCCACAGCGGCATGTCGGAAAAGCGCTACACCCAGCTGATGCTCCATACTGGGGAGCTGGTGATGGATATGGGCACCGTGCTGGATGGCCGCCGTGCCGTAAAGGAAAAGCTCATCGACGAACTGGGCGGCCTTTCGGACGCGCTGGCCTGGCTGTACGGGGAGATCGAGCGAGAGTAAAGTATTGGTTTGTGGGGTTGCCCCTTCCGTCAGCGCCACAGCAAAGACTGAGGGGGGACCGGGGTGCGTTCCATTTTCCTCCAGCAAAACAACAATATGGTTTGCCATTTTTGCCCTTGCGTGGTACAATAATAAAATCAATCATTGTGTCTATGGGAAGTTGGGGAACAGAGAAAAATGGCAACAAAAAAACGAAAATCAACGGCACGGCGTACTGCGGCACGCCGTAAAAAGGCAGAACAGCGGCTCCCGGCGGGGCTTGGCACCCTGTTTGGCGGGCTGCTGCTGATGGTGCTGGCCTTTGTGCAGGGCGATTCCGTCTGGCGGGTGCTGCACGATGTGCTGTTCGGGCTGTTCGGCTGCGGCAGTTTTGTGCTGGGTGCAGCGGTATGCTGCCTGGCGGTGCTGTACACCCGCGGCGAGGAGCTGCTGTCCCACATCCTCAAGCTGGTGCTGGGGCTTATCTTCGTCTGCGGCACGGTCATCGTGTTTTCCGATATCCAGCCCAAGGGGCAGAGCGCCTTTCAGATGCTGGCGGCCTGCTACGCCAACGGGGTCAACGCCTGGCTTTCCGGCGGCGCGATGGGCTTTGTGCTGGGCGGTGTGCTGCTTTTGCTGTGCGGCCGTCCGGCGGCAAACCTTATTATGGTCGTGCTGCTGCTGTGCGGCAGCCTGTACATTTTTGACCTGACCCCCGCCGAGGTCTGGCTCTGGCTGTGCGCAGTTACCGGCGGGGTGCGTGCCCGTGGGGCAGACCTTGCCCAGCAGAATGCCGCCCGCCGTGCCGAGCGCGCTGCCGCACGGCAGGCAGAGCGGGAAGCCGCGCTGGAATATGATGAGGTCGAGGATGCGGAAGAAGACCTTGACGATGCAGACGAGCCTGCGCCGGGCCTGCACATCGGGATACCCGAGTGGATGACCGGCGTGCTGCACTGGGGGCACAAGGTGACCCAGGAGATGGAGGCGGACGAACCCGAGAACGCCGCGCCTGCTGCCCAGCCGGAACCGGCACCTGCGGCAGTGCCCATCACCCCGGTGCGGGTCAGCGTGCCCCATCCCCGGGCCTCCTTTGATGTGGATCTAGGCCCCGACCATGCTGCACTCTCCGAGGGCGGCAGCGAGCCGATCGAGCCGCTGATCGTGGGGCCGGGCGGCACCTTTGGGCAGGATCCGCTGCGTCCCACGCCCCGGCCTGCCCCGCCGCCCATCGTGGCGGACCCGGTGGTCACCGCGGCCGAGGACTTTTTTGCCAAAGAAACGCCGCCGTGCCCCCACCCAGCGGAGGCTGCCTTTGAGACCCCCATCACCCAGCCGGTGATGCCGGTCGTGCAGCCCCAGGCACCGGCACAGCCGGAGCCTGCCGCACCCATCCAGCCCGCTGTGCCCCGCGTGAGCGCCGAAAACGCGGTGGCTTTCCGCTCTGCACCGGATGAGGATGGCTGGATCAGCATTACCGCCGAGCCGGTGGAGGAAAAGGACATCAACTCGCTGGTGGCAGCAGCCATGGAAAAGCCCGCCGCCTCTGAGCAGGCGGCTGCCACAGCCCCCACCGAGGAAGCCGTGCCGGCGGATACCTACGAATATCAGTACCCGCCCATCGAGCTGTTTGAGCGCTCTCACGAGGAGAGCGATCCCGGCGCGCAGGAGGAGCTGAAAGCCAACGCCCAGAAGCTGGTGGACACGCTGGAAAGCTTCGGCGTGCGCACCCGGGTGCTGGATATCTCCCGCGGCCCCTCGGTGACCCGGTACGAGCTGCAGCCCATGGCGGGCGTAAAGATCAGCCGCATCACCTCGCTGGCCGATGATATCGCCCTGAACCTGGCGGTGGCCGATGTGCGTATGGAAGCACCCATCCCCGGCAAACCCGCCGTGGGCATCGAGGTGCCCAACCATAAAAAGACCCCCGTGTACATCCGCAGCATCTTTGAGAGCCAGAGCTTTCTGCGCATGACCTCGCCCCTGGGCATCGCCCTGGGCAAGGACATTGCCGGTGTGGCGCAGGTGACTGACCTGTGCAAGATGCCCCATCTGCTCATCGCGGGCAGCACCGGCAGTGGTAAATCCGTGTGCGTGAACAGCATCATCATGAGCCTGCTGTTCCGCTCCAGCCCGGAGGACGTCAAGCTGCTGCTCATCGACCCCAAGGTGGTGGAACTGGCCGAGTATAACGGCATCCCCCACCTGCTGATGCCGGTGGTCACCGAGCCGCGCAAGGCAGCCGGTGCGCTGGGCAGCGCCGTGCAGGAGATGGAGCGCCGCTACCGGCTGTTTGCCGAGAACAATGTGCGCGATATCAAGTCCTTCAACAAGCTGGCTGCCGAGCAGCCGGAGCTGGAAAAGATGCCCTATATCGCCATTATCATCGACGAGCTGGCCGATCTGATGATGGTGGTGGGCAAGGATGTGGAGGACTCCATCTGCCGCATCGCCCAGAAAGCCCGTGCCGCCGGTATGCACCTGATCGTGGCTACCCAGCGCCCCAGCGTGGACGTTATCACCGGCCTGATCAAGGCCAACATCCCCAGCCGCATCGCCTTTGCCGTGTCCAGCCAGGTAGACAGCCGCACCATTCTGGATGGTGCCGGTGCAGAAAAACTGCTGGGCCAGGGCGATATGCTCTTTATGCCCGTGGGCGCACCCAAGCCCACCCGCATCCAGGGCACCTTTGTGCGGGATGAGGAGATCAGCCGGGTGCTGGACTTTATCAAGTCCAGCGCTACGGTGCAGTACGATGAGGCCATGATCGAAGCGATGGAAAAACACGCGATCATGGATGGCAAAAAGGGCGGCAGCAGCGCCGATGCCGAGGAGGATGCAGGGTCCGACCCCATGTTCAAACAGGCCGTGGATGTGGTCATCGATGCCGGGCAGGCCTCTACCAGCCTGCTGCAGCGCCGCTGCAAGCTGGGCTATGCCCGCGCCGCCCGCATCATGGACGAGATGGAACAGAAGAGCATCATCGGCCCCTACGAGGGTGCCAAGCCCCGCGCTGTGCTCATCAGCCGCCAGCAGTGGCTGGAAATGCAGATGAACCAGCCGGAGGAATGATAAAAACTGAAAAAAGCGCACGCTTTCTCGGCCGATACGCACACACCGCCGGCTTTCCCATCGGGAGCGCCGGCCCCGAAGCGGACGGAGAGAGCGGGGACGCTGCCCGTGTTCAACCAGGAATGAGGATATTAGCAAATGGACAACTCTACCCCCCAGATCTACACCGAATTTCTTCCCATCAGCCGGGCGGATATGGAAGCCCGGGGCTGGGAGCAGCTGGATTTTGTGGTGGTGGGCGGTGATGCCTATGTAGACCACCCCAGCTTTGGCACCGCCATCATCAGCCGCCTGCTGGAAGCCGAGGGCTACAAGGTGGGCGTACTGGCGCAGCCCCGCTACACCGACTGCGAGGATTTCAAGCGGTTCGGCAGGCCGAAGTACGGCTTTTTTATCGGCGGCGGCAATGTGGACAGCATGGTCAGCCACTATTCTGTGGCAAAGATCCCCCGCGCCGAGGACGAATACTCCCCCGGCGGCAAGGCCGGTGCCCGCCCGGATCGCAGCGCCACCGTGTATACAAAGCTGGCAAAGCAGGCCTACCCGGATCTGCCTGTGATCCTGGGCGGCCTGGAAGCCAGCCTGCGCCGCTTTGCCCACTACGATTACTGGCTGGACACCGTGCTGCCCAGCATCGCGGAGGACTCCGGCGCGGATATCATCAGCTTTGGCATGGGCGAGCACCAGACCGTGGAGATCGCCCGCCGCCTGGCCGCCGGGGAGCCGGTGGAAAGCATCACGGATGTGGACGGTACCTGCTACCTGACCGATTTTGACCACCTGCCCCAGCGGTACGTGGAGTGCGCCGGTTATAAAAAGGTGGCCAGCGATAAGACCGCCTATGCCAAGGCCTGCCGCATCCAGATGGATAATCAGGATGTGGTCAGCGGCCAGATCATCGTGCAGAAGCAGAGCGAAAAGTATCTGGTGCAGAACCTGCCCGCAAAGCCGCTGGTGCGCTGGGAGCTGGATAAGGTCTACGCCCTGCCCTATACCCGCCGGTATCACCCCATCTATGAGAGCATGGGCGGTGTGCCCGCCATCCGGGAGGTGCAGTTCTCCATCATCCAGAACCGCGGCTGCTTTGGCGGCTGCAACTTCTGCGCCATCCAGCTGCATCAGGGTCGGCGGGTCACCAGCCGCAGCGCCGACAGCATCGTGGAGGAAGCCGAGCGCATGACCCACGAGCCGGATTTCAAGGGCTACATCCACGATGTGGGCGGCCCCACCGCAAACTTCCGCTTCCCCTCCTGCCGCGAGCAGATGCTGCGCGGTATGTGCAACGGCGGCAAGCACTGCCTGGCCCCCACTACCTGCTCCCACATGATCGTGGACCACAGCGATTATTTAAAGATCCTGCGCCGGGTGCGGGAGCTGCCGGGGGTGAAAAAGGTGTTCATCCGCAGCGGCATCCGGTTCGATTACCTGATGGCTGACCCGGACGATACCTTTTTTAAGGAACTGGTGGAATACCATGTGTCCGGCCAGCTGAAAGTTGCACCGGAGCACTGTGCCCCCAACACCCTGGCTTACATGGGCAAGCCCCCTATCGAGACCTTTAACAGGTTCAAGGATAAGTTCTACGAGCTGAGCAAAAAGGCCGGCAAAAAGCAGTATCTGGTACCCTACCTCATGTCCAGCCACCCGGGCAGCACCTTGAAGGATGCCGTCTACCTGGCCGAGTATCTTTACAAAAACCACATGCGCCCGGAGCAGGTGCAGGATTTTTATCCCACCCCCGGCACCGTGAGCACCTGTATGTTCTATACCGGGCTTGACCCCTATACCCTCAAGCCGGTGTTTGTGGAAAAGACCCCCGAGGGCAAGGCGCTGCAGCGTGCGCTGCTGCAATACTACGAGCCGCGCAACGCCGAAAAGGTGGTCCGGGCGCTGCAGCTGACCCACCGCGAGGACCTGATTCCACTGCTGGTACCGGCGGCGGGCCGCCGTGCCGTGCAGCGCACCGCACGCCGCGCCGAAAACGCCGAGGTGACCATCCACAACGATGGCACCTATACCGTGCGCCCGAACCAGAAGGCGCGCGCTGCCGGTAAAAACGACCGTGCATCCGCCCCGGCAGGGCGTCAGCCCAGCCCGGGTGCCCGCTTTGCGCCTAACTCTGCGCCCGGCCATAAACCTAAGAATATGCAACAGAAAGAGAATACTGCGTGGAAAAACGGAAAAAAGAAAAAGTGACCCCCCTCCGCCTGCTCCAGAAGCTGGCCCTGCTGGGGCTGGCCGCTGTGCTGGCACTGGGGCTTGCCGCCTGGGATGGCAGCATCCCCGCGCTGCCCGGCGGCAGCACCGATGTGATATCGCCTCCGGCAGCTGCCGTGCCCGGGGCGGAGCAGCCCTTTGAGATGCATTTTATCGATGTCGGTCAGGCATTGAGCGTCCTTGTGGAGTGCGAGGGGCAGTTCATGCTGTACGATGGCGGCAATGTAGACGATGGCAGTCTGGTGGTATCCTACCTGCAAAAGCAGGGGGTACAGCAGCTGCAGTATGTGTTCTGCTCCCACGCCCACGAGGATCATGTGGGCGGGCTTGCCGCCGTGATGGCAAAGTTCCCGGCAGGGCACGCCTACAGCCCCGTGACCGAGGCCTCTACCAAGTGCTTCAACGATTTTGTCAAGTATACCCGGCAGCAGGGCCTGCAGCTGGAGGTGCCCGCCGTGGGCACCAGCTGGCCGCTGGGCAGCGCTACCGTGACCCTGCTTGGCCCGGTGGCGCAGTATACCGAGACCAACAACACCTCGCTGATCCTGCGCATCGATTACGGCTCCACCAGCTTTCTGCTGACCGGCGACATGGAAAAGACCGCCGAGACCGACCTTGTGAACAGCGGTGCTGCCCTCAAGGCCGATGTGCTGCAGGTAGGGCACCATGGCTCCAGCACCAGCACGGGATATCTGTTCCTGAACGCGGTGCTGCCCGAGATGGGTATCATCTCCTGCGGGACAGGCAATAAATACGGCCACCCCCACGAGGAAACTTTGAGCATCCTGCGGGATGCCGGGGTGGATGTATACCGCACCGATCTGCAGGGCACCATCACCATCGGCAGCGACGGGCAGAACTACACCGTGGGCACCGAGCACTTTGTGCCGGACAGCCAGCTGAACCCCACCGACCCGGCAGCGTCCGGCACCGCCCAGCAGGGGTATATCGGCAATGTGAACAGCAAAAAGTTCCATCTGCCCGGCTGTGCCAGCCTGCCTGCGGAAAAGAACCAGATCCTTTTTGCCAGCTACGACGAAGCCATCGCAGCGGGCTATACCCCCTGTTCCAGCTGTATCAAATAAGCACTTACGACCCCGGCCATGGCCGGGGCATTTTATTTCTCTTTTTTGCGGGATTGATAAAATCCTACAGGTGCGGTATACTGAATCATGCTTTATTCGAGAAAAGTAAGGAGGTGCGGCCCATGGCGATCGGAGCACCCCGCCCGCTGGCGGTGGAAAAGCCGCAGAGCATTGATCTGGCGCAGGCGGCACGGTATTTCGGCGCAAGGGGCCAGCCGGACGATGCCACGCTGGCATTGCTGCAAAAATGTGCAGCGCCGCTGCTGGCGGCCGCTACGCCCCGGGCCGTCTGGCTGGCGGCGGATGTGCCCGCGCTGGCAGAGGCAGGCCTTTTGCCCGGCGAGGATGTGCACCGGCATCTGGCGGGCTGCGGGCAGGCCATCCTGCTGGCGGTGACCCTTGGCCCCGGGGTGGATGCCCAGATCCGCCGGGCCGGCGTGGGCGATATTGCCGCCGGTGTGGCCTCGGATGCGCTGGGCAGCGCTCTGGCCGAGCAGGCCGCGGATGCTGCCGAGGCACAGCTGCGCCAGTGGGCGGCAGAACAGGGAAAGTATCTGACCGGAAGATTCTCGCCGGGATACGGCGATTGGGATATCGCGGTGCAGCCGCTGGTGGCGGCAGCGCTGGACACCGTGCGCAAGGCCGGGCTGTGTGTGACCGACACCAACCTGATGACCCCGCGCAAAAGCGTGACCGCCCTGCTGGGGGTCAGCGGCCACCCGGTAAAGGGACAGCTGGCCGGGTGCGGCCATTGTGTGCTGCGCACCCGCTGCGAATACAGAAAGAGGGGAAAGACCTGTGCAAGTGAATGAACTTTTTAAACAGAGCAATACCATCCTGCTGGATGGCGGCATGGGCACCATGCTGCAGGCGGCGGGGCTTGCGCTGGGTGCCCGCCCGGAGGAGCTGAATGTTACAGATCCGGCGCTGATCGAGCGCATCCATGCGCAGTACGCGGCGGCGGGCAGCCGCATCGTCAATGCAAACACTTTCGGCGCTTCTGCCCATAAACTGGCGGGCAGCGCCTACACGGTGGAGCAGATCATTACGGCGGGCATCGAAAACTGCAAACGCGCCTGCGCACCCTACGGCGCGCTGACCGCGCTGGATGTCGGCCCGCTGGGCGAGCTGCTGGAACCCAGCGGAACGCTGGCCTTTGAGGACGCAGTGGCCGAGTATGCCCGCATCGTGAAGGCGGGCGAAGCCGCCGGGGCGGATGTGATCTTTTTTGAGACCTACACCGACCTGTACGAGTTGAAAGCCGCCCTGCTGGCGGCAAAGGAGAACACCCGCCTGCCCATCCTGGCCAGCATGAGCTTTGAGGCGGGCGGCCGCACCTTTACTGGCTGCACGGTGGAGAGCTTTGCCGCCACCGCCCGGGGTCTGGGGGCCGATGCCGTAGGCATCAACTGCTCCCTTGGCCCCAAAGAGATCTTTCCTATGGCAAAGCGGCTGGCAGAGGCCGTGCCCGGCAACTTTCCGGTGTTCGTCAAGCCCAACGCGGGCCTGCCCCGGGCGGACGGCAGCGGCTATGATATCACCCCCCAGCTGTTTGCCCTGCAGATGAAGCCCTACCGGGAGCTGCATCTGTTTGCCGCAGGCGGCTGCTGCGGCACCACGCCCCAGTTCATCCAGCTGCTCAACGGTACCTTTGCGGGCTGCACCCCGGGGCGCCCTGCCCACCGGATGCCCTCGGTGCTGTGCACCCCGGTGGACATCGTCACAGTGGACGGCATCACGGTGGTAGGTGAGCGCATCAACCCCACCGGCAAAAAACGCTTCCAGCAGGCATTGCGGGACGGCGATATGAATTACGTGCTGGAACAGGCTGTGAGCCAGGTGGAAGCCGGGGCGCAGGTGCTGGATGTGAACGTAGGTGCCCCCGGCGTGGATGAGCCGGTGTTGATGGAGCAGGTGGTCAAGGCGCTGCAGAGCGTTACCAGCCTGCCGCTGCAGCTGGATTCCTCCAATGTGGAAGCGCTGGAGCGGGGGCTGCGGGTCTACAATGGCAAACCCATCGTCAACTCCACCAACGGCGAGCCGGAAAAGCTGGCCGCCATCCTGCCGCTGTGCAAAAAGTACGGCGCGGCCATCGTGGGGCTGGCCATCGATGAAAAAGGCATCCAGCCCAAAGCCGAGGACCGGGTAGCCATCGCCCGCCGCATTACCGAAGCGGCACTGGCGGCCGGCATCCCCCGGGAGGATATCTACATCGACTGCCTTACCCTGACTGCCAGCGCCCAGCAGCAGGATGTGCTGGCTACCGTGCAGGCGCTGGAAGTGTGCAAAAAAGAGCTGGGGGTGCGCACGGTGCTGGGCGTGTCCAACATCAGCTTTGGCCTGCCCTGCCGCACCTACCTGAACACCACCTTCCTGACCATGGCCATGTACGCCGGGCTGGATCTTGCCATCATGAACCCCTCCAGCGAAGAGATGATGGCGGCGGTATACGCCTACAACGTGCTGACCAACCGCGACCGGCAGAGCACAAAATACATCGAGCGCTATGCCGACCGGGTGCCTGCCAGCACTGCACTGGCACAGGCGGCAAAAGCCGTGCCTGCCGCCAGTGCCGAAGCGGAGCTTACCGGCCCTTATGCCGCCCTGATGAAGGCGGTGGAAAAGGGGCTGAAAGGGGATGCCGCCGCCCAGACCCGCGCCCTGCTGGCAGAAAAGCAGCCGCTGGAAGTGGTGGACGAAGCCCTGATCCCGGCGCTGGATATCGTGGGCGGCAAGTACGAAAAAGGCACGCTGTTCCTGCCGCAGCTGCTGCAGGCAGCCAGCGCCGCCCAGAGCGCTTTTGAGGAGATCAAGACCGCCATTGCCCAGAAAGGCGAGGGCAGCGCCAGCAAGGGGCGCATCGTCCTGGCCACCGTAAAGGGCGATGTGCACGATATCGGCAAGAACATCGTCCGGGTCATTCTGGAAAACTACGGCTTTGAGGTACTGGATCTCGGCCGGGATGTGCCGGTGGAAACCGTCGTGAACACCGTGCGGGACAAGGATGTGCATCTGGTGGGGCTTTCCGCCCTGATGACCACCACCCTGAAAAGCATGGAAGAGACCATCGCGGCCCTCCATGCCGCCAAACTGGACTGCAAGGTGATGGTGGGCGGTGCCGTGCTGACCCCGGAATACGCCGAGAAGATCGGCGCAGACTGGTATGCAAAGGACGCCAAGCGCAGCGCCGATATCGCCAAGGAATTTTTTGGGGTGTAAGGCCCCGTATTTGTCAGCGGCTGCGGGCTTGTGCCCCGGCAGACCGCTGCATAAAAAAGGCATCTGCAGCGTTCTGCGCACCCGGATACCGGGCAGCGCAGGCTGCAGATGCCTTTTTATTGCGATGCGCAACAGGCAATTTGCGGATGTAAAAAACACAAACTGCTCTATTATACGGTTCAGCTCTCCAGCACTTTTTTGCCGGTCAGAGGGTCGGGGATGCCCAGCAGGGCGAGGATGATCGCCATGCGGATATACACGCCGTTGTGCACCTGGTCAAAGTAGGCGGCACGGGGGTCGTTATCCACCTCGGTTTTGATCTCGTCGATGCGGGGCAGGGGATGGAGCACCGGGGTATCGGGCTTTGCCAGCTCCAGCGTTTTCTCATCCAGCTGGTAGCATCCTTTCAGCCGCAGATACTCTTCTTCGCTGAAAAAGCGCTCCTTCTGGATGCGGGTCATATAAAGCACATCCAGCCCGGGCAGCTCGGCTTCCAGGTCGGCGGTCTCCCGGTAGGTCTGGTGGAGCGGGGTCAGGGTCTCGTCCTTGAGGTATTTGGGGATGCGCAGCTCCTCCGGCGAGATGAACACAAAACGGTTGCCCTCAAACTGGCTCAGTGCGGCGGTGAGGGAGTGCACCGTCCGCCCGAACTTGAGATCGCCGCAGAAGCCGATGGTAAGATGATCCAGCCGCCCCTTACGCTGGCGAATGGTCATCAGGTCGATCATGGTCTGGGAGGGATGGGCATGGCCGCCATCGCCGGCATTGATGACCGGCACCCGGGCATAGCGCGAAGCCTGCAGCGGGGCACCCTCTTTCGGGTGGCGCATGGCGATGACATCGGCATAGTTGCTCACCACCCGGGCGGTATCGGCTACAGTCTCCCCCTTGCTGGCGGAGGAAAGCTGCGACCCGGCAAAGCCCAGGGTCTTGCCGCCCAGCCGCAGCATCGCAGACTCAAAGGAGAGTCGGGTGCGGGTGCTGGGTTCGTAGAACAGGGTGGCCAGGATGCGGCCATCGCACAGGTGGGCGTAGGGGGCAGGGTCTGTTTCCATCCGGTCGGCCAGATCCAGCAGTGCCAGCTGCTCGGCCAGAGAAAAGCTGTTCGGCTCAATAAAATGTCTCACAGCCATTCTCCTTTCAGCACAAACTTTTCGCGTTCGGCACCGGTGGAAACAAACTGGATCTCGTGCGCCAGCTGCTGCTCCAGAAATGCCACATACTGCTTTGCTGCTTTGGGCAGTTCGTCCCAGCTATGGCAGCCGGAGATATCCTTGTTCCAGCCGGGCAGCATCGTGACTACCGGCTCCACGCGGTCCAGATCGGCCAGCGGGTCGAAGCAGGGCAGCTCCTTACCGTCCAGCCGGTAGCCGGTGATGACCGGGATCTCCTTCATGCCGCTCAGAACATCCAGCTTGGTCAGGGCAATCTTGTCGGCACCCTGGCAGGCCAGGCCGTACCGGCTTGCCACGCAGTCAAAGGGGCCTACCCGGCGCGGCCGTCCGGTGGCGGCACCGTACTCTCCGCCTGCCTTGCGCAGCTGCTCGTTCCAAGCTGCATCCATGGCGTTTTCCGCCGCAAAGGGGCCTGCGCCCACACAGGTGGAATAGGCTTTCAGCACGCCCACCACATGGTCCAGTTTGCAGTTGGGGATGCCTGCCCCCAGCGGCGCATAGGCGGCCAGCGTGTTGGAGCTGGAAGTAAAGGGGAAGATGCCGTAGTCGATATCCCGCATGGCACCCAGCTGTGCTTCCAGCACGATGCGCTTGCCGCTGCACTGTGCCTGCTGCAAAAAGGCACCTGCATCGCAGATGTAGGGGGCAAACTGTCCGGCCTGCATCCGGCACCACTCCAGCAGCGCATCGTAGCTCATCGGCTCCTGGTGATAGCAGCCTGCCAGCTCCAGATTTTTGGAATCCAGGATCATGCGCAGGCGGTCCTGGGTGCGCTGCTCGTTCAGATGCAGCAGATCTCCCAGGCGCAGGGTCTTTTTGCGGTACTTGTCGCTGTAGGCGTAGGCGATGCCCCGGCGGGTGGAGCCAAAGGCGCGGCCATGCTGCGCGAGCCGATCCTCCTCCAGGCCGTCCTGCACCTTGTGCCAGGGCATGGAGATGGTGGCCTTATCGGAGAGTTTCAGGTTTTCAGGGCTTACCTTTACACCGCGCGCTTCGATGGCATCGATCTCTCCGGACAGATGTTCCAGATCGATGACCATGCCTGCGCCCAGCACACAGGTCACCTCCGGGTGCAAAATGCCGGAGGGCAGCAGGTTCAGGATAAACTTGCCCTGCTCGGTAACAACGGTGTGCCCGGCATTGTTGCCGCCCTGATAGCGGGCGACCACATCAGCATTTTCGGCCAGCAGGTCGATGACGCGGCCCTTGCCCTCATCGCCCCAGTTGATTCCAGTAACAGCGGTCAGCATAATACTTCATTACCTTCTTTTTCAATTTCCGTTTGCAGTGCTTATTATACGAGCAAAGACAGAATGTGTAAAAAGTATCCTGCATATGGCTGCAATGTGTTTTTGATATGGAAACGGACAAAAAAGCATCTGCGGCTTTTCATTGCTCCGCTCCGCTGCGCAAACGCGAACTTGTCGGGGCGAGGCCCCTCCATCTTGCTGCGCAAGACCGTTCTGTCGCTCAAACACCCCACTGGGGTGTTTGTTGCTGCGCAAACGCGAACTTTTGAGAATACGCTGATTTCGGCAGTGTGCAAGAAAAAGTGAGGGAAACTTTGGCAAAAAGAGAGAGGGCTGGATGGTGCCAGCCCTCTTGTGGGTCACAATTGCGCCATCAAAGCGCCAATATCCGCATGGATGCAGACAGCCTGCCGCTCGATCTCCGGCGGGCAAACGGCCTGTCCCTGATTGACACAGGCATAGAATGAGTTTGGATTTTTGGCGGTCATCCGCCAGAACGGATACTTGATGATGACCGGGGTGTTGTAGCCAACGCCAATTTCCAAAAAGAGAATATTCTGCCCCTCGTGACGGCGCAGAAATTCACTGTATCGCTCTGCCGCACGGTGCCATCCTTCGTCCTCTACAAAGGTATCGTCTGCACGCAGGTTCATGCTCATGGGCTTGCCGCAATGCGGACAATGTGGCACAAGCTCCGATGGAATCTTTGTCTTGAGTGGTGTGGACTTCGGTGCGCTCAGTGAACCATCCGGCAGGATCTGATACCCTTGCGCTTCGACCATCTGCCGGACGAGCTTCTCATTATCAAAGGTCTCCCGACAACAGGGCTCAGAGCACTGGAACAAGCCATAATCTCCCTGCGTGTAGAACAGGCGCTTTTTGTCAAAGCCCGCTTTCTGGAAACAATGGTCTACGTTGGTGGTCAGCACAAAATAGTCCTTGTCCTGTACCAGCTTCAAAAGGGCATCATAGACCGGTTTGGGGGCATCCATATAGCGGTTGATGTAGATATACCGGCTCCAGTAAGCCCAGTGTTCTTCCAGCGAGGAATATGGATAAAAGCCGCCGGAGTACATATCCCGGATGCCGTACTTTGCTGCAAAATCCGCAAAATACTGCTCAAATCGTTCTCCGTCATAGGTGAAACCTGCCGAGGTAGAAAGCCCAGAGCCTGCACCAATGACCACTGCGTCGGCATGGTTCAGAACCTGCCGCAGCGTATCAATTGGTCCGGAGCAGTCGTTCGTAGATTTTTTTGTCCATATCTTTGAAAACATTGAAGATCACCTTTTTCACACTGGTTTGCTTTTTGAGAAATGCTTTGACGGTCTGCACCGCAATCTCTGCCGCCAGCTCATTGGGAAAATGGAATTCTCCGGTGGAGATGCAGCAGAACGCCACACTTTCCAGCCCCTTTTCTGCCGCCAGCTCCAGACAGGAGCGGTAGCAGGAGGCCAGCAGCTCTTTGTTCTGCGCTGTGACCCGCCCGGAAACGATGGGCCCGACCGTATGCAGTACATAGCGGCAGGGCAGATCAAATGCCGGGGTGATCTTCGCCTGCCCGGTAGGTTCCGGGTGTCCCTGTCTGTCCATGATCTCCGCACAGGCAAGACGCAGCTGCACCCCGGCATAGGTGTGGATGGCGTTGTCGATGCAGCCGTGGTTCGGGCAGTAGCAGCCGGTCATGCCGCTGTTGGCGGCGTTGACGATGGCATCGCATTTCAGGGTGGTAATGTCCCCCTGCCAGAGGTACAGCCCCGGCTGCAGGGGCGTTAGGTCAGCCGCATCGGTGATGCCCTTTGCGGCGGTCTCCTCTTGCAGGTACGCGTCCTGTATTTGCAGAAAATCTGTGCCGATACGCCGTGGTTCACGGATATTCAGCAAGCCCCGCAGGAGCTGCCGCTGGGTGTCTGCGTCTGCCGGTATCCGCAGCTCCTGATACTCCGGGTGTTCTTTCAAAAGCACCCGAATGAGGATCGTCCGCCGCTCACTCTGGTTCAT
>CAKTFD010000044.1 GCA_934553285.1 uncultured Faecalibacterium sp. | reverse complement strand
GTGGTCATGGTAAAGCGGAAGTTCTTGTTATGGATCTTTTCCTGCTCGCGGCAGTAGGCCACCAGCTTTTTGACCATGTCAAAGTTCATCAGCGGCTCGCCGCCAAAGAAATCCACTTCCAGGTTGCGGCGGGTGCCGCTGTTCTCGATGAGGAAGTCCATGGCACGCTTGCCCACCTCAAAGCTCATCAGGGCGCGGTCGCCGTGGTAGCGCCCCTGCGAAGCAAAGCAGTAAGAGCAGCTCAGGTTGCAGCTATGGGCAACATGCAGGCACAGCGCCTTGACCACCGTATTGCGGTTTTTAAAGTCGAAGGCCATATCCTTATATACATCCGGACTCCACAGCTTGCCGGCTTCTTTCAGGCTGGTCACATCCGCGATGCACTGGCGCAGATCCTCTTCGGTAACGTCCTCACGGTCGCCGTACTTTGCCAGCATGGCGGCAACGATCTCATCGGCGGTATGCTCCGGATACATGGCAATAACATCGTAGGCCACCTCGTCCACAACATGCACCGAGCCGCTGCAGGTATCCAGCACGATGTTATAACCGTTTAATTGATACTGATGTACCATTTTACACTCCATTCCAGATTACACAAAAAAATGCCGCCCGGCAAAGGCGGCATAAGGTTTGCAGAAATTACTTGTTGCTGTTCTCGCACTGCTGGTTAGCCACGCCGCAGGAGGTCTTGCAAGCGGACTGGCAGGAAGTCTGGCACTCGCCGCAGCCACCGGTCTTAACGCTCTTGGTCAGGTCACGAGTAGCAATGGTCTTGATACGTTCCATAATAGAAAACCTCTCTAACTCTCAAAAAATTCATCGCGCCGGACAAAAAGCCCGGTACGCTTTTATCTTCCAATAGGATAACACGCAATACAGCTTTTGTCAAGATTTTTTCTCCAGCCGCTCTTCACCCGCCCATGGGCTGGTAGCGGGTAAGCACTGTATGCAGCCCCAGCTCCCGGGCGCGGGCCAGTAAGTACCGGTAACGGCACAGCAGCGCCTGCCGCTCGTAGATGCGCTGCTCGATGAGGTCGGTGTCCACCTCCATATCAAACATCATCTCGTTGCGCTGGAGGCAGAACAGACACTCTTTCAGCTCTTCCTCCAGCTCCGGGTGGTAGCGCTCGTGCTCGGTATCCCGCGGGATACGGGGCGAAAGCAGGGTCTGGGCAGCATTGGTCTTTTCCAGCATAGGCATCCTCCTTGCGCTCTGAATGGTTTGTACCTTTCAGTATAGGCGGTGCGCTGCGCAAAGCCTGCCGAAGCGTGGCACCCCTGCCCCGCAAATTGTTCGGCGCTGCTGCGTCATTTTGCAAAAAAGTACAACTTTTTTCAAAAACATGCTTGACAAGCGGCCGTTTTATGCGTATAATAGCACACGTTGAGCGGCTCACCCCGCAAAACACAACAGAATATTGGGGATTTGCATAGTGGTAGTGCGGTAGACTCTGACTCTACTTGTGGGAGTTCGATTCTCTCATCCCCAACCAGCTAAAAGCCATCTGAGGAAACTCAGGTGGCTTTTCTGTTTGTATCATTTCAAACTGCAGCCGTAAGGCCGTGGGCAGGACGATTTAAAATGCGCTCCGCGTTCGCTTTGCGCATAATTAGCGGAATTAGTTTTTTACTCGAGATTCAGAAAAGCCTGCGGACTTTTCTGAATCTCCTTTTCACCAGTGGGGTCGTAACGATCAACTGCATTTGCAATTCAGACCACCATTTAACCGTTGCAGCTCTCCCCGTGAAAATGGGATAGCGGAGCGCCCGCAGGCGCTCCGCTATCCCGAAAATAAAAATAATATTTCCTTAGCTTATGCGCAGAGCGCAGCGGAGCGCATTTCCAATCGTTCGTACTGCACAAAAAACCGGGCAGCCCGCAGACTGCCCGGTTTTTGCTATACAGTTGACCTGCCCTGATAGGGCTTTCTTTTACAGAATGGTGATGCGGCCTGCGCCGTAGGGCTGCTCGTAGTTCAGCAGATAGCCAGGGTAAGCAGCCAGCGGGCTGTTGGCGCTGGACAGGTGGGGCAGGCCCTCGGCATCCACGCCGTCAAAGCTCATGGCGTAGGTAGCCATTACCAGGTAATCCTCCGACACGTAGTCCTTGATCAGCTCTGCGCCGTCAAACATCGCAAAGCCATCGCCCAGGTTGCGCAGGGTGTAGTTCATACCGGCCAGCGCGTAGGTAGCACCCGGATCCAGCGGCAGATAGCTGCCGGAAGCCTTATCATAGATCTTCACGTTCTGCACACGCGGGGTACCGGTAGCGCTGCCGATCCAGACGTTCTTCTCATCGGTCTGCACCGTGTTGGGCACATCGGTGTGGATCTCGTAGGTAGCGCCTGCCACATGCAGGAAGCCGCCGTTCTCCTTGCCGCCCTCGCCTGCAAAACGGGCTGCAAACTCCAGTGCGTCCTGGATCTGCTTGCCGGTGACCGACATCAGGCAGGCCACGTTGCCAAAGGGGCTGACCTGCTTGCAGGTCTTAAAGGTCCACTGGCCGGCAGGCACATCCGCACGGATGCCGCCGCCGTTCATGATGGCCAGATCGCAGTGCAGCTTCTCCACCTCGTTGAAGTAGGCGTAGATACCATCGGCCACAAAGTCGCCGAGGTTGGTCTCAGCAGAGCGGATGCGGCGCTTGCCGGTAGCAGCGTCCGAAACATAGAAGCCGGTATCGCCCACAGCGATCTCCTCGCCCAGCATATCGTCCACAGCGCTTACCCAGCTGGTCTGCATGGCTGCAACGCCTGCATCCACGCCCTCGTAGGTGGGGATCAGCTTGGTGGAGATGGTGCCGTCCGGTGCAATGGTCATCTCGCCCACGTTGGCAAAGTAGGAGCCGGTCTGGGTCAGGGTGACTGCCTTGCCGGAAGCATCCAGCACCTGCTTGTTCTCCATCACGGTGTGAGAGTGGCCGTCGATAAAGGCGTTCAGGCCGGTGGTGTGTGCAATGACCTCTTCACTGGTCCAGGGCGCAGAGGAAGGATCCACGCCCAGATGGCCCAGGCCGATGACCACATCTGCCACCAGCTTTGCCTTGTTGATAGCCTTCTGCACGGCATCGTACAGCTTCTGGCCGTCATCGCCGCCCTGGATATCATAGATGTATCTGCGCTGGGCCTTATCCATAAAGTAGGCCGGGGTGGACTTGGTAAAGGTCTCTGGGGTGGTAACGCCCACAAAGGCGATGCGCATACCGCCAATGAGGAACACCTTGCTGTCCCGCAGCACGCGGTTGTTCAGCGGCAGGTTGACCCAGTTGCAGGACAGATACGGGAAGTCGGCCTCAGCCATCAGTGCCTTGGCGCGGTCCATGCCGTAGTCAAACTCATGGTTGCCGGGGGTAGCTGCATCGTAGCCGGCAGCGTTCATCAGCTTGATGATGGAAGCGCCCTCGTCCATGGAGCCGTAGGCAGTGCCCTGCACATGGTCGCCCGCATCCACCAGCAGCACATTGCGCCCCTGCTCCTGGTAGCTCTTTTTCAGGTCTGCAATGGCGGCGTAGGTCAGCTTGGGGCTTTGCTTATCGATATAGGTATGTACATCGTTGGTGTACAGGATGGTGACCTCTGATTTATCACCGGTCCAGCAGGCCGATGCGGCAGGCGCACCCAGAGCCATCGATGCAGCGGCAGCGGTCACACCAGCAGCCTTTAAAAAGCTGCGACGGGAAATAAGTTGTTTCACAGGAAAACGACCTCCTTTTATTTTCTGGCGTATCGCCTTGGGGCAGGCTCTTCCAGCCCTGCCCTTCAATATTTTAAGCATAGCACAGAACGCCGCCGCAAACAAGCCAAAACCGTTATTTTGGCACAAATTATTTTCACCTTTGCCTTTTGTTTACCGCACATTGTATCTTTCTTATACAAAAAAGGCCTCCCCGTGCCCTGTCGCAGAGCATCGGAGAGGCCTTTTCAGGGAGTTTGAAACCCCACGCCGGATCGGTTGGGAGGAGGAAAATATCAGATCGCGTTATACTCCTTGAGGAACTTCTCAAGGTCGGTGCCCTCGATCTTTTTCAGGGCTTCCTTCATTGCCAGGCGCGGGATGAGCGGCAGATCCATATCGGTGATCTTTTTGCCGTCGCGCAGCTTGACGGTGGCATCGATGAGGGCGCGCACATCGTAGGTGCTGCCCCAGACCTCGGGCACTCCGCGGTCAATGTTCAGCAGGGTGTATACAGCCTCCATACCGGTACGCATAGAATACTCGGTGGTGAAGATCGTGTCGCGGGCAGTCTCAGCAAACTGGCCCAGGAAAGCAAAGTTGACAGCGCCTTCGGGCACAACATCGGGGCGGTCGCCCATAGCACGGGGCATAAAGAAGGCGTCGATATAGGGCATCATCACAGGCACGGTGTTGGCGCTGTGCTCTGCCAGCTCGGCGATCTGATCCTCAGGCACGCCGATGTGGTACAGCCACTCCATGCAGATCTCGCGGCCGGTGCACTCGCGCATGGGCTTCTTGACGTAATCGCCGGGCTTATCGCTGAACAGGCCGTACACCCAGACACACAGCTGGTCTTTGGGCTGGTCCTTGAACTGCTGCTGACGGTTCAGCGTCCAGCTGAGCAGCCAGCTGGAATCCTTGACGGTGACGATGCCGCCGGTGACGGTGTGGCCGCTGAAAGGATCGCGCTTGCAGATCTTGCGGATATACTGGGGGATCTTGTCGTCCAGCGTGGTGATGGTGGCGCTCTCCCAGTTGCTCAATTCCGGCTCGGAGCAGAACTTCTCCGGATGACCGAAGGAAGGATCCTGTGCGGCGATCTTCTTCCACAGATCCCAGCCGTTGCCGGGCTGGATGGTGGGGTCAAAACCGGTGGCCTTATCCTGTGCGCCCACGGTGCAGCTTTCCACACAGCCGCCATTGGTGATGAACAGCAGGTCGTTCTCGGTCAGATCAATGTTGGAGACCTCGCCTGCGTGCTCCACGGTAACAGAGCTTGCCATCTTGCGGCCGCTCTGGATATCAAACCGCACATCGGTGACCTTGGTGTTGTAGTGGAACTGCACACCAAAGCTCTCCAGATAGCGCACCATGGGCAGGATGATGGACTCGTACTGGTTGTAACGGGTAAAGCGCAGGGCGGTAAAGTCCGGCAGACCGCCGATGTGGTGGATATAGCGCTTGAGGTACAGCTTCATCTCCAGTGCGCTGTGCCAGTTCTCAAAGGCGAACATGGTGCGCCAGTACATCCAGAAGTTGGTGTTGAGCACCTCGTCATCAAAGAAATCCGTGATCTTTTTATCCTGCAGCTGCTCGTCCGGGGTGAAGAACAGCTTCATGATCTCCATTGCGCCCTTATCGGACAGACCGAACTTGCCATCGGTGTGGGCATCCTCGCCGCGGTTGACGGTGGCACGGCACAGGGAGAAGTTGGGGTCTTCCTTGTTCAGCCAGTAGTATTCGTCCAGCACGCTGGCACCCTCGGTCTCCAGCGAGGGCACGGAGCGCAGCATGTCCCACATGACCTCAAAGTGGTTGTCCATCTCGCGGCCGCCGCGCATCACATAGCCGATATCGTACTTGTAGCCATCGCAGGCACCGCCGGCCAGCGCATTTTTTTCAAACACATGGACATGCTCGCCCTTCATCTGGCCATCACGCACCAGGTAGCAGGCAGCGGTCAGGGCTGCCAGACCGGAGCCGATGATATAAGCAGATTTATGGTCTACACCCTCCGGCTTTTTGGGATGTGCAAATGCTTCGTAGTTGCCACTGGAATAGTACATAGAAAAGCCTCCTTGCTTCGACGTTTTCTTCTTTACAGCCTTCATCGTGCTGTTCTCTATGGCTACAGTATACCCCACCACATGCGCCGGAACAACAAACAAATCCTGCCCAGTGTATAGTTTTTTTACATCCTCCCGCATTTGCTGGAAATACGTACAAATTGTGACCAAAAGCCCTATGTCCACGGGGATAAGGCAACAAAAAAGAGAGCCACCGCACAGTTTCCTGTGTAATGGCTCTCTGCTGTCCTATTTACTGCTTTGCGCTTTCCGGGGCAACCTCGAAATCGATCTTGCCCAGGTTCACATCTGCGCGCACGATGGTGATCATCATGGTATCGCCCAGGTTCCAGCTCTTGCCGGAAACGGGGTCTGCAAGGCGCACGCCCTCGGTGAGGGTGGTGCCGGTGGCCGTCAGGCTGGAAGCCGGCACAAAGCCCTCCACACCGTTTTCCAGTTCAATGAACAAGCCGCGCTGGGTCACGCCGGAAATACGGCCCTCGTAGCACTCGCCCAGATGGCGGCGGGCATACTCGGCCTTGTAGCAGTCCTCGGCCTTGCGCTCGATCTGCATGGCAACGACCTCGCGCTCGCTGGACTGTTCGCTTACCTTTTCCGCAAAGTCGCTGTAGCGCAGGATCATGGTGTCCTTATCCGCACCCTTGAGCTGCTCGGTCATGATGCGGTGGATGGCCAGGTCCGGATAGCGGCGGATGGGGCTGGTAAAGTGGGCATAATCCTGCAGCACCAGGCCGTAGTGGCCCTTGGGTTTATCCTCATACAGCGCCTTGGACATGCAGCGCAGCATACCGGTGTTGATGATCTGCTCGTAGGCGGTGCCGCGCACACCCTCCAGGATGGCGCTCAGCTCCTTGGGGGCGGGCACCTCCTTGGCAAAGTGGTCGTTGATGCCGCAGGCCTGCAGCAGGTTGTGCAGCCGCTCCAGCTTTTCGGCGTTCGGCTCCTCGTGTACGCGGTACACAAAGGGGATCTGCTTTACCCGGGCAAAGTGGGCTGCACACTGGTTGGCCAGCAGCATAAACTCTTCGATCATGGATTCGCTCTCGCCGGAGGTACGCTTTTTCACATCGATGCAGTGGCCGTCCTCATCCAGGATCAGCTTCACTTCCCCGCTCTCGATATCCATGCAGCCGCGCTGCTTGCGCAGGCGGGCGCGGTGGCCGTACAGCTCCTTCATGGCGGGCAGCTGTGCCAGCACCTCGTGGTACTTGCCGGTCAGCTCATCATCGGTGCTGCCAGCCAGAAGCGCATTGATCTCGGCGTACACGCCCTTGACCCGGCTGCGGATGATGGACTTGACAAAGCGGTAGTCGGTCAGGTTGCCATCCTTATCCAGCCGCATCAGGCAGGAGAACGCCAGGCGCAGCACGCCCTCGTTCAGGCTGCAGATGCCGTTGGACAGCTGCTTGGGCAGCATGGGCACCACCTGATCCGCATAGTAAACGCTGGTGGCACGGGCAAAAGCCTCGTTGTCCAGCTCGGTGCCGGGCTTGACATAGTTGGAAACATCCGCGATGTGCACGCCCAGCTCAAAACCGCCGTCCGGGGTCTTGGTCAGGCTGATGGCATCATCGATATCCTTGGTCTCGGCGCTGTCGATGGTAAAGATGGGCAAAGCGCGCAGATCCATGCGACCCTCGCAGTCCGCAGCAGATACCTCGGCATTTTCCAGCTTTTTGGCCTCCTCCCGCACCTTATCCGGGAAGCGGCTGCGGATATCCTGGGCGTACAGCAGTGCCTTGGCACAGCGCTTGGCCTCATCGCAGCTGCCAAAGCGCATGGCCACACCCACACGGTGATCCTCCTGGCGGCTGCCGCGCAGCAGGATCTCTACAGCCACCTTGTCGCCGTCCTTAGCGCTGCCCTCGCAGTCCCGCATGACCTGCATGGAGATGGCGGGGCAGTCGTCCGGCACAAATTTCAGGCGGCCTTCCACGCGGTGCATGGTGCCCACCAGGGCGTTCTTTTCTTCCAGCACCGCCAGGATCTCGCCCTCATCGCTGCCCTCTACCCGGGGATGTGCAAATTTTTCCACCAGCACCTTATCGCCGGGCATGGCACCGCGGGTGAACCGGCCGGGGATAAAGATATCGCTGGTGCCATCCTCCAGCATGACAAAGGCAAAGTTTTTGCCCAGCTTTACCACCTTGCACAGCAGCGCCTTATCGGCACGGCCGCTGCGCACGGTAAAAAACACGCCCTGCCGCTGGCAGATGACTGCCTCGTGCACCAGCTGGTCCACAGCTTCCATCACCTTGCGGTCCGTGCTGCGGTCCCCGCCGAACTTGTTTTTCAGATCCTTTACAGTGCACGGCTGATTCTGGATCGCGTGCTCAATTTTATCGCGCATTGCCATAAACAGTTACTCCTTCACTTCCGTGGCCATGCATCTCCTGCGGAGCACAGCCCTGCCTTGGGACGGATACCTTCTCCTGTCCCCTCTTTGCGGCAGCCCGCAATCCTGGCTGCCCGCACTTTTTTCTGCACACAAAAACAGCCCCGTCCACGGGGCTGCAAAAGGGTCTCAACCTGCCAGACGGCCTGCAAACAGGCAAGCCAGAATAGCCACCACAAAGAACACCACACCGGCAATGCGGGTGACCTTGGCCAGCATCTGGTCTGCCGGGGTAAGCCGTGCATTGTTTGCACCGCCCATGCTGCCATTGATGGCACCGGACAGGCCCTGACCATGGGTGTGCTGCAGGAGGGTGAGCAGAATGATGACCAGCGAGGCGACCAGCAGGATCGCGCCGCCAACGATTTCGATAACAGACATGGATTGTAACGCTCCTTTTATTTGTAAATACGGAAAACCACACAAAAATACGACTATATAGTAGCATAACAAAGTCCAAAAAGCAAGTAGCAGCTGGCGTATTGCGCGTAAATTATCTTCAATCTGAAACTAATTTCCACAAGCTGCCTCCAGCGCAGTGCAGACCTGTGCAAAGATGGCCGCGCTGGAATATGCCGTATGCACCGCACCATCCTGCAGTACCACGATGGTATACCGGGGCTTTGCCGCCGGCCAGAACCCTGCAAACCACAGATTCCGGCGCTCCTGCCCGTCCGGGGTGAACTGCCCGGTCTGTGCGGTCCCGGTCTTGCCGCCCGCCCCGCCGGAAAGCCCCGCTGCATCCTGTGCTGTCCCCTGCTCCACCACCTGCACCAGCATGGTGCGCAGCAGCACCGCATTCTGCGCCGACAGCACCCGCTGCCCCTGCGGGTGGCTGAGGGCTTCCAGCGGCTGCCCGGTGGCTTCGTCCAGGGTGCCCGCCACGACTGCAGGCGTGCGGTAGACGCCATCCGCCGCAAAGGTGTTGAACAGTGCCGCCACCTGCAGCGGCGCGGCCAGCAGACTGCCCTGCCCAAAGCTGAAATTTGCCAGCTGGCCGCTCTGTGCCAGCTCCTGCGGAGTGGGCAGCTGCCCGGCTTCCGCCGCAAGGCTGCCCGCCAGCGGCACTGCCTGCGCAAACCCGAAGGCCCGGGCTGTTGCCAGCAGGTTCTCTGCGCCCAGCTGCTGCCCCAGCCGGATAAAATACCCGTTGCAGCTTTTGGCCAGCGCGGCAGCAAGGTCTACCTGCCCATGGGGCACCCCGCCTGCGCAGCGGAACACCTGCCCATCCACGACCACCGCGCCGGTGCACTCGTAAATGGGCTGCAGGCCCGCTTCCAGCGCAGCTGCCGCCAGCACCGGCTTGAACACCGAGCCTACCGCATAGCTTTGCAGCGTCCGGTCTAAAAATGGGCTGTCTGCCGCCTGCAGGCTGTCGGCAAGGTGTTCCGGGTCGTAGCCCGGCACACTAACGCTGGCCCGTACCGCCGCCGTGGCGGCATCCAGTACCAGGATACAACCGCTGCTCATGGTATCCGCCGCCACCGCTTCCGCCGCCCGCTGCACCGGGCGGGAGATGGTCAGCTGCACTCCCAGCGCCCCGCTGTCTGCGCAGACAAGCTGCGGTGTCTCGCCGGTGCGCAGGCTCCCCTGCGCCGTCACGGCACAGACAAAGCTGCTGTGTGCCCCGGTACCGGCAAGCACCGCATCCAGCGCCTTTTCCAACCCGGCAGCCCCGCTGCTCGCACTGTCCAGATACCCGATCAGGTGCTGACACAATGGCACCGCCGCGTACCGCCGGGCGGTCGGCCAGCCGCGCAGCCCAAGGCCTGCCGGGTCGCAGTTCACCTCCAGCAGAAACGGTGCGGCACGGCTGCGGCTGCGGTACAGCTGCGCCTGCCCGGCAGCGTCCGTACAGGCGTACAGCCGGTCGTAATTGCTCTGGCCGGGGAAGCACAGCAGCTGCCAGCGCATTTCCAGCCCGGTGAGCAGCCGCCCCTGATGATCGTAAAAATTGCCCCGCCGGACAGGCAGCGGCAGGCTGACCGTGCTTTGTGCCGCCGCCCGCGCAGCATAAAACGGATGCTGCGCCAGCAGATACAGCCGGCACAGCACCACCGCAAACCCCAGCAGCAGGGCGGCATACACCGCCAGCACCCGTTTGCCGGACATCGGCCCAGCCCCCTTCCCTTTTACAGGTAGTCTGGGCTGCACAGGCCGCAGCTATGCAAAAGGCCGGGATCCGCAAAGATCCCAGCCTTTTGTATTACTATATAATGTGACTATGCTTCCATTCAGAAGAGCTTGCTGTGGAAGTCAAGTGTGTTGCGTATTTTTCACCTCTTGGCATCGCAAGATGAAATCGCGAACAAAAGATGCCTGTACTTTGTGTATCGTACGGTGATATCCTGCCGTTCAGGCAGGGGTGGGATCATTTTGCCGTTTCGACATGATTATCCGCCAGCGCATACCGTGTGATCTCGTCCCAGTGCCGCCGTATTGCGACCTCAGCGGTCAGATCGGTGTTATTATAGGAGATCGACCACTGGGTATTGCTTGTGATGCTCTCCGGGTTCGGATCCTGCGAGGCAGCTTTCAACGCCGCCCACACAGTGTCGTTGGTGTAGTTGTCCTTTTGCTGTTCAAAAACTTCCAGCACAGCATCATAGCGCTCCCGGCCATGGCCGTATATGCCGTTTTTCTGGTTGGGCAGCGCCTTTTCCTTGTATAGGCCGTAAAAATTGGTGATGGCATTGATTGGCGTTGCCACAAGTTCCCGCGTTTCGCTCTCGCAGTCATACTCCACCACGCGGCCATCGCCGCTTGCATCGGTAATGTAAAAATGGTAATCTCTTCCGCTGGAGGCAAACATATCGTAGCCGCGCAGCAATTCCACTGCCTGCTCCGTAGTTGCAGCACGGTCCAGCACAAGGCGGATGGCAAGGGTGGTAGAAATCGTCGGCTTTCCTGTATCCTGATGCACCGGTTCACTGTCCAGCGTCAGGACTGCTATGGACACGCCCTTTTCATTCAGTCCGTCCAGGCAGATAAAGGGTGCTGTCAGGCTTGCGAGCTTCTTTTTGGTGCTTTCGTCCGGCGCGTTGGCCGAGACATTATCCAGCGCCGCAAAGGCCACGGACTTGTAGCCGTTTTTCGGCGTACAGTACACAAGCATTGCCGAGGTATCCCGCTTGAAATCGTAATTGCGCCCCATGTGCACATCGCCGTCCGTATCCGTCAGCGAAAACGCCGTGCAGCCGAACTTTGGCGCTTTGATCTTTACCGGCAGCAGCGGCAGCGCCTCCTTGAGGATGGCATCGATCATCGTCTGATCGTCCGTGATGCCGTAGTTTATAACATCGTCCAGGCTGTAGTTGTATTTGACGTCCATCCGGTAAAGATTGTAGCCGTCGGCGTAGTCCGTCAGCTTTTGGATGCTGTTTACCGTTTGCAGGCGGGTAAAATAGAGACCGCCAAATATCAGCACAGCAGCCAGCAGCAGCACCAGGATACAGCCAAGTATGCGCAGTACGATCTTTTTAGCTTTTTTCATGGAAGACCCTCCGTTTCTCCGTCTTGTGACAGCTTAAAATCGTATTTCATTTCCAACATGGCGAACAGCTTTTGCATGACCGAGGTCGCGATCGCTTTTATATCCAGCGCCGAGATAAAGGCCAGCACACCTGCCTGCTCTTCTTCCGGCACTTTATATACCCGCATGGCCGCCGTCAGGAAACGCGCCAGCTTGCGCTCCAGCGGAAAATGAATATCGCATTTCCGCGCCATATAGTTGCGCATCAGCCCTGAGGTGCCGATGTCCATCTCGTAGAAATCGCTCTCGGTATCATCCGGGAAGTTTGCTCCAAAGATCTTTTTCAGTTCTGCTGTAGTTTGCAGATAGATATACTCCGCCGTATCGGGCAGAGAGTACGCCTCGATATAGATCTCGCGCAGATTCTCGTTCAGCTCCGTAAGGGTAAGTTGTATGGCGGTTTCCACCGCATAGATATACACCGGCGGCAGCTCGCTGCCGGAGATGCTGCGCGCTACACCGAATTGCCCGCCGAACATGCTCTTTACCAGGTCCAGCAATACCGCATCCTTGGTCGGGAAGATATTCTGGAAGCTGCCCCTTTTGACCCCGGCTTCCTGCGTGATCTGCGTGATCGTGGTCTGTTTATAGCCCTGTTCCAGAAACAACCGGACACATACGGTAAGGATCTTTCTTTTTGTTTCGATGCCGTCTTTTCTCATGATCTTATACGATGCTCCATCAATAACTTGTATATATATTATGAAGTAACTTCGTCAAAAAATCAAGCCCCTCACAAAAAGTTTGTTCAACTGCAATACAGCCTTCGCCTCCCGTTATGCAGTTTCACAAATCCATGCCCGCAGTACGCCGTTTACCAGCATCGTTCCCCTGCGTTTTTCTCCTGCTGCAGCAGGCAGAGGGCTGCACCGGCTGCTGTTTCTCCGGCCTTTTTCTGTAAAAACAGAGGGCTGGACGGTGCCAGCCCTCTTGACAGCTCCTGCTTGCAAAAGCCCAGAGATGTTTTTTTGAAAAAAGCAGAAATGCCGGATCGTTTTTACGGTTCGATCACATTGAAGGTCTTTTCAAACTTGGACGCATACGCCAGCAGCCGCTTCAGGGCGGTGGCATCGCCGCTTATCTGCACCTGCCCGGCCTGCTGACCCTGCATCAGGGCAAGGAGCTGCAGACGTTTGCAGGTGACGGAAGCCTGTGCATCCGGGCGGTTCTCTCCCGGATAGGACAGCAGAATGCCGTTTTTCCGGGTCACATAGAACTTTTCGTTCACATCCGTCACGATCAGGTTCAGCGTTACATCATCATTCTGGGCGGCGTTGGCATCGGTCAGGATAGCAATGTAATCCAGCAGCATATCCACGGTCATCTCCTTCATGGCGGAGGCAAGACCATTGGCGGTGCGTGCCAGACCGGACAGGTTGCCCTTGCGCAGCTCGGCAGCGCCCATCAGGTAGGCGTTGCGCCATGCGCCGGACTCTGCCTGATAGCCCAGCTGCTCCAGCGCATCTGCGCACAGATTGCGTGCCTTCTGGTTCGCAGGGTCTGCATAGACCAGTTCTTTCGTGATCTGCGCCACCCACTGATATTCGCCCTTTGCATAGTCCTTTTTCGCCTTGCAGAGCACCAGCTCCGTGCTGCCCAGATATTCCACCAGCTTCTTGGCGGTATCGCAGGGCGGGAGCGGGTTCAGGTTGACCGGGTTTGCATCGTACCAGCCCAGATACTTCTGGTAGACCGCCTTGGCGTTGTGTGCCAGCGTGCCGTAATACGGCCGGGTATACCAGACCTTTTCCAGCTTTTCGGGCAGGGTGAGCATGGCGGAGATCTCGTTTGCGGTATAACCCAGATTCATGTAATGCAGGGTCTGGTCGTGGATAAACTTATAGATGGCTGCCGTGTTCAGCAGATACTCATGGATCTCCTCGCCCCAGTGCGGCCAGTTGTGGCTCTGGAACACCACATCGGTCTTATCGCAGAAGCGCTGGTCAGCCTCGATGATGTACTTTGCCCAATCGTTGGCATCGCGCACCTCTGCGCCGCGCAGGGTGTACAGATTATGCAGCGTACCGGTGCAGTTTTCTGCCATCCAGAGGGCGCGGTATTTCGGGAAATAGGCGTTCATCTCGGCGGGGGCTTCGGTGCCGGGGGTCAGCTGGAACTCGATCTCCAGCCCATCGATGGTCAGCTTTGGAACATCCTCCCCGATCTCGTAGGTGGGAGCGATGAGGGACACCGTACCGGTGGACTGTCCCATGCCGATGCCCACGCTCAGTGCGCCCTTTTCGCCCTTGTTGAGCACCGTGCCGTACTGGAACTGTGCGCGCCGCGCCATGGCGATGCCTGCATAGACATTCTCGCTGATGGCGTGCTTCAGAAAGCCCGCCGGCGCAAGCACAGGGATCTTGCCGGATGCAAGCTGCGCTTTGATGGAGAGGCTGTCATCCGCCACCTGTGCGCGGTCGATGACACCTTCCACGCCGCCGAAGTGGTCCACATGAGAGTGGCTGTACAGCACCGCCTTGATGTCCAGCGGCCCGAAGCGCTTCTCCATCAGCTCCTTGGCAGCCTTCATGTTTTCCTTGCACATCAGCACATCAAACACGATCCAGCCGTGGTCGGTGCGGATAAAGGTCGTATTGGCCATATCAAAGCCGCGCACCTGATAGATGCCGTCACATACTTCAAACAGACCTGCTTTGGCGTTGAGTTGGGTATTCCGCCACAGACTGGGGTTTGCAGTGTCCGGAGCATCCCGGTTCAAATCGCCGTAGCTCTGCAGATCCCATGCAGATTTGTTATCCTCACCATCGATGATCCTGCCTTCCGCGTTGTTCAGCCAGCCGCGCTCTGCGTTGGCAAACTCCTGCCGGTCGGAAAAATCCAGCTTTTCATACCATTCGGCGTTGGCCTCTGCTGTGATGGTCGTTGCGCCTTCGGTCTCGCCCGGCTGGGTGGGGGTCTTAAAAATGTCTGTAATAAAATTCAGGCCGTTTTCTGTGGTATTTTCCGCCGCGTGGGCAGACAGAGATGCGCCGCACGCCAGCATTGCAGCAGCCGAAGCAGAAATAAAATTCCGGCGGGTCATTTTCATAGCAGGTTCCTCCTTATTATCGCAATTTTCAGAAATAGTGCCTACCAAAACAGCATATTTGCGATATGCAGTTTGCGGATGTTGCTTGTGCATTAAAAACGCAAACTGCTATATTACAGAATTACAGATCAGTCTGCGCGGACGACCGGCGGCTGCCAGCCCTCCAGTGCAGCAGTATCCGGTTTATAGATACGGAGGAAGAGGTGGAAATCCCCCTCCTCTACCGGCAGCCAGTTGGTCGTATCCTCCGGTGCTTCTTTGGAAAGGACGATATCGATGGACCCGTCCGGGTTGCGCTGCAGCCCGGAGCGGTCGTTGACGCAGTAGCGGTCGATAGCGTTATCAATGAGGAAATCGTCCTCGCCGTAGGCGGTTACCGACCAGAAGCCTTTTTCCTTTGTAGGAGGCTCTGCCTCTATGTGCAGCGTATAGGTCTTTTTGCCGGTCAGGACTGCGCCGGTGCTGTCCACATCTGTTTTGGGGTAGATGGCAACATCCGTGGTGTTGGCACCCAGACCCCGCAGCGCCACCATGGTACGGTAGGTATACGCCGTACCAAAGTTGCCGATGGGGTCGCCGTAATAGGTCCACTGTCCCATCTCGCGTGTATAGTTCTTCGATTCGCTCTGCAGCTTTTTCTTCATTTGAAGCAGCATCAGCTTCCAGCGCAGCCCGCTGAACAGACCCAGCGCCTTTTCGCTGAACTTCTCGCCGGGGCCAACATGCAGCGCCGCGATCTCGCGGAGCACCGGAGCATCTGCCGCAGCGGGCGGGTTCGTTTCCATCAGCTGGTTGGCGGTGTCAAAAAACACCTGCGGAGACATCGAGAGCACCTTTTGCACCGGCACAAAATCATTTTCCGGGGAATAACTGCCCTCCGGCACCACAGCCAGCCCTGCCGGGTAGGCCGACAGCGGCATCAGCTGCATCTTATCCTGAATAGCCCAGACGTTGGGCAGATCCTCCTGCCCGGAGAGCACGATGCGGGCGATGGTCCAGACCATATTGGTAGGCACATTGATCCGCCGCACCCCTTCCGGCAGTTCTCCCTGCCAGTCTGCACGGGTGATCGCATAAAAGCCCGGCGCTTCCAGCACTGCGGCGGTGTTGGTCCATGCATCCAGCACCTGCACATTGAAAAAGCGGTCGGTCTGCGGCACACCGTAGATCATCGGTTCTGCGCCGACATCCAGAAACGCCTGGGTATAGATGGTATCCACATTCGGCGTAACCACCACACGGGTCGTGGAATCCGCCAGCTTTTTCGCATGGATGAACTGGTTGACAGGCGCCTTGTTGCTTGTAGCCGTCCGGGTATTCGTGGAAAACGTCCGGGTCGCATCCATCATCACCAGCGGAAAAGCGTACAGATACGCCTGTTCCAAAAGATCCTGTGCCCCCATCGCCTGCTGCGCTGCGGCAGCTTTCTCCATGGGCAACAGTGTAGCTGCGCCAACCACCGCAGCCGCAGTGGAAACGTTCAAAAAATCGCGGCGAGTCATTTTCATAATAGGAACCCTCCCGTCATGTTTCTTGCTTTATGCACTTCACATCTTGTGAAAATACCATTCAGCTTTCTGTGTTCAGAATACAATGAGATGGTCTAAAAGTCAATATTTTTCGTGTTTTTCGTGTTTTTCGTGTCAAAAATGTAAGTTTCAACAAAAGCAACCATCAAAATTTGACAAAAATCCCATATCAATTGACTTTAATCAACCACTTCTTGTGCTTTGCACAGCATTATGTTATACTAAATACATCAACTAAAAAAGGAGCATCTCTATGACCGACCTGAACGCGTGGTTTCAAAAACATGGCCTTTGTGCAGAAAACATCCTGTACATTTACCGCAAAGACCGCAAAACAGTCATTCAGCGCACGGACGGTGAGGCATTTGCACTGTTCATACCGGTACATAGCGTTCTGTCTGCTTTGCCGGAGAATAATTTTTTGAGCATCAGCAAAGGGACGGTCGTATGCCGCAGCCACATTGTAAATATTAGCAGAGATGGCGTTTATACCATGTCGGACGGACGCACCTTTCAGGGGCGCAAGCGCGGTATGAGCAGCCATCGCCGCCTGAGCGCAGAAATAGGTCTGGCCGAAACGAAGCCCCACCCCCTGAGTATGCTGGAAAAATGCAGCCTTCTGGACGATATGCCGCTGGCATTCTGCGTGATAGAGCTTGTTTTTAATGAGGACGGCCACGGCGTGGATTTTATTTTCCGCTACTGCAACGCGGAAATGGCGGCGGTGGAAGGCGTTCCCATAGAAGAAATGCTGAACCGCTCTTTTTACAAGGTGTTCCCCAATGGTGATAAAAAGTGGCTTGTAGCCTATGCAGATGTGGCGTTAAACGGTACAAAGCACACCCTCCACGATTACAGTCCCGAGATCGATAAGGATCTTATCATCCACTGCTATCAGCCTGAACCCGGCTATTGTGCCTGTGTGCTGCAAGTGATGGAGCAATAAAGCAAACACAAACGGGCGGCTCTATTATCGGAGCCGCCCGTTGTGTTCGTTTATGAAAGGGAAAACTTAAATTTCATACCACTTGATCTCGTTGGCATCCAGATGCAGAGCAAAGCTGCTGCCGCCGGTGGTGTAAACGGTAGTGTCCTGCGGCTCGTACGTGTTGTTCACCACACAATATTTGCCGTTCTTGACGTAGGCATGAACTTCTACATTATAATTGGAGCTGAACCAAGTATGCAGTTCCTCCTCGCTGTGGGCACTCCACAGGATAGCACGGTAAAGGGTGCGGCTGTTGGCAAAGCTGTAAGGCACACCGCTGATGTACACGGCACGGCCCTTGCCGAAGTCGTGTGCCGCCATCTGCACTTCTTTGTTTCGCTGCACCAGCACTTCGGTGCCTTCCAGCGCATAAATGTTCTTCTTGCCCTCGCCAAAGTCGATGGGCCGGTCGGCATCCTGCAGAATGAAGTGGTCCGGGTGTTCTTCCCAGTTGTACTTGTCGTAGTTGAGGGTGAAGCCGTTTTCTTCCTC
>CAKTFD010000043.1 GCA_934553285.1 uncultured Faecalibacterium sp. | reverse complement strand
CTTTTCCGCATTCCAACAGCAGCACCCGGAGGTGCAGCTGCATTTCCACAGTTATACCGACAACGAGCGCAGCCGCAGCTACCGGAATTACGACTGTGATCTTGTCATCACTACTTCCCCTTTGAGCAGCAGTGATTTTGTCCAGCTGGCATACTCTGAAAGCGACATCGGCGCCATTTTGGCCAGGCAGAACCCGCTGGCGCAAAAGCGTTCCCTGACCCTTGCTGATTTGAAGGGGGTCCCGCTGATCACCCTGAATACCGAGAACCGTTCTCAGGCTCAGCTGCTGGAACAACTGCAGACCCGGGGGCTTACCATCGACAGTGTGCTGGGAGATGCAGACTGGGAGCTGATCCTGGATCTGCTGCGGCAGGGCTTTGTTTCCTTCTACGCCGGCAAAGCCAGCATACTGCCTGCGGACATCTGCTTTTGTCCCTTACTGGATCTGCAGCTCCGGTGGGAGTTTTTCATCTATGGCAAGCGTGGCCGCCGCATTTCTGCCGTGCAGCGGGAGCTGATCCGTCAGATCATGGCCGCAGTATCCACCAACGGACAAGCCTGACCCCTTCCGGCCTGTTGTGCGCTACAGATTTTTCCTGAAATACAGCGGCTTTTTCTCTGCTTTTTGCGTTTTTCCACAACTTCTCCTTTATCTCTTGACATCCCGATATAAGGGGAGTATATTTTTGCATGGCATTCGGGCCAAATAACTGTATTTTCTGATGGAGGAACCCCATGAACGGTTTAAAAGAAGCCTTTAGTCCGGAAAAACTGCTAAAGGATCTAAATTTCTTTGCCCTGCTGAACCTGGGCCTCGTGCTTACGGCAGTGGGCATCGTATACTTTAAAAACCCCAACCACTTTGCATTTGGCGGCACATCCGGCCTGTCCATCCTGCTGGCAGACCTGTTCCCCCGGATCAACGTGGGCGGCTTTATGTGGATCATCAACCTGGTGCTGGTGGTGCTGGGCTTCGTGTTCCTGGGGGTCAAGTGCATGGGATGGACCATTTACTCCTCGTTTGCGCTCTCCTTCTTTGTATCCTGCTGCGAGTGGCTGTATCCCTCCGGCCGGTCCCTGAGCGGGGACGCCATGCTGGACCTGGTGTTTGCAGTGTTTCTGCCTGCACTGGGCGCAGCCATCGTGTTTGATATTGGTGCCTCCACCGGCGGTACCGATATCGTGGCGCTGATCCTGGCCAAGTACACTTCCATGGAGATCGGCAAGGCGCTGATGGTCAGCGATATCCTCATCGTGCTGGCGGCGGCGGTGCGGTTCGGCATGGGCACAGGACTGTATTGCATCCTGGGCCTGATCGGCAAATCCTTTGTGGTGGACGGTGCCATCGAAAACATCCGCCTGCGCAAGGTGTGCACTATCATGACCGCCAACCCCCAGCCCATCCTGGATTTTATCATCAAGGAGATGAACCGCTCCGCCACGGTGGAAAAGGCTTACGGTGCCTACACCCACCACGAACTCAGCGTGCTGGTAACGGTGCTCACCCGCCGTCAGGCACTGCAGCTGCGCAACTTCCTGCGGGAGAACGACCCCCACAGCTTCATCACCATCGTCAACTCCAGCGAGATCATCGGCAAGGGCTTCCGCTCCTTCAACTGAGGATTTTGTATTGACGAACCGCGCAAAAAACGATATACTATACTTCGGCGGTACACACTGTGCCGCCGAATGCCGGGGTGTTGCGCAGTTGGTAGCGCGCCTGCTTTGGGAGCAGGAGGCCGCGAGTTCGAGTCTCGCCACTCCGACCACAAGAAAAGCCACGATAAGCCGTTTAGAAATGCGGTCTTGTCGTGGCTTTATTTGTTTCTTATATTCTAAAATCCGGCTGGAATGTGCCTTATAACTCAAAAAATGCCTTTTCGGGGCACCGTGACCGTCCCGAAAAAAGAAAAACACCCGGCAGAATCATACCGCAGCGGATGCAGCCAGTTCCAACGGGCAAATTTCCATTCAGCTTTTATTTTTTTGGTTTTATAGCGGTTTGCGTTTTTAATGCACAAACAGCATCTGCAAACTGCATATTTGCGATATACAGTTTGCAGATGCTGCGCTAATTTCTTGATTTGCGATAAAAACGCAACCTGCTATAAACTCAGTAAACAATCGCGTCTGCTGCGGTGAAACCATCCAGCGTGTTTTCTCTGACCTGAATGCAGAGGTAGGTGAGTGAACTGTCGGCAGATGCTGCAAACTGACGTTTAGCGGCCGGAACGATCTTTAGCCAGTCGCCTGCAGCGAGAGAAACCGAGACACCGTCAATGGTAGCAGTGCCTTTGCCCTCAAGGATGCCGTAGATCTCCTCGTTGTGCTGGTGAGAATGTACGAACGGTACGCCCGCACCGGCGGGGAGACGGTTGATGCTTACTTCGGCGCCGGTCAGAGCCAGAACGTCGTGCAGTTCCACGCGGGATTCGTTTCCAATGTTGAGCTTCGTATAGTTTGCCATAGTTGTAACCCTCCAAATCATTTTGCAAGTTTACTTGCCTGTTTGTAGTTTACAAGGCTGTGCACGCACAGACAAGTACGCACTTTTTTATAACTGTACATACAAAACAGAATGTGCTATCCTTGTAACAGGAGGTGAAGTACATTGAAAACAAAGGAGGAACTGCCGGTGTGTCCGGTGGCAACTGCAGTGGCATTGATCGGCGGAAAGTGGAAGCTGCTGATCCTGCGGAACCTGCGGATGCGCCCATGGCGTTTCAATGAGCTGCAGCGAGATCTGGAGGGCATTTCACAAAAGGTACTGACCGACAGCCTGCGCCAGATGATGGAGGATGGACTTGTTTACCGCTATGACCATCACGAGGTGCCGCCAAAGGTCGAGTATGGACTGACGACACTTGGGCAGGAGATCCTGCCGGTTATGGATGCTCTTGCGGATTTTGGAAACTATTATAAATCCATAATAAAGTGACTGCGGCAGCAGCACAGCACGAGATGTACGCCCGGCGGCTCAGGAGATGGTGCCGCCGACCTGATGCGTTTCCAGCCAGTGGGTCATCTGCTGGGCGATGCCCTTGACGCTGCCGTCCGCAAAGGGGACTTTTAGCCCGGCGGTCTGCAGCAGCTCGGTGTAGCTGGCAAGGCCGGCGCGGCGCACCAGTTTCAGGTAGCGCTCCCAGGCATCCTTGTGGTCATCGAGGCTCAGCAGGAAGAACTGCAGGGCGGCCATGGTGGACAGGCAGTAGTCGATATAGTAGAAGGGGCACTCGTAGATGTGCAGCTGGCGCTGCCATCCGGCACCGCGGCCATAGAAGGGCAGGTTGTCAAAATCGATCCAGGGGCGGTACTTCTTTTCCAGCTTGAGCCACTCGGCGTTGCGCTGGTCGGGGGTCAGATCCGGGTTCTGGTACATGATGTGCTGGAACTCGTCCACGGCGCAGCCGTAAGCCAGGAATACAAAGCTGTCCTCGGCGTGCAGCAGGGCGTATTTTTCCGTATCCTTGCCGAACAGCAGGTGGTGCCACGGTGCGGTGAGGAACTCCATGGCCATGGAGTGGATCTCGGCGCTCTCCATGGCGGGGCATTCCAGGTCGGCGGGGACGTTGGGGTCCCGCTCGGCCACATAGCCCTCAAAGGCGTGGCCGCACTCGTGGGTCAGTACGTCCACATCGCCGGAGGTATCGTTCCAGTTGGCAAAGATGAAGGGGGCCTTATAGCTGGGCAGGCTGGTCATATAGCCGCCGGACATCTTGCCGGGGCGGCTCTCGACATCGAACAGCTCGTTGTCCTGCATAAAGTCGATAAACTCGGCAGTTTCGGGGCTTAGTTCGTGGTACATGGTGCGGGCGGCATCCATGCGTGCCTGGTAGCCCGGGATGGGTTTGGGGTTGCCATCCTTAAAGATGATGGGCAGATCGGTGAAGGTGGGGTGTGCGATGCCGGTGCGCTTGGTGCGCATGGCCATCACCTTCTGCAGCTCGGGCACCACATCTTTGGCTACCTGGTCGCGGAAGGCCTGGATCTCGGCCTGGCCGTAGCCGATGCGGTTCATGCGGACGTAGGAAAGCTCGCTGTAGTCGTGGTAGCCCAATACCTGGGCCTGCTGGTTCAGGTTCTTGACGATCTTTGTATACAGCTCGTCCAGCTCGGCGCGGTGGGCATCGAAGTAACCGGCCTCGGCCTCGTAGGCGGCGCGGCGCACGGCGGGGTCCAGATCTTCCTTATAAGGGCCAAGCTGGGGGATGGTCAGCTGTTTGCCGTCCAGCTCCACCAGTGCGCCGCCGTAGATCTGCTGATACTGGCTGACCAGCGCGTTGAATGCCTGCTGCAGCTCTACGGTGCGGTCGTCCATGCCCAATACGGCGTTTTTCATGCCGGCCACACAGGTGGAGCCAAAGTGCGCGGTCAGGGCGTCCACATGGGGGTTGGCCAGGAAGGCCCGGCTGATCTCCACGCTGGCATTGGTCACAGCAGGGCCGTTGGCATCAAAAAAGTCCTGCTCGGCCTTCCAGTAGGCATCGCGGGTATCGCAGGTGTAGTGGATGTTGGCCAGCTGGGAAGCGGTGGTGTAGTCCGCAAAGGCGCGGCTCTGCTCGTAATACACCTGGATGAGGGCATCGCCGTCCGGGGCGGCAGCGGCTTTGGCGGCCAGCGCGCTGCACCGTGCCAGCAGGGCATCGATGTCCGGGCGGGTATAGGTCATTTCGCTGAATTTCATGGAAAAAAGTCCTTTCCGGGGAGGATCCCCCTGGTATCATTGTGCCCATCTTACCACGTTCTGTGCCAAAAGAAAAGAGGGGCACGGGAGCAGAGAAGGAGGCGAAAAGTCCTACGATTATACAACACTACCAAAAATATAAACGACGGTTTGGCAAAGATGTTCGTTTAAGCGCTTGCGGACAGGCGAAAAAAAGATTATAATGACAACATCAACAGAGTAAGATCCTGCGCGTTAAGTGCCGCATCAACGGGGAGTTGTGCTGCGGACGAAGGTTTTGACCGCGGTGCAGGATCTGCATCCCGCTGCTGCATGGACTTGGGTGCAGGCGAGAGCCGTCTGCGGCTTTTGCCCGGAAGTGAATGTTGTTGGGATTCACGCCCTCCTTTGTGCGGTCTGTCACAGGGGAGGGCGTTTTTGCGTCCTGCCTGCTTGTTCCTTTTAAAGGAGGACAACGATCATGAACAACCAAAAAACTTCGGCGCGTACCCTGACCATGCTGGCACTGCTGGTCGCCATGAGCATCGTGTTCAGCCGGGTGCTGAGCATCTCTACCGGTTTTGTCCGGTTTAACCTGGGCAGTCTGCCGGTGCTGCTGGCGGCGGTGGTGTTCGGCCCCGGCGCAGGCTTTGCGGTGGGGGCTGTGGCCGATATCATCGGCGGTGTGCTGGCGGGCTACGCCATCAACCCGCTCATCACCCTGGGGGCTGGCGCCATCGGCCTGGTGGCGGGCCTTGCCTGGCGGAAGCTGGGCAGCCTTTCCATCAGCCTGCGGCTGGCAGTCAGCGTGCTGCTGGGGCATTTTGTCGGCTCGATGGTCATTACCTCGCTGGCACTGCGCATCTTCTACGGTTATCCCTGGGCAACGCTGGCTGTGCGCATCCCCAATGCCCTTATCCTCAGTGCAGTAAATGTTGTGCTGCTGCGCATCCTGCTGGAAAACCGCAGCCTGATGAAGCTGGCAAAGAAGTAAGGGATCCCTTGCGGCTTTACTACGTACGGCAGCGGCCGCTCCGGTAAAAATGCGGTTATCGCACCTTCCAAATCGTGATCTTGAATCGAGGCAGTATCTATGAACTACGAACAGGCACTGGAATACATCCACGCGGTGCAGTGGGCGGGGCATAAACCCGGGCTGAGCCGCACCCGCACCCTGCTGGCCGCACTGGGCGACCCGCACAAAAAGCTGCAGTTCGTCCATGTGGCGGGCACCAACGGAAAAGGCAGCACGGCGGCGATGCTGGCGTCCTGCCTGCATGCAGCCGGTTACCGGGTGGGGCTGTATACCTCGCCCTTTATCAACCGGTTCAACGAGCGGATCCAGATCGACGGGCAGCAGATCGGGGACGAGGAGCTGGTGCAGCTGGTGGAGCGGGTAAAGCCCGCCGCCGATGCCATGACGGATGTGCCCACCGAGTTCGAGATCATTACCGCGCTGGGAATGCTCTACTTTGCGCAGCAGCAGTGCGATATCGTGGTGCTGGAGGTGGGGCTGGGCGGCACGCTGGATTCCACCAATGTCATCGAAAAGCCTGCCTGCGCGGTCATCACCGCACTGGGGATGGATCATGTCAAGGAGCTTGGCCCCACCCTTGCCGATATCGCTGCGGCCAAGGCGGGCATCATCAAGGCCGGCTGTCCGGTGGTGAGCTACGGCGGCGCACCGGAAGCAGACGCTGTGCTGCGCCGGGTGGCGGCGCGGCAGCACGCCCCCTTTACCGAGGTCGATTTCGGTAAGCTGCGGGTCGAGGGCGGCGACCTGGACAAAGTTACCTTTGATTTTGATGGGCTGGACGGTGTGCAGCTGCCCCTCATCGGCAGCTATCAGCCCCGCAATGCGGCGCTGGCCATTACTGCCCTGCGGGTGCTGCGGCAGAACGGCTGGCATATCCCGGATGCAGCCATCCGCACCGGGCTGGAGCAGGTAAGCTGGCCGGGGCGTTTTGAGCTGCTGCGCCGCAGCCCGGCCTTTGTGCTGGACGGCAGCCACAATGCCCACGGGATGCGCGCTACGGTGCAGAGCCTGAAAGACCGGTTCCCGGGGCAGAAATTTGTGTTCCTGGTCAGCATCATGGCGGACAAGGATGTGGACGAGATGCTGGCTTTGCTGGCACCGCTGGCGGTGCGGTTTGTGACCGTAACAGCCCACAATCCCCGCGCCATGCCAGCGCAGACGCTGGCAGAGCACATCCGCGCTTACGGCTGCACCGCCGAAGCGGCGGACAGCATCGAGGCCGGTGTGGCACGCGCAGCACAGCTGGGCGGCGAAGGCCCGGTGTGTGCGTTGGGTACCCTGTATTTCTCCGGCGATGTCCGGCAGGCCTTTGCACGCATGAAAGACCAGAAGAGCTGCTGACGGCAGCTCTTTCCGGACAGCCGGACAAAAAGAAAAAGCGATGGCCCGTGCAGGTTGGGTCATCGCTTTTCTCGTTCCTTACGGAACAGGCAGGGTAAATGATAAGAAGGTAAATGAAGAAAATAGCAATATAAAAACAAAGGCGTGGTATGGAGCCGAAACGGGATGCTCCAGGAAGGGAATGTATCCAAGTTCCGCCTGTGTTGGATACAACATACCACGACCGAACAAAAAATGCAAGAGGTTTTTAAAAATTTTTGCACAAAAATATGCGGGAAATCGCATTTTTGTAGAAACGCACAAAATTAGAAGAAAGTTCCCGGCAAACTGACCAACAAGCATAAAGCCGGAAAAATCCATAGAAAAAACGGATAGAAGGATGTGCGCCGCACCGCTTTACAAGCCGCAAGGGGTGTGTTAAGATGGACACATCTGCGGCGGCTGAAAAAAGAAGGCATGCTTTGGAGCAGATGCGGCATACCGGGGAGAAGGTGCCCGGTGCCGGGAGGGAGAAAAGTATGACGAAACAATCGCAAGGCAGGGGAAAAGACCTGCGGGATGGAGAGCGGGAACCCCTGTTTACCCAAAAGGAGCTGCTGCTGCTCACCGGCCCGCTGCTGGTGGAGCAGCTGCTGGAAGTGACGGTGGGCATGGCCGATACCATGATGGTATCCCGCTGCGGCGAGGCGGCGATCTCCGGCGTCAGCCTGGTGGATATGATCAACAACCTTATCATCGTGCTGTTTGCGGCGCTGGCCACCGGCGGCGCGGTGGTGGTAAGCCAGTATCTGGGCGCAAAGGAGCGGAAGGAGGCTGACAAAAGCGCCGGTCAGCTGCTGCTGCTCAGCGGGCTGTCCGGCATGGCGATCGGGGCGGTGTGCTTTGTGCTGGCCCGCCCCATGATCCGGCTGTTCTATGGCTCTATTGAAACCGATGTGCTGGATGCCGGCGTAAAATATCTGCAGATCATCGCCCTCAGCTACCCGTTCCTGGCGCTGTACAACGGCGGCGCGGCGTTGTTCCGCAGCATCGGCAACTCCCGGATCTCGATGCAGATCAGCTTTTTGATGAACATCATCAACATCGTGGGCAACGCGGTGTGCATCTTCGGCTTGAAAATGGGGGTGGACGGCGTAGCCTGGCCCAGCGTGGTATCCCGCGTGGTGGCTGCGGCGCTCATCCTGCGCAAGTGCTACCGGGAAAAAGAGGTGCTGGATGTGCCCCGCACCTTGCGGATGGACGGACGTCTGGCAAAGCGCATCCTGGGCATCGGCATCCCGTCTGCCTTTGAGAACAGCCTGTTCGAGGCCGGGCGCATCCTCGTGGTGAGCATGATCTCCACCTTTGGCACGGTGCAGATCGCGGCCAACGCTGTGGCCAACAATCTGGACGGCATGGGGGTCATCCCGGGCAAGGCCATCAGTCTGGCTATGATCACGGTGGTGGGGCGCTGTATCGGCGCGGGCGACCACGAGCAGGCCATCGGCTACACCCGCAGGCTGCTGCTGTGGGCCTACATCACCATGGGGCTGTCCAACGGTGCCATCCTGCTGTTTGTCAAACCGCTGGTGGGCATCTATGCACTGTCCGGCGAAACGATGCAGCTGGCCATCAAACTGGTGCTCATCCATGCGGGCTGCGCCCTGTTTTTGTGGCCGCTGTCCTTTGTGCTGCCCAACGCCCTGCGCGCCGCCAACGATGTAAAGTTTACCATGGTGGTATCCATCCTCAGCATGGCGCTGTGGCGGCTGGGATTCAGCTACCTGCTATGTGTGCGCATGGGCTGGGGCGCTGTGGGCGTGTGGATCGCCATGGTCATCGACTGGATCTGCCGCGTGACCTGCTTTGTGCTGCGGTTCCGCAGCGGTGCATGGAAAACAAAATATCAGGCATAACATAAGGAGAACGCTATGAAGCTGATCAGCTGGAACGTGAACGGCCTGCGCGCCTGCCTGACCCACGGCTTTGCCGAGAGTTTTGCTGCGCTGGATGCCGATATCTTCTCGGTGCAGGAGACCAAGATGCAGCCGGGGCAGGCGGACTTTGCGCCGGAGGGTTACACAGAGTATACCTATTCTGCCGAGAAAAAGGGCTACTCCGGCACAGCCTGCTGGTGCAAAACGGCACCGCTGGCGGTGACGACCGGCATCGGGCTGGAGCAGCACGACCACGAGGGACGGGTGCTGACCCTGGAATACCCCGGGTTTTATCTGGTGAACTGCTACACCCCCAACAGCCAGGACGGCCTGAAACGGCTGGACTACCGCATGGAGTGGGAGGACGCCTTCCGGGCGTACCTGCTGGCACTGGACGCAAAAAAGCCGGTGATCCTGTGCGGCGATCTGAACGTGGCGCACACCGAGATGGATATCAAAAACGCAAAGACCAACCGCATGAGCGCAGGCTTTACCGACCAGGAGCGCGCCAAGATGACCGAGCTGCTGGCGGCCGGTTTTGCAGACAGCTTCCGTGTGGTGCACCCGGACGAGGTGAAGTACAGCTGGTGGAGCTACCGCTTCCACGCACGGGAAAAGAATGCGGGCTGGCGCATCGATTACTTTATCGTATCCCGCCGCATTGCGGACCGCATCCGGGCGGCGGAGATCCATAACGAGATCTTTGGCTCCGACCACTGCCCGGTGGAGCTGGAGATCGAGCTGTAATACGCCATAACATAAAAAGGAGAAGCATATGCTTAAAAATTATCTGCTGATATTCTTTATCTCTATGGTGCCCATCGTTGAGCTGCGCGGTGCCATCCCCATCGGCCTGGGCATGGGGCTGCCGGTGCTGCCCACCTACCTGCTGTGTGTGCTGGGCAACATGCTGCCGGTGCCCTTTATCTATCTGTTCGCCCGCAAGTTCCTCATCTGGGGCTATCACAAGCCCCTTATCGGCCCCATCTGCCGCTTTTGCATCAACAAGGGCGAAAAAGGCGGCCGCGCACTGGAAGCCAAGGCGGGCAAGGGCCTGACCGTGGCGCTGCTGCTGTTTGTGGGCATCCCGCTGCCGGGCACCGGTGCCTGGACGGGCACCCTGGCAGCGTCCATCCTGGATATGAAGTTCAAGGACGTATTGGTGGCCTGCATGGGCGGTGTGCTGCTGGCAGGCATCATCATGGGGCTGGCAAGCGCCGGGCTGCTGGGCGCACTGAGCGGGATGTTTGCGGCGGGCTGACGAATCACGGCTGTTTTTGTCGTGAAAATTGCCGGTAGCTTTTCCGCGCGGAGTGTGCTAAACTGGGTAACAGTTGTGTAAAGACCGGGACCTGTTTCCGGTCAGAAAGGACGTTATAGAACATGGATCAGGCACTGAATCAGAAGATCGACGCATATATTGCGGAAAACAGGGAGCAGCTGCTGCAGGATATTGCAGCGCTGGTGGCCATCAACAGCGTGGAGGGCACGCCGGAGGAGGGCGCACCCTTTGGTGCAGGCCCCCGCGCAGCCCTGGATAAAACGCTGGAACTGGCAGCGGGTATGGGGTTTGCCACCCGCAACTGCGAAAACTACATTGGCTACGCCGAGCTGGCTGGTGCAGATCCGGAAAAGTACCTGGCCACCATCTGCCATGTGGACGTAGTGCCTGTGGGCAACGGCTGGACGGCAGACCCGTTCAAGATGCGCGTCCAGGATGGCTGGCTGCTGGGCCGCGGCGTATCGGACGATAAAGGCCCCATGATAGTCACCCTGTACGCCCTCAAGTTCCTCAAAGAGCAGGGCTATCAGCTGCGCTACCCCATCCGCGCCATCGTGGGCGACAACGAGGAGACCCACATGAAGGATGTGGAATACTATCTGGCAAACTACCCGGCACCGGTGTTCTGCTTTACCCCGGATGCCGAGTTCCCGGTGTGCAACGGCGAAAAAGGCCACTTTGGTGCCAAGATCGTCAGCCCGGTGTGCAATGGCCTGATCGCGGATTTTGAGGGCGGTGTGGCCAACAACGCAGTGCCGGACCGCGCCAGTGCACTGGTAAAAACCGATATCCGCAGCCTGAAAAACGCCCCCAATATCACGCTGGAACCGGAAGGGGATGGTGTGCGGGTGCGCGGCTGGGGCAAGTCCGGCCACGCCGCCATGCCGGAGGGCACGGTGAACGCCATCGGTCTGGTGGTGGACTACCTGCTGGCTAACGGCCTGTGCAATGCGGCAGAGCGCGCTTATCTGGAAGCACTGCGCAAGCTGCACAGCTCCACCGCAGGTGCAGGGCTTGGCATCGACTGTGCTGACGGCCCCTTTGGCCCGCTGACCATCATCGGCGGCCGCATCTATATGGAGGACGGCAGACTGGTGCAGACCATCGACAGCCGTTTCCCCACCTGCACTGATGGCGAAAAACTGACCGCGCAGATCACGGCTGCGCTGGGCGATGGCGCAAAGCTGGAGGAAGCGGAAGCTGCCGAGCCGTTCTATATCGAGGCCGACAGCCCCGCCATCCGCGCCTGCATCGATACCTACAACGAGGTGACCGGCGAGAACGCCACCCCCTTTACCATGGGCGGCGGCACCTACGCCCGCCACTTCCCCTATGCAGTCAGCTTTGGCCCGGAGCACGAGGATCTGCCCCTGCCCGCATTCGGCGGCCCCATGCACGGTGCCAACGAGGCTGCGCCCATCGATAAGCTGCTGGAGGCGGTCAAGATCTACATCCTGGCGCTGCTGCGGCTGGAAGCCATCGATTTCTGAGGTGCGGCATGAACGTGCTTGTGATCGACGGGCAGGGCGGGGGCCTGGGGCGCCAGCTGGTGGCTGCGCTCAGCACCCAGTGCCCGGATATCCGGCTGGTGGCCGTGGGCACCAACAGTCTGGCCGCGCAGGCCATGCATAAGGCGGGTGCCACGCGCGCTGCCACCGGCGAAAACGCCGTAGTGGTAAACTGCCGCAGTGCGGACATCATCGTAGGCCCCATCGGCATCGTCATCGCGGATGCGCTGCTGGGCGAGATCACCCCTGCCATGGCGGCAGCGGTCTGCCAGAGCAGCGCCACCCGGGTGCTGATCCCGGTGAACCACTGCGAAAACTATATCGTCGGCGTGCCCGACCAGCCTATCGGCAGCCTGGTGGCGGCGGCGGTGCAGAAGGTGAAAGCCCTCTGCGCCGGACAAGGGTGCTGAAAGTGTATCCCTAAGGCCTTTTTGGCAGCAGCGCTTCTGGCGCGAAAAGAATAAATCAAAACAGGTGTACCCTTTGGAGAAAAACGCTCCGGGGTACACCTGTTTTATTCTTGTTACGGTTTCTTCTGCCGTGCGGCGATCTGTGCGGCGGTGGGCGGGATATCGCCCTGCGCGGCTTTTTCCAGCTGGCTGAGACGGCGGTCGAGGTCGGTCAGGCGCTGGGACACCACATCCGGCAGATCCTGCTGATCCAGGTCGTCGGCGGGGTTCACAGCCTTGTTGTTGATGCGTACCACCTCGGCAGGCACGCCCACGGCGGTGCAGTTGGCGGGCAGGTTGCGCAGCACTACGCTGCCTGCGCCGATGCGGGCGTTGTCGCCGATGAACACCGGGCCAAGCACCTTGGTGCCTGCACCGATGAGCACGTTGTTGCCCAGGGTGGGGTGACGCTTGCCGGTGTCCTTGCCGGTGCCGCCCAGGGTCACGCCATGGTAGATGGTGCAGTTATCCCCGATCTCACAGGTCTCGCCGAACACGATGCCCATGCCGTGGTCGATGAACAGACATCTGCCGATGGTGGCACCGGGGTGGATCTCGATGCCGGTGCGGCGGCGGCCATGCTGGCTGACCCATCGTGCCAGAAAAAAGTGTTTGCGCTCATACAGCCAGTGCGCAATGCGGTGATAGACCAGGATGTGGAATCCCGGATACAGCAGTACCACCTCCAGCACACTGCGTGCGGCGGGGTCCTTGCGCTGAATGTTCCGCGCGTCCTCAAGTAAACCCATGCGGAATAACCCTCTCTTTCCTCTCGAACACCCGCCTGCGCGGCGGGCACCCTCGTTACCGTATATAATAACACAGCCCGGGCACAATGTACAGTGCGCCACTAGGGATTGATGGAACAAACTGGCACTTTTTTTGCCTGCCGGGCCGGGTTTTGGATAGAGTATCCAAAATTCGGCGAGAGATGCCATAAACCTTTTACCACGCGATCTGCGCCGGGGCATTGACACATTTTGCGGTTCTATGATAAAATAATACGAATGAAAATGCAAGGATCAAAAAAAGGAGAAACACCATGCTGTGCACTGCCCATAGCCCGAAACTGAACAATCAGTTCGCGTCCGGTTTTGCCGTGGCTTCGTTGTTTCCTTTTTTTGCGCAATGAGCTTTTCCCTTTGCGGGGAAAAGTTTTTTTTTGCCCGTTTTCGGGCATGTACCCTACAAAAAATAACATTACAGGAGGGAACCGCGATGCTGCTGACAAACGCTGTGAACACCGAAGGACGACCGCTCGAGATCTATGTAAAGGATGGAAAGATCGCTGCCGTAGGGCAGGATCTTTCCGCTCTGGCTGCCGAGAACGAAACGGTGGTGGATGCCGGTGGGCTGACCGTACTGCCCGCATTTGTGGACCTGCACTGCCACTGGCGTACCCCCGGTTTTGAGTATAAAGAGGATATCGAGACCGGCAGCCGCGCAGCTGCGGCGGGCGGCTACACCTTTGTAAACCTGATGCCCAACACAAAACCGGTCTGCTCCTCTGCCGCACAGGCGATGCTGGTGGAGCAGAAGGCTGCCGAGGTGGGGCTGTGCGATGCAAACCAGACCGTTTCCATCACCGAAAACTTTGACGGCGTGAGCATCGACCACCTCAAGACCCTGCCTGCCAGTGTAAAGTTCATCACCGAGGATGGCCACGGCGTGCAGGATAATGCCACCATGGCCAGAGCCTTTGCCATCTGCACCCAGAAGGATATCACCGTGATGAGCCACGCCGAGGATATGGAGATCAGCCCCTGGGACTACCGCCTGGCCGAGGATATCGAGACCGTGCGCAACTGCTGGCTGAGCGAGTATTACCAGACCCGGCTGCACATGTGCCACGTGTCCACCCGGGGGGCGCTGGACGCCATCCGGATGGCAAAGCTGCGGGGCGCACCCGTTACCTGCGAGGTGACCCCCCACCACCTGTGGTTCACCAATGACAGCTGCGATTACCGGGTCAACCCGCCCATCCGCACCGCCGACGATGTGGAAGCACTGGTGGAAGGCATCCGCACCGGCATCGTGGATGCCATCGCTACCGACCACGCACCGCACTCCGAGGAAGATAAGCTGAAAGGCATGGCCGGCATGGTGGGCAGCGAGACCGCTTTCGGCGTGTGCTACACCAAGCTGTGCAGGCAGGAAGGCCTGCCGCTGGAGATGCTGGTGCATCTGATGAGTACCCGCCCTGCCGAGATCCTGGGCCTTGCCAAGGGCCAGCTGGAGCCGGGCTGCGATGCCGACTTTGTGCTGGTGGATCTGGACACCCCCTACACCGTGGAGAAGGAAAAACTGCACTCCAAGTCCCACAACACCCCCTTTGACGGCGCACAGCTGTACGGCAAGGTGTATGCCACCATCAAGGCCGGCAAGGTCACCTATCAGGCACAGGCGTAAGCCGCAGACTCCCGCAGTCGAGCCGTTCAGGCCTGGGACGCCTGCGCAAATACCATCGTTACAATGTATTTATATATAAAAACCTACAGGAGGACACCCAAATGACGAACATGGACAAACTCTACGAAGCAGTGGAAGCACGCGGCCCGGTGTGCGTGGGTCTGGATACCGATTTCAGCTACCTGCCCGCTGATTTTGTGGACAGCACCCTGACCCGCGGCGAGAATATCGTGCGCTTCAACCAGAAGCTGATCGATGCCACCAAGGCTGTGGCGGGCTGCTACAAGGTGCAGATCGCCTACTACGAGTCTCTGGGCATGGAAGGCATGAAGGCCTATGCCGACACCCTGCGGGCTGTGCGGGAAGCCGGTGTGCCGGTGATCGCAGACATCAAGCGCGGCGATATCGCCAAGACTGCCGAGATGTACGCCATGGGCCACTTTACCGGTGATTTTGAGGCCGACTTCGTCACCCTGGCCCCCTACATGGGCCTGGACTCCATCAGCCCCTACCTGCCCTACGCCGAAAAGCAGGGCAAGGGCATGTTTGTGCTCTGCCGCACCTCCAACGGCGGCGCCAAGGATTTTGAGTACGAGAAGCTGGCCGACGGCCGCCATGTCTACGACCTGGTGGGCGATAAGCTGAACGCCCTGGGCAAGGACTACATGGGCGAGCACGGCTACTCCTCCATCGGCCTGGTCATCGGCGGCACCCACATCGAGGAAGCTACCGAGATCCGCGCAAAGTATCAGGACAGCTTCTTCCTGATCCCCGGCTACGGCGCACAGGGCGGCAAGGCCGAGGATATCGCCCAGTATCTGACCCGCGGCAACGGCGGCGTGGTAAACTCCAGCCGCGGCATCCTGCTGGCTTACAAAAAGCAGCCGGGCGTTGCTTTTGACGAGGCCGCTTACAACGAGTGTGTGAACATGAAGGAGGCCATTGCCCATGCGTGCAGCCTGCTGTGAAGCCACCGTCCTGCGCAATGAGGTCATTGCCCCGGACATCCGCCTGCTGACCGTGGTCTGGCCCGACCGCAGCCACGCCCCTCACGCAGGCCAGTTCTTCACCCTGCGTGCCTGGGGTGCCGACGAAGCCCCCTTCCTGTCCCGGCCCATCAGCGTGCACCGCTGGAACCCGGACAGCAGCACCATCGAGTTTCTGTATCAGGTGGTGGGCGAGGGCACTGAAAAGATCGCGCAGCTCAAAATGAAGGATACCTTCCAGCTCACCGGCCCTATGGGCAACGGCTTTGATGTGCCGGACATCCTGAGCAAGTACAAAAAAATCGCTGTGGTGGGCGGCGGCATCGGCACTGCGCCCATGTTCCAGCTCACCCGCGAGCTGGCAGCGGCAGGCGTGAAGCCGGATGTGTTCTTCGGCTTCCGGGATGCCCCCTACTGCATGGAGGAGTACCGCGAGATCGCAAACCTCGTCAAGGTGTCCACCGACACCGGCGCGGTGGGCTTCCACGGCTTTGTCACCCAGCTGTACGACCCCGCCGACTACGACGTGGTGCTGGTGTGCGGCCCCACGGTCATGATGAAGAACGCCGCCCGCCTGTGTGCCGAAAAAGGCACCCCCTGCTTTGTGAGCATGGAAAAGAAGATGGCCTGCGGCATTGGTGCCTGCCTTGGCTGCACCTGCGAGACCAAGGGCGGCGAGGGCAAGAGCGTGTGCAAGAACGGCCCTGTATTTGACGCAACGGAGGTGTTCTTCTGATGGCAGACCTGAAAACCAACCTGCTGGGCTTTGTGATGAACAGCCCGGTCATCGGTGCATCCGGCACTGTGGGCTACGGTGTGGAGTACGAGGAGCTGGCCGATTTTGCAAAGATCGGCGGCATCTCCGGCAAGGGCCTTACCCTGCACGGCCAGTACGGCAACAAGGGCGAGCGCCTGTGGGAGACCCCCTCCGGCCTTATCAACAGCATCGGCCTGCAGAACCCCGGCGTGCAGCACTTTATCGATGTGGAGCTGCCCGAGATGCTGGAATTGAAGCAGAAATACGGCACGGTGGCCATCGCAAATCTGGGCGGCCACAGCGAGGAAGAGTATGTGGAGGGTGCCGCGATGCTGAGCGAGAGCGCTGTGGACATCGTGGAGCTGAACATCTCCTGCCCCAACGTCAAGGTGGGCGGCATGGCCTACGGCGTAAAGGCCGAGGCTGCCGGTGAGGTGGTGCGTATGGTGCGCGCTGCCTGCAAAAAGCCCCTGATGGTCAAGTTAAGCCCCCAGGCGGAAAACATCCCTGCAATGTGCAAGGCTGTGGAAGCAGCCGGTGCGGATGCCATCAGCCTGACCAACACCTTCCAGGCCTGCGCCATCGATCTGGAAAAGCGCCGCCCGGTGTTCAATAACATCTTTGCGGGTCTGTCCGGCCCGGCGGTGCGCCCCATCGCCCTGCGCATGGTATGGCAGGCCGTGGGTGCAGTAAACATCCCGGTGGTGGGCCTGGGCGGCATTGCTACCGGCCGCGATGCGCTGGAGTTCATCATGGCAGGCGCAGCGGCAGTGCAGGTGGGCGCTGCAAACTTTGCAAACCCCCGCGCCATGGAGACCATTGCGGACGAGATGGCAGCCTGGATGGATAAAAACGGCGTAAAAACGCTGGACGAGATCCGCGGCTGTGCCCGCTGCGCAGAATAAAACTGCAAGAATATCAGGAAAAACCATTATTTATACGCATATAATGAAAAGTAATGCATAAATTTGCAAATACTGTCAAAGCGTGGTACAATACCAACCAAAAGAATAGAAACTGTTTTAAAAGAGAGGGAGAAGTACAATGAGTGAAGCACTTGAAATTTTGAAGAGCTGTGACGCATTCCTGGAAGGCCATTTTCTGCTGTCTTCCGGCCGCCATTCCGGTGCATACTGCCAGATGGCTTATCTGCAGCAGTACCCGGACCGCTGCGCCGAGGTGATGAAGGCTGTGGCCGATAAGGTCAAAGAGCTGGATGTGGATGTCATCGTCGGCCCTGCCATGGGCGGCATCGTGTATGCCTACGAGCTGGCCCGCCAGACCGGCAAGCGCGCTATCTTTACCGAGCGCGTGGATAACGTGATGTGCCTCAAGCGCTTTGCCATCCACCCGGGTGAAAAGTGCATCATCGCAGAGGATGTGGTGACCACCGGCATCTCCTCTCTGGAGACCAAGCGCGTTATCGAAGAGGCCGGCGGCATCTGCCTGGGCATTACCTGCGTGGTGGACCGCACCAAGCCCGAGGCTCCGTCGCCCATCCCCATCCTGGCCAGCGCCCTGAAACTGGACCTGCCCAACTATACCCCGGAGGAATGCCCCATCTGCAAGGAGGGCAAGCTGCCGCTGGTGCACCTGGGCAGCCGCAAGATGAAGCAGGAAGCAAAGCAGAC
>CAKTFD010000042.1 GCA_934553285.1 uncultured Faecalibacterium sp. | reverse complement strand
CGCAAGCTGGCTCTGGTGCCCATCCTGCGCGCCGGCATGGGTATGCTGGACGGTATGCTGACCCTGCTGCCCGCTGCCAAGGTGGGCTTTATCGGCCTGTACCGCGACGAAAAGACCCTGCAGCCTGTGGAATACTTCTGCAAGCTGCCGCAGGATATCGCCGAGCGTGATGTGCTGGTGCTGGATCCCATGCTGGCTACCGGCGGCAGCGCCATCGATGCCATCAGCCAGATCAAGAAGCACGGCGCAAAGCGCATCAAGTTCATCGGCCTGCTGGGCGCACCGGAAGGCATCAAGGCACTGCACGAGGCACACCCGGATGTGGATATCTACCTGGGCGCACAGGATGACCACCTGAACGAGAACGGCTACATCGTGCCTGGCCTGGGCGATGCAGGCGACCGTATCTACGGCACCAAGTAAAAACAGCATAAAGCGTTTTAAGGGGCTGCGGCACAGCATTTTGTGCCGCAGCCCTTTTGGCCTTTTTACAGCTCGGCTGCGGGTTTCTGTTAAGTTTTTGAAAACTTGCATCCGGGGCTTTGCAAATAGCGGTGGATTTATGCTATAGTTAGCTTGAACCAGTTTGTACTCTGACAGAAAGGAAAACGCCATGGAGCACTTTGTGGAGTTTGAAAACGTCTGTAAATACTACCAGACCGGCAGTGTGAAGATCGCGGCGGCCGACCATCTCAATTTCTATGTGGACAAGGGCGAGTTCTGCATCATCGTGGGGCCTTCCGGCGCGGGCAAGACCACGCTGCTCAATATCCTGGGCGGCATGGACAACTGCGATGAGGGCAACGTCTGGCTGGACGGGCGCAATGTAAGCCGCTTTTCGGAGCGGGAGCTTACCACCTACCGCCGGTATGATGTGGGCTTTGTATTCCAGTTCTATAATCTGGTGCAGAACCTGACCGCGCTGGAAAACGTGGAGCTGGCCAGCGAGATCTGCCGCGACCCGCTGGACCCCGCCGAAACACTGCGCAGCGTGGGCCTGGGCGAGCGGCTGAACAACTTCCCGGCGCAGCTTTCCGGCGGCGAGCAGCAGCGGGTGTCCATCGCCCGCGCCCTGGCTAAAAACCCCAAGCTGCTGCTGTGTGACGAACCCACCGGTGCGCTGGACTACCGCACCGGCAAGCAGGTGCTGGGCCTTTTGCAGGATACCTGCCGCAGGACCGGGCGCACCGTCATCGTTATTACCCACAACACGGCGCTGACCGGCATGGCTGACCGCATCATCCAGGTGCGCAGCGGCCGCATCGTGTCCAATCAGGTCAACGAACATCCGGTGCCGGTGGAACAGATCGAGTGGTGAATACTGTGCAGAAAAGTTACCGCAAAAATATCCTGCGCGAGATGAAAAGCAGCATCAGCCGCATGGTCTCGCTGTTTGGCATCGTGGCGCTTGGGGTGATGATGCTGACCGGTCTGGCCTGCATCGCACCCAATATGCGCAGCGCCGCGCAGCAGTATTATGTGCAGCAGAACGTGTTCGACATCCGGGTGCTGTCCACCCTGGGGCTGAGCGCGGAGGATATCCGCGCCATCGCCGCCGTGGATGGGGTGGAAGCCGTGATGCCGGTAAAATATCAGGATGTGGAAGCCCACTGGACCGGTGACGAGCAGACCACCGTGGCGCGGCTGCAGGAGCTGCCCGCCGACCCGCAGGCTGACACCCCGGAAAATATGGACCGGCTGGTGCTGCTGTCCGGCCGGATGCCGGCCGTCCCTGGCGAGTGCGTGGTGCATGTGATGGGCCACGGCAGCCCGGTGGAGCTGGGCACACAGCTGACCCTTACGGCGGACACCGAGGGGGTCACGGAGCAGGTGTTCACAGTGGTGGGCACGGTGCAGGATCCGCTGCACTTTTCCACCGATTCCGAGAGCAGCACCGTGGGCAGCGGCCAGCTGAACTGCATCCTCTTTGTGCCGCAGGGCACGCTGACCGCTGATTATTATACAGTGTGCTATGTTAAAGCTGAAAACGCCGGGCTGTATGATAACTATTCGGACGAATATCAGGCCGCTGTGGATGCCGTGGCCGAAAACCTCAAGGCCATCCAGGCGGTGCAGTGCGCTGCCCGCCGGGAGGAACTGATGGCGGATGCCAGCACCCAGCTTGCCAAGGCGCGTGCTGAATACGACAGCCAGAAGGCGGAGGCCGACCGCCAGTTTGCCGAGGCAGAAGCACAGCTTGCGGATGCCCAGCAGCAGCTGGATGCTGCAAAGGCACAGCTGGAAGCGGGCGAAAAGGAACTTGCCGCCCAGAAAGCGGCCCTGCCCGATACCATGCAGAGCGGTGCCAGCCAGCTGGTGAACAGCGAGAGCCAGGTGCTGGAGTTTGAGGAGCAGCTGCAGCAGATCGAGCTGCTGGTCAACCTGAAAAAGGTGGCCGACCCGCTGCTGACCTACGCCGAAGCCGCCCTGCGCAATGCCGAAAAGGCGCTGGACGAGGCCGAGCCTGCGGACGAGGACTACATCGAGCTGCGGGATGCACTGGCCAAGGCACAGGCCGCCTACGATAACATCTATAACCAGCTGCAGGGCTATCAGCAGCAGCTGGATGCAGGCAAACAGCAGATGTACGCCCAGGGACTGATCTCCTCGCCCAGCCTTTCCAACGACCAGCTGGTGACCGAGGCCAAAGCCGCCCTGCGCAAGATGAAATTGCAGCTTTTGCAGGGCCAGCTGCAGCTGACCACCGGCACCGCCAGTGCCTACACCCAGTTCGATGCCGCACAAAAGCAGCTGGAAGAGGGCTGGGCGGAATACAATGCCGGGCAGACCCAGCTGGAAGCATCCCGCACCGCGTATGAAAGCCAGAAGGCCGAAGCCGAGCAGAAGCTGGCCGAGGGCCTTGCCCAGCTCAACGATGCCGAGGAGCAGGTGAGCCAGATCAAAAAGGGCGAGTGGTATGTGCTGGACCGCACCACCACCATGAGCTTTGTCACCTTTGCCCAGTACGCCGACCGTATGGATGCCATCGCCCGGGTGTTCCCGGTGTTCTTCTTCCTGGTGGCGGCGCTGGTGGCTACCACCACCATGACCCGCATGGTGGATGAGAACCGCCTGCAGATGGGCACCCTCAAGGCGCTGGGCTACTCCAACTACCGCATTGCGGGCAAGTACCTGTTCTACGCAATGCTGGCCAGCGTGCTGGGCAGCATCGTTGGCATGGTGGTGGGCTTTGTGGTGTTCCCGGTCATCATCTGGAATGCCTACCAGATGGTCTTTACCCTGCCCACCTTCACCCTGCACTTCTACCCCGGCATGGCTGCCGCCAGCCTGGGCATCAGCGCAGCGGTCATCGGATTTGCCACATGGTTCGCCTGCCGTTCCAGCCTGGCGGAAAAGACCGCCGCTCTGCTGCTGCCCCGTGCCCCCGTGGCAGGCAAGCGCATCCTGCTGGAGCGCATCACCCCGCTGTGGCAGCACATGTCCTTTTCCCAAAAGACCACCGCCCGCAACCTGTTCCGATATAAAAAGCGGTTTTTTATGACCGTGCTGGGCGTAGCGGGCTGTACCGCATTGCTGCTCATCGGCTTCGGCATCCAGGATTCGCTGCTGCCCATCGTCACAAAGCAGGCTGCCGAACTGACCCATAACGATATGACCATCTCCCTGAGCGATGCCCGCGCCCTGACCACTGCGCAGGGGTTGGCCGAGGAGCTGGACGGCAACAGCGCCGTGCAGAACTGGGGCGCGGTCTACACCAAGTCCACCACGATCTATAATGCCGCAGGCCAGAGCGCCAGTGTGAGCATCGTGGGGGCCGCCAAGGACAGCGACCTGACCCGCTACATCACCTTCCGCACCCGCAAGGGGCACAAGGCGCTGGGTTTTGACAGCAGCAGCGCCATCCTGACCGAAAAGACAGCCGAGAACCTGGGCCTGCAGGCAGGGGACACCTTCTGGGTGGAGAACGCCGAGGGCACCCGGGTGGAGCTGACCCTGACCGGCGTGACCGAGAACTATATGTTCACCCGGCTGTATCTCTCCCACGCGCAGCTGCAAAGCCTGCTGGGCACGGAGGATATCCCGTGGAACACCGTTTACGGCCAGACCAGCTGCACCGATGCCGCCGGGTATAATGCCCTGCGCACCGACCTGCTGGACTGCAACTACGTCAGCAGCATCAGCTTTACCGAGGATACCACCGAGCTGTTCGATAACCTTATCGTCAGCCTGAGTTACGTGGTGGTGCTCATCATCATCTGCGCGGCGGCGCTGGCGGCGGTGGTGCTGTACAACCTTATCAGCGTCAATCTGGCAGAGCGCAAAAAGGAGCTGGCCACCATCAAGGTGCTGGGCTTCTACGATAAAGAGGTGTACCGCTATATCTTCCGGGAGATCGAGCTGCTGTCCCTTATCGGCTCCGGCGTGGGGCTGGTGCTGGGGGTGCCGCTGCACAAGTTCATCATCCTGACTGTGGAGATGGACCAGCTGATGTTCATCCGCACCATTGCCCCCCGCAGCTACCTGCTGGCTGTGGCGCTGACCATGCTGTTTACCGTGGTGGTCTGCTTTGTCATGCGGCGGCATGTGCGGCGCATCAGCATGGTGGAAAGCATGAAGGCCCCGGAGTAATGTTTACAATCGCTTCATAAAAAAAGCATAATTTCGTACGAATTTTCTGGTATCATACAGATACCGGGAGGGGAAAGCCGCAGACCCCTCTCAGGAACATGATTCCTCCTATACACCAAACCAAATACCGCAAACGCCGCGCCTCGTCTGAACCAGCAGATGGGGCGCGGCTATTTTTGTATGGGGCATCCCGCCCGCGCTGGCGGGGCGGAGCGCGCTCCGCCCTGTGCAATAATATGCAATCTTGAAAAAAATGGAATTAACCTATTGACAAACTGGGTATAAGGGGTTATAATGCATACATCCAATCCACCAATCCAGTGGGGAAATGAAAACAAGGTTCTCCCGGTGGGTGGAAAATATAGAGGGATGGAAAAGTTTTACCGGAAGGAGGGCGCAAAGATGAAACTGATCTGGAAAGAGCTGCTGCATGCAAATTTCCGCTGTGGGCGAATGTGCGCCGACCGGGCAGGAACGCTGGCTGTGTACGGTACGTTGCCCCTGGCTGCACCCCGGTGTATGCGGAGGTAACGGAACGACCGGCTTGTGATGATGACTGCCCGGTGCGCCTTTGTGGAACGCATCGGGTATTTTTGTACGGAAAAATAATACTATTTGTATATTGTGAGGTAAAATATTATGTCTGAATATAGATTTGAGACCCTGCAGCTCCATGTCGGCCAGGAGCAGGCCGACCCCGCCACCGATGCCCGGGCAGTGCCCATCTACCAGACCACTTCCTACGTGTTCCGCAACAGCCAGCATGCCGCCGACCGGTTCGGGCTGGCGGATGCAGGCAATATCTATGGCCGCCTGACCAACTCCACCCAGGATGTGTTTGAAAAGCGCATTGCGGCGCTGGAGGGCGGCGTAGCTGCACTGGCTACCGCCTCCGGTGCAGCGGCTATCACCTACACCATCCAGGCTCTGGCACAGGCAGGGGACCACATCGTGGCGCAGAAGACCATCTATGGCGGCAGCTACAACCTGCTGGCCCACACCCTGACCCAGTTTGGCGTGTCCACCACCTTTGTGGATGCCCACGACCTGGCACAGCTGGAAGCTGCGATCCAGCCCAACACCAAGGCCGTCTATCTGGAAACGCTGGGCAACCCCAACAGCGATATCCCGGATATCGATGCCGTTGCCGCCATCGCCCATAAGCACGGCCTGCCGCTGGTCATCGATAACACCTTCGGCACCCCGTACCTCATCCGCCCCATCGAACACGGCGCAGATATCGTGGTGCACTCCGCCACCAAGTTCATCGGCGGCCACGGCACCACCCTGGGCGGCATCATCGTGGACAGCGGCAAGTTTGACTGGAAGGCCAGTGGCCGCTACGGCAACATCGCCGCCCCCAACCCCAGCTATCACGGTGTTTCCTTTGCCGATGCTGCAGGCCCCGCTGCCTTTGTTACCTACATCCGCGCCATCCTGCTGCGGGATACCGGTGCCACCATCTCGCCCTTCAACGCATTTTTGCTGCTGCAGGGCACCGAAACGCTCAGCCTGCGCATCGAGCGCCATGTGGAGAACACCAAAAAGGTAGTGGAGTTCCTCGCTAACCACCCGCTGGTGGAAAAGGTGAACCATCCCTCGCTGCCGGATCATCCGGATCACGCGCTGTACCAGAAGTATTTCCCCAACGGCGGTGCATCCATCTTTACCTTTAACATCAAGGGAGGCCGTAAGGAGGCCTTTGCCTTCATCGATAACCTGAAGATCTTCTCCCTGCTGGCCAACGTGGCGGATGTAAAGAGCCTGGTCATCCACCCTGCTTCCACCACCCACAGCCAGCTGACCGATGCCGAGCTGGCCGAGCAGCAGATCTACCAGAACACCATCCGTCTGTCCATCGGCACCGAGCATATCGATGATATCCTTGCCGATCTGGAAGCTGGTTTTGCTGCCGTCCGCAGCCTGTGACCCTGTTATCCCCGTTGTCCTGCGTTGGGACGATGCCTCTTTTTTCTCCTGTTCAATACACTTCATCCATGCAGCAAGCCCTCCGGTCTGATCGCCGGGGGGCTTGTTGCCGGCAGGGGGATCCCTCTTGTTTACAAGCCCTTAATGCAGGCGGCAGAATAGGATGACTTTGGCATTGTTCACAAATTGGCAACATAATATTTTGGCAGAATGCCGTATGGACAAGCGGCTTGTTCTGCGGTATCATAAGGACACAAGATTGTTACTCTCCATGAGGCATTACTTGTACACTTACAATGCTTGATTCGTTTTGCTTTGTGATGGTACTATAAGTTCTGGCCTTCAGGGGAGTTATTTTTTTTGCAGCGAGGCGGATCAGAAGATGGAGATTTACAAAAAGATCAATAATAACGTCGCTCTGGCCCGCGATGCAAAGGGGCGCGAGCTGGTGGTGTTCGGCAAGGGGCTGGGGTTTCCCACCATGCCCTATGAGCTGACCGACCTTACCAACGTGCAGCGCACCTTTTACGATGTGAACGAGAAGTATTTTGCACTTCTCCGCGATGTGCCGGAAGCCGTGTTTCTGGCGGCGGACGATATCGCCGATACAGCCCGGGAAGAACTGGATTGCACCCTGAATGCAAACCTGACCTATGCCCTGGCCGACCATCTCAACTTTGCCATCCAGCGCAGCCGCGAAGGACTTAACGTCCAGGTGCCGCTTGCCTATGATATCCAGCATCTCTACCCGCAGGAGTACGCCATCGCAAAACAGGGGCTGCACGAGCTGTGCCGCAGCCTGGCGGTGGATCTGCCGGACACCGAGATCGTGAGCATTGCCATGCACATCATCACGGCGGAAAATGAGGTGGGGGATATGCATTCCACCATCCTGACCGCCAAGGTCATCTCGGAGCTGTCTGCCATCGTGGAGCATGGCATGGACATCCAGCTCAATAAGGAAAGTTTCAGCTACTCCCGGTTCTGTATGCATCTGCGGTATCTGGTACAGCGCATGATGCACGGCAGCCCGCTCAACGCCGATAACGCCATGGACAGCATGTTTGTTACCATGCGCAACGAGTACCCGCAGGTCTATGCCTGCGTACAGCAGATCGATACCTTTCTGCACGACACCTACGGGTGGCAGTGCAGCAGGGAAGAGCAGCTGTACCTCATCATGCATATCCACCGCGTCTGCCTGGAGCGCACCGCTGTGGAGGGGTGAACCCACAACTGAATATCCCCGGTCGTTTTACGGATCGTTACCCGCACATTGTTTGTGGGGCGTCACCCAGGACATCGAGCACCAGCTGTACAGGCCTTTTTATGGGTTTTTGTACCGCTGCAGCGGCTCATGCTTTGGGTGATTTTTCTTTTTTACTGATATAGCCGCGGCCCGGCGCGCGAGGGCTGCGTTTATATGTTTTTTGGTTTGACACTATAATGGCAGAGTTTTGTATGCTCTGTGCAAGGGAGGCTTAAAAAGATGCAGGACGAACATGACCCGCAGGAACTGCTGCACGCCCTGTATCCGCTGGCAGGCGGCGAGGCAAACGTCGCCGCAGCGGTGCGCCGCGGCGCAAAGCTGACCCTGACGCTCAAGGACGAAAGCCTTGCAGACGGTCCGGCGCTGGCGGCACTGCCGTACATCGCGGCAGTCAGCGTGAACAACGGCAGGCTGCGGCTGGAGCTGACCGCACAGGCATACGAAGAACGTAAAAAGGAGAATCTACTTATGGCTAGTAAATATGATGGCCTTGCGCGCATTATCATCCAGAACGTGGGCGGCAAGAGCAATATCGTGTCCCTGACCCACTGCATGACCCGCCTGCGCTTCAAGCTGCAGGACGAGAGCAAGGCAAACACCGATGTGCTGAAAGAAACCGACGGCATCGTGACCGTGATCCAGTCCGGCGGGCAGTATATGGTGGTCATCGGCCAGCAGGTTGCCGATGTGTACGATGCTGTGTGCACCGTGGGCCACATTACCCCGGGCGGCGCTGTGGACGATAACGGCAACGCCACCGGCAGTGCCGAAGCCCCCAAGGAAAAGCAGAGCCTGTTCAACGCCTTTGTCAGCATCGTTACTACAGTGTTTGCACCCTGCCTGGGCGTGCTGGCTGCCACCGGTATCGTAAAGGGCTTTATCTCCCTGTTCGTTGCCATCGGCGTGCTCAGCAGCACCAGCGGCACCTACAATATCCTGTACTCCCTGGGCGACAGCTTTTTCTACTTTATGCCCATGCTGCTGGCCTACACCGCCTCCAAAAAGTTTGGCCTGCCGGAGCTGGAGGGTATGACCATTGGTGCAGCGCTGCTGTACCCGTACCTGTCCACCACTTCCGGCATGGATATCTCCAACCTGTTCGGTATTCCGGTCGTTATGCCTGCTTCCGGCAACTACACCTCCAGCGTTCTCCCCATCGTCTGCGCCATCGCATTTGCAGCCTGGTTCGAGAAGAAGTATAAAAAGTTCATCCCGGATTCCTGCAAGCTGTTCTTTGTGCCGCTCATCACCTGCGGCGTTACCTTTATCCTCACGCTGTGGATCATCGGACCCATCACCTCTCTGCTGGGCGATGGCCTGGGCATTGCACTCAATGCGATCGCAAACTTTAACGGCATCCTGCTGGGCGCTGTTGTGGGCGGCCTGTGGCAGATCCTGGTCATGTTCGGTCTGCACTGGGCTACCGTGCCTCTGATGCTGAACGACCTGGCCACCAAGGGCTACTCCAACGCACTGACCGGTATGTTCGGCTGCACCTTTGCACAGTGCGGTGCTGTGCTGGCAATTTACCTCAAGACTAAGAACAGCAAGACCAAGAGCCTGTGCGTCCCCGCACTGATCTCCGGTATCGCAGGCGTTACCGAGCCGGCGATCTACGGCCTGACCCTGCCCAAGAAGAAGCCCTTTATCATCACCTGCATCGTGGGTGCCATTACCGGCGCTGCCCTGATGGCGTTTAATGTTACCGGCTACACCAGCGCAGGTACCGGCATCTTTGGCTACACCGCTTACATCAATACTGTTACCAACGATATCTCTGGCATGATCGCATCCATCGTCATCTCCCTGATCGCCGTTGTGCTGGCCTTCGTAATGGTCTATGTGACCTACTCCGATGAGCCTGCCAAGGCAAAAAAGTAAACCGCACCACATTTTTAGCAGGGGTTTTATAGATATCCGTATCCAGGGGCAGGCTCCGGCCACAGGCCGTGCAGGGCCGCAGCCGCAAAGGGCCTGCCCCGCTTTTTATATCAGCTGAACAAAGGAGAAAAACACTATGAGCGTTTTCCGTGATGATTTCCTGTGGGGCGGCGCCTGCGCTGCCAACCAGTTCGAGGGTGCCTGGGATGTGGACGGCAAGGGCGCCAGCGTGCCTGATATGTGCACCAACGGCTCCCACACCGTGCCCAAGTGGGTGACCACCACCATCCACCCGGATCGGCTGTACCCCAGCCATGAGGCCATTGATTTCTACCATCATTATGAAGAGGACATCGCCCTCTTCGCTGAGATGGGCTTCAAGACCTTCCGCACCTCCATCAACTGGACCCGCATCTTCCCCAACGGCTGGGAAACGGAACCCAATGAGAAGGGCCTGGCGTTCTACGACCGCGTGTTTGACTGCTGCAAGAAGCACGGCATCGAGCCGCTGGTCACCATCAGCCATTACGAGCTGCCCTACGCCCTGGTGGAAAAGTACAACGGCTGGGCTTCCCGGGAGCTGATCGAGTTCTACATGAACTACTGCAAGGCAATCTTTGAGCGGTACAAGGACAAGGTGAAGTATTGGCTGACCTTCAACGAGATCAACGCAGGCATGATGGCCTTTGGCCAGGTGCTTTCCACCGGTACCGTGCAGGGCTACGAAGGCCCCGCCATGGGCGCACCGGATGACCCCCAGACCCGCCTGCAGGCTTTGCATCACCAGTTTGTGGCAAGCGCACAGGCCATCATCTACGCCCATGCGCACTACCCCCAGTTCAAGATGGGCTGTATGCTGGCCTACGGCCAGAGCTACGCCATGACCTGCGACCCGGATGACCAGCTGGCCAACCAGCAGAGCATGAACGAGCACAACTGGTACTGCGGCGATGTGCATGTGCGCGGCGAGTACCCCTACTTTGCAAAGCGCCTGTGGAAGGAGCTGGGCGTGGAGATCCGGATGGAGCCGGAGGACGCCGAGACCTTGAAGAAGGGCGTGGTGGATTTTTACACCTTCAGCTACTACATGACCAGCTGCGTGACTACCCACAAGGATGTGGAGGACATTGGCGGCAACCTGCTGGGCGGCGTGAAGAACCCCTACCTGAAAGCCAGCGACTGGGGCTGGCAGATCGACCCCAAGGGCCTGCGCTATGCACTGAACGAGATCTATGGCCGTTACCAGATCCCCCTGATGGTGGTGGAAAACGGCCTGGGTGCCCACGATGTAAAAGGCGAGGACGGCATCGTCCACGACAGCTACCGCATCGACTACCTGCGCGACCACATTGCGCAGATGGCCGAGGCTGTGAAGGACGGCGTGGATCTGATGGGCTACACCCCCTGGGGCTGCATCGATCTGGTGAGCGCCTCTACCGGCGAGATGGCCAAGCGCTACGGCTTTATCTATGTCAATAAGTTCGATGATGGCACCGGCGATCTGAGCCGCGAGCGCAAGGACAGCTTCTACTGGTACAAAAAGGTCATTGCCTCTAACGGTGCCGACCTGGGCTGATGCCCCCGCGTAAAACACTTCCGCCTCTGTTATAAAGACATTCCTCCTTTATAAAAAATGGGCTGTTGCGAGATGCAACAGCCCATTTTCTCTATCTGTTTCAGAGGTATCTTATAGTTCAGCAAGGATGGCGCTGCCCATGGCAGAGCAGCTCAGGCAGACGCAGCCGGGACTCATGTTGTCGGCGGTGCGCAGGCCCTTGTCCAGCACACGGCCCACAGCGTTCTCAATGGCATCGGCTTCCTCCGCCATGCCAAAGGAGTAGCGCAGCATCATGGCGGCAGAAAGGATGCAGGCGGTGGGGTTTACGATGTCCTTGCCTGCAATGTCCGGCGCAGAGCCGTGGATCGGCTCATACAGCCCGCGGGTGCCATCGCCCAGGCTGGAGGAGGGGATCATGCCGATGGAACCGGTGATCATGGAGGCTTCGTCCGAGAGGATGTCGCCGAACATGTTCTCGGTCACGATAACGTCGAACTGGGCGGGGTCCTTGACCAGCTGCATGGCGCAGTTGTCCACAAACATCTCACTGTATTCCACATCCGGGTACTCTGCCTGCAGCCGGTGCATCACCGCACGCCACAGGCGGCTGGTATCCAGCACGTTGGCCTTGTCCACGCAGCACAGCTTTTTGCGGCGCTTGCGGGCGGTCTCAAAGCCGATGCGGCCAATGCGCTCGATCTCGTGCTCCGCATAGGGCATGGTGTCCACGGCCTGCTGCTCGCCGTTTTCCAGGGTGTGGGTCTCGTGCTGGCCAAAGTATACACCGCCGATCAGCTCCCGCACGATGAGCAGATCAATGCCCTTGGCCACGATCTCCGGCTTGAGCGGGCTGGCAGGGGCCAGCTGCGGCCAGATCTTTGCGGGGCGGTTGTTGGCGTACAGCCCCATGCCCGCACGCAGCCGCAGCAGGCCTTTTTCCGGCCGCTGTGCTCCGGGCAGCCCCTCCCACTTGGGGCCGCCCACCGCGCCCAGCAGTACGCTGTCGGCAGCAAGGCACTTGTCCAGCTCATGCTGGGGCAGGGGGTCGCCGTACTTATCAATGGCTTCACCGCCCATGGCGGCAGCGGTATAGTGGAAGGTGTGGCCGTACTTTTCGGCTACCTTATCCAGCACCCGGAGCGTCTGTTTTACGATCTCCGGGCTGGAGCAATCGCCCCAGATGACAGCAATATTTTTTTCCATAGGGTTACTCCTTTTATCATAATTGGCAGCAAGGCGCAAACCGCCCCTTCCGTCACAGCCTGCGGGCCGCGATGAACACGGTTCTACGAAGGAGGGTCACTCCCGAATCGCCTTCATCAGACCACCGGCGGAGATGATGTGCTGGATAAAGGGCGGGAAAGGCTCGGCCTGGAAGGTGGCACCGGTGGTCTCATCGGTGATGATGCCGGTATCAAAATCCACCCGGACGGTATCGCCTGCCTGGATGGCATCCACAGCCTCCGGGCACTCCATGATGGGCAGGCCGATGTTGATGCTGTTGCGGTAGAAGATGCGGGCAAAGCTCTTGGCGATGACCACCGCAATGCCTGCAGTTTTGATGCACAGGGGGGCGTGCTCACGGGAGGAGCCGCAGCCAAAGTTCCAGCCGCCCACCATGATATCGCCGGGCTGTACCTTGTTTACAAAATCGGGGTCGATATCCTCCATGCAGTGGCTGGCAAGCTCTTTGGCGTCCTGCGTGTTCAGGTGCCGTGCCGGGATGATAACATCGGTATCCACATTGTCCGGGTATTTAAAAACAGAACCTCTTGCGTTCATGCTCATGCTCCTTTCGGGTCAGACCGTACGGGGGTCGGTGATGCAGCCGGTCAGTGCACTGGCGGCGGCGGTGGCAGGGGAGGCCAGATAGACTTCACTGTCTACATGGCCCATGCGCCCCACAAAGTTGCGGTTGGTGGTGGAAACGCAGCGCTCGCCTGCGGCAAGGATGCCCATATATCCGCCCAGGCAGGGGCCGCAGGTGGGGGTGGATACGATGCAGCCCGCATCGATAAAGGCGGTGGTCCAGCCACGCAGGATGCACTCCTTGTATACGGCCATGGTGGCGGGTATGATGATGCCCCGCACCCCTTTGGCGATGTGCCGGCCCTTGAGGATGTTGTAGGCGGCCTCCATGTCCTCCAGACGGCCGTTGGTGCAGCTGCCGATGACTACCTGATCGATGCGGATGGCGGCACCCTCGCTGGCCTTGTGGGTGTTTTCGGGCAGGTGGGGGTAGCTGACGGTGGGTTCCAGCGTGCTCAGGTCGATCTCGATGGTCTGCTCGTATACGGCATCGGAGTCGGCTTCGTAGAACACCGGCGGGCGCTGGCTGCGGCCCGCAAGATAGGCGCGGGTCACATCGTCCACCGGGAAGATGCCGTTTTTGGCACCGGCTTCAATGGCCATGTTGCAGATGCACAGGCGGTCGTCCATGGTCAGGCCTGCCACGCCCGGGCCGGTAAACTCCATGGACTTGTACAGCGCGCCATCCACGCCGATCTGCCCGATGATGTGCAGGATAAGGTCTTTGCCGGACACCCGGGGGCCAAAGCTGCCTTTCAGCACAAAGCGGATGGCAGAGGGCACCTTGAACCATGCCATGCCGGTGGCCATACCGGCGGCCATATCGGTGGAGCCTACGCCGGTAGAAAAGGCACCCAGCGCACCGTAGGTGCAGGTGTGGCTGTCTGCGCCGATCACGCAGTCTCCGGCGGTCACGATGCCTTTTTCCGGCAGCAGGGCGTGCTCGATGCCCATCTGCCCGACATCGTAGAAGTTAAGGATATCGTACTTGTTGGCAAACTCCCGGCACTGCTTGGACTGGGTGGCGCTCTTGATATCCTTGTTGGGCACAAAGTGATCCAGCACGATGGCGATGTGCTCCTTATCGAACACGCGGTCAAAACCGGCGCGCTCAAACTCGTTGATGGCGACCGGGGTGGTGATATCGTTGCCCAGCACGATGTCCAGCTTGGCATTGATGAGCTGGCCTGCCTTTACCTCCGGCAGCCCGGCATGTGCGGCAAGGATCTTCTGCGTCAGGGTCATTCCCATGGTGGTGTTCTCCTTTTTTATTTGATTTGCAGCTGTCTGGGATACCCCTTCCGTCACGGCTTACGCCGTGCCACCTTCCCCAAGGGGGACGGCTTTTCGTTTCGGAGGGGAACTTTCAGCCATGCTATAAGGCGCCCCCTTGGGGGAGCTGTCTTTGTGGAGCAAAGACTGAGGGGGTATTATCGATTATTGATAGCGCTGACAAGGGCACGGATACCGGCCACGATGATGTCGGTGTCGGTACCGGCACCCCAGGTGACGGTGCCATCGCCCCAGACAAGGCCCACATAGGAGGCCGCGCGGGAGGTGGAACCCTCGTCCAGGCTGTGCTCGGAGTAGGTCTCCAGATGAAAATCCATGCCGGTGGCGCTCTGGATGGCGTTGGCCACGGCATCCAGGCGGCCATTGCCCACCGAGGTGACCACCTTGTGCTGGCCGTTCAGCTCCAGCGTAACGGTTGCGGTAATGCCGCCGGTCTGGGCAAAGTGGGCTTCCGCCACGTTCAGGGGCTTTGTGCGGTTGAGGAAGCTGTCCTCAAAGATGCGCAGCACCTCGCCGGCGCTCAGCTCCTTGTGGCTATGGTCGGATACGCTCTTTACCTTGTAGCCCAGTGCCTCGCGCATCTTGGGCGGCAGGTTGTAGCCGTAGTTCTGCTCCAGCACAAAGCCGATGCCGCCCTTGCCGCTCTGGCTGTTGATGCGGATCACATCGGCATCGTAGGTGCGGCCGATGTCGTGGGGGTCTACCGGGATATAGGGGCAGGTCCAGCGATGCTCGCCAGATGCCTTGCGGTAGGCCATACCCTTGGCAATGGCATCCTGATGGCTGCCGGAGAACGCGGCAAACACCAGCTGCCCGGCGTAGGGGGTGCGCTCGTAGATGTGCATCCGGGTCACCCGCTCGTAGGTGGCGCAGATGGCAGGCATATCCGAGAAGTCCAGCTTGGGGTCCACGCCGTGGCTGTACATGTTCATGGCCAGGGTCACAGCATCCACATTACCGGTGCGCTCGCCGTTGCCAAACAGGCAGCACTCCACCCGCTGTGCACCTGCCAGCACCGCCAGCTCTGCACAGGCTACGCCGGTGCCGCGGTCGTTGTGCGGATGGGTAGAGATGATAACGCTGTCCCGGTATTTCAGGTGCTTATCGCAGTATTCGATCTGGTTGGCGTATACGTGGGGCATGCTCATTTCCACAGTCACCGGCAGGTTGATGATCATGGGGCGCTCCGGGGTGGGCTGCATGATATCCAGCACTGCGTTGCACACCTCTACGGCGTAGTCCACCTCGGTGCCGGTAAAGCTCTCAGGGCTGTACTCGAACAGAAAATTGCCCTCGTACTCTTCGCTGAGCTGTTTTACCAGCTTTGCACCGTCCACGGCGATCTGCTTGATCTCAGCCTTGGATTTGTGGAACACCTGCTCCCGCTGCGCCACCGAGGTGGAGTTGTAAAAGTGGATCACAGCCCGGGGTGCGCCCTTGACCGCCTCGAAGGTGCGGCGGATGATGTGGTCGCGGCACTGGGTCAGCACCTGCACGGTCACATCGGCGGGGATCATGTCCTTTTCGATCAGGGTGCGCAGGAACTCGTACTCGGTCTCGCTGGCAGCGGGGAAACCCACCTCGATCTCCTTGAAGCCGATTTTTACCAGCATCCGGAAGAACTCCAGCTTTTCCTCCAGGCTCATGGGCACGATCAGCGCCTGGTTGCCGTCCCGCAGGTCTACGCTGCACCAGGCAGGTGCTGTTTCAATATGGTCTTTTTTTACCCAGCTGTCGTAGCCGGCGGGTACCGGGTAGTAACCCGGTGCGTACTTGGTAGCGTCCATCATCCTGTTGTCCTCCTGAATCGCATAAAGCCTTTACCTGGTGGGGGGAGGCCTTTTGCACTGCTGCGCCTGTTGTACGAAAAAAGGCTCCCGTCTTTCAAGGCGAAAACCTTGAGAGACGAGAGCCTGTAAAAAGCGTTTACAGGGCACCCGTGGTACCACTCTCCTTGCTGCACAGCAGGGTGCAGCCACTTTGCACGATCGGCCTGGCGGCGAATCGCTGCCCCTGTAACGGTGGGCGTCCGTCAGCGCTTACTATCCCGTTCAGCTCTGCCGCTCAGGGGCCAGTATCCGAAGCCCCCTGCACCCGCCTTGCACCACCCGGCGGCTCTCTGCACGCAGAAGAAAATCGGTTTTTTCCCCGTCAACGCATTTGCACTTTGTTGAAAGTGAGATAATTCTAGCATGATTGCCAGAAACTGTCAAGAAGCTTTACTCAACACAAGGATGAAACGATTTCATAATCCGGCAGGGAAAATCATGCCGAATTGAGGATAAAGGCTGCCTCGCAGCGGCATAAGCCCGCTCCCTTTCGGAAAAAAGGCAGCACCAACCTGCTTTGTTAAAAAACTGCTAAGTTTTTGCAAAGTTGCCCTCGGGATGCTGTTGCAGGGCAAAAATGTGTGGTATACTGGACACAGCAAACGGGTGGATGCCCACTTTTATATAAAAGGAGGAATGATCCATGAAAGAAGTCAAGCCATCCAAAAAGCCGCTGGCCATCTATTATGCCATTGTGCTGCTGGTGCTGCTGGTGCTCAACCTGGTAGTGATGCCCTGGCTGACCGAGCGTCAGGTACAGGAAGTAGACTACGGTACCTTTATGAGCATGACCGAGCAGGAGCAGATCGGCAAGGTGGATATCCAGTCCAACCAGATCATTTTTACTGATAAGGACGGTAAGCAGATCTACAAGACCGGCCTGATGAACGACCCCGACCTGACCCAGCGCCTGTACGATGCAGGGGCACAGTTCTCCAGCGAGATCGTGGAGCAGGGTTCGCCGGTGTTCAGTTTTCTGCTGTGGTTCGTGCTGCCGATCCTGCTGTTCAGCTTTATCGGCAACCAGATGAACAAAAAGCTGATGGAAAAGGCGGGCGGCGGCCCCGGGTCCATGATGTTTGGCGGCGCGGGCAAATCCAACGCCAAGGTGTATGTGCAGTCCACCCATGGCATCCGCTTTGCGGATGTGGCCGGTGAGGACGAAGCCAAAGAGAACCTGCAGGAGATCGTCAATTACCTGCACGACCCCAAGCAGTACGAGGAAATCGGTGCCTCCATGCCCAAGGGCATTTTGCTGGTAGGCCCTCCGGGCACCGGCAAGACCATGCTGGCCAAGGCTGTGGCAGGCGAGTCCAACGTGCCCTTCTTCTCCATTTCCGGCTCGGAGTTTGTGGAGATGTTTGTGGGCATGGGTGCCTCCAAGGTGCGGGATCTGTTCCGCCAGGCAAAGGAAAAAGCGCCCTGCATCGTGTTTATCGATGAGATCGATGCCATTGGCCAGAAGCGCAACAGCGGCCAGCTGGGCGGCAATGATGAGCGGGAGCAGACCCTGAACCAGCTGCTTACCGAGATGGATGGTTTTGAGGGCAATACCGGGGTCATCATCCTGGCAGCCACCAACCGCCCGGATTCGCTGGATCCCGCCCTGACCCGTCCCGGCCGGTTTGACCGCCGGGTGCCCGTGGAACTGCCCGACCTGAAAGGCCGCGAAGAGATCTTAAAAGTGCACGCTAAAAAGGTGAAGATCGCCCCGGGTGTGGACTTTAATACTGTGGCACGGATGGCCTCCGGTGCTTCTGGTGCAGAGCTGGCCAACATTGTAAACGAGGCTGCCCTGCGCGCTGTACGTGCAGGCCGCAAGAGCGTGACCCAGGCTGACCTGGAAGAGAGCATCGAGGTGGTCATTGCAGGCTACCAGAAGAAGAACTCCATCCTGACCGACCACGAAAAGTGCATCGTGGC
>CAKTFD010000041.1 GCA_934553285.1 uncultured Faecalibacterium sp. | reverse complement strand
GGCCGTGAAGCCTACCCCGGCGATGTGTTCTACCTGCACTCCCGTCTGCTGGAGCGCTCCTGCCGTATGCGGGATGACCTGGGCGGCGGCTCCATTACCGCCCTGCCCATCGTGGAGACCCAGGCCGGCGATGTTTCGGCCTACATTCCCACCAACGTCATCTCCATCACCGATGGCCAGATCTTCCTGGAAAGCGCCCTGTTCAACGCCGGCAACCGCCCGGCAGTCAACGTGGGCCTGTCGGTCTCCCGTGTGGGCGGCGCTGCCCAGACCAAAGCCATGAAAAAGGCCAACGCAAACCTGCGTATCGAGCTGGCACAGTATAAGGAGATGGAATCCTTTGCACAGTTCAGCTCGGACCTGGATGTGGAGACCCGCCGCCAGCTGGAACACGGCAAGGCGCTGATGGAGATGCTCAAGCAGCCGCTGTATCAGCCCAAGTCTGATGCCGAGCAGGTGGTCATCCTGGTGCTGGCATCCCACGGGATGCTGGATACCCTGCCCACCGCAGAGCAGCGTGCACAGACTGCCGCCTTTGTGCGGCAGTTCCGCGCAGACCCTTCCGGCACCATGGAAAAGATCGCAGCCAACGGCAAGCTGGAGCCGGACGAGGTGGATGCCATCCTGAACGCCTGGAGAGCTTATGCGGGAGGCAATGACCATGTCGTCCAGTAAGCTGCTGAAGGAGCGCATCGAGAGCATCCAGGATACCATGAAGATCACCAATGCCATGTACCTGATCTCCTCGTCCAAGCTGCGCAAAGCACGCCAGAACTACCAGAACGTATCCCCCTACTTCAACCGTATGCGGGATACCATCTCCCGCGTGGTGCCCCATCTGCCCGAGGAGCCGGAACATCCGTTCTTCCACGAGCGCAATGCCGATGACCCCCGCCGCGCCTATCTGGTGCTGACGGCGGATAAGGGCATGGCAGGTGCATACAACCAGAACCTGCTCAAGTTCCTGCGGGAAAACTCTAACGAGAACGACCGCTTTTACGTCATCGGCCATGTGGGCTACCGCGCACTGTACCACCGGGATCCGCGCTTGGTGGAGGAGTTCCGCTACAGCGCAACGGCCCCCACGCTGCAGCGCGCCCGTGATATCACGGTGGACGCCATCGATGACTTTAAGTCCGGCAAGCTGGACGAGATCTATATCGTCTATACCAAGATCCAGAACGCCCTTACCAGTGAGCCTGTGATGGAGCGGCTGCTGCCGTTGGACCGGCGGTATCTGCAGCCCGCACCCAAGGGTCTGGGCGACCCTAAAGGCGAGGTGGAACTGGTGCCGGATGCCTGGACGGTGTTCGAGCAGATCGCACCTATCTATATGCACGGCATGATCTTTGGTGCCATGACCGAGAGCTTCTGCGCCGAGCAGAGCGCCCGCATGACCGCCATGGATTCCGCCACTAAGAGCGCCAACGAGATGATCCGGGAACTGCAGCTGGAGTACAACCGCACCCGGCAAGGCTCCATCACGCAGGAGATCACCGAGATCATCGGCGGCGCGGCAGCTGTGCAGAACCGGACGGAATAAAATAGCCCTTTCAGGCATCGCGCCGCGATGACCGAAAAGGGTATTTGGACAAACATGATTTGACAAGAGGCAATCCAAATGATACAGGGAACTATTATTCGCGTAGCAGGCCCCGTGGTGGATGTGCAGTTCACCGCAGGCAGGCTGCCTGCCCTGCAGGAGGCGCTTATCGTGACCGCAGAGGGCACCGAGCGCACGATGGAAGTGACGCAGCATGTCAACGAGACTACGGTGCGCTGCATCATGCTTTCTGCCAGTGAGGGCCTGGGCAAGGGTATGCCGGTGCAGGCCACCGGCCACGGCCTGACCGCCCCTGTGGGCGAGGCTACGCTGGGCCGCATGTTCGACCCGCTGGGCCGCCCCATTGACGGCAAAGGCCCCGTGGACGAGCTGCCCCACTGGCCCATCCACCGCAAGGCCCCCGGCTTTGCAGAGCAGAAGCCTGCCACCGAGATCCTGGAGACCGGCATCAAGGTCATCGACCTGCTGGCCCCGTACGCCAAGGGCGGTAAGATCGGCCTGTTTGGCGGCGCCGGCGTGGGCAAGACCGTGCTGATCCAGGAGCTGATCCACAACGTGGCCACCGAGCATGGCGGCTACTCCATCTTTACCGGCGTGGGCGAGCGCTCCCGCGAGGGCTGCGACCTGTGGGGCGAGATGAACGCCTCCGGCGTGCTGAACAAGACGGCACTGGTCTTTGGCCAGATGAACGAGCCGCCGGGAGCACGTATGCGCGTGGCCGAGACCGGCCTGACCATGGCAGAGTATTTCCGGGAAGAGACCCACAAGGATGTGCTGCTGTTCATCGATAACATCTTCCGCTTTGTGCAGGCAGGCAGCGAGGTCTCCGCCCTGATGGGCCGTATGCCTTCCGCCGTGGGCTACCAGCCCACCCTGGCCAACGAGCTGGGCGCGCTGCAGGAGCGCATCACCTCCACAAAGGATGGCTCCATCACCTCGGTGCAGGCCGTCTATGTGCCTGCCGATGACCTGACCGACCCCGCACCTGCCACCACCTTTGCCCATCTGGACGCCACCACCGTGCTGTCCCGTAAGATCGTGGAGCAGGGCATCTACCCGGCAGTGGACCCGCTGGCTTCCACCTCCCGTATCCTGGAGGCGGATATCGTGGGCGAGGAGCACTACCGCGTGGCCCGCAAGGTGCAGGCTATCCTGCAGCGTTATCAGGAACTGCAGGACATCATTGCCATCCTGGGTATGGACGAGCTGGACGAGAACGATAAACTGACGGTGATGCGGGCACGCAAACTGCAGAAGTTCCTCTCCCAGCCCTTTGCAGTGGCCGAAAACTTTACCGGCCTCAAGGGCAAATATGTGCCCCTTAAGGACACGGTGCGCAGCTTTGCCGCCATCGTGGACGGCCAGGCGGACGATTTGCCGGAGTGGGCGTTCTTCAACGTAGGTACGCTGGAAGAAGCCCGCGAGAAGGCGGAAAAGAAGCTGGCTGAGGAAAAGGGCGGTGCCGTCTGATGAACAAGTTCATGCTGAACATCACGGCCTCCAGCGGTGAGTTCTATCAGGGCGACTGCGAGGATCTGACCCTGCCCATCAGTGATGGTGTGTATGGCATACAGGCCGGGCACAACCCGGTGCTGGTGGCCCTGCACATGGGCATCCTGCACTTTGTAGTGGATGGCAAGGCCCGCGATGTGCTGGTGGGCGATGGCATTGCAGAGGTGACCCCCGCCTATGTGATGGTGCTGGTGGATAGCGCCGAGAACCCGGAGGACATCGATAAGAACCGTGCCGAGGCTGCCCGTATCCGCGCCGAAGAACGGCTGCAGCATGAGCAGAGCATGCACGAATATTATCAGAGCAAGATCGCCCTGAACCGCGCCATGCAGCGCCTGCAGACCGCCGCAAAGTATAAACGCTGATGCAGACGGGCTGATCCGCGCATTTTATAAAAAAGTGTTCCCCTGTTTGCCTGTGGCAGCAATGCCCGGGCAGGCAGGGGATTTTTTTGTGGGAAGTGCTTGACAAAATTTTCTTAAAATGATATTATTTTGATATCACAAAGAAATACTTCCGACCCTGATAAGGAGGGACTTGTTATGGAAGAGAAAATTTTGAATACCCGCAAAAACGGCATGGCTATGCTGCTGCTCACCCTGCTGGGCTATGTGGCAGCCGTTGCCCTGTTCATTTACAGCGTCACCCTGCTGGATGCAGACCGGCTGCTCCTGGGCGTTCCGCTGCTGATCCTGTCCATTGCGTATTGGATCGCAGGCATTTTCCTGTTCTGCGGCCTCAAGGTGCTAAAGCCGCAGGAGGCCCTGGTGCTCACCCTGTTTGGTGACTACATCGGCACCCTGAAAGGGCAGGGCTTTTACTGGGTAAACCCTTTCTGCACCGCAGTCAACCCCGCCGCCGGCACCCGGCTGAGCCAGAGCGGGGATGTGAGCAGCAAGGAAAACGGAATGGCCGCGCTGTTTGGCAATAACGGCCAGAACAGCCAGATGAGCGCCGAGTCCATGAGCAAAAAGATCTCGCTCAAGATGATGACCCTGAACAACTCCCGCCAGAAGATCAACGATTGTCTGGGCAACCCGGTGGAGATCGGCATCGCGGTCATCTGGCGCGTTACCGATACCGCTAAGGCTGTATTCAATGTGGATAATTATAAGGAATACCTCTCCCTGCAGTGCGACAGCGCCCTGCGCAATGTGGTGCGGGTCTACCCGTACGATGTAGCCCCCAATGTGGACACCACCGGCGATGGTGTGGCCGATGAGGGCAGCCTGCGCGGCTCCTCTGAGGTAGTGGCGGCCCGCATCCGGGACGAGATCCAGAAAAACGTAGCCGAGGCTGGCATCGAGGTGGTGGAAGCCCGCATCACCTACCTGGCCTATGCGCCGGAGATCGCCGCGGTCATGCTGCAGCGCCAGCAGGCCAGTGCCATCATCGATGCCCGCAAGATGATCGTGGACGGCGCTGTGGGTATGGTGGAGATGGCGCTGGATCGCCTGAGCGAAAACAAGGTCGTGGAGCTGGACGATGAGCGTAAGGCGGCGATGGTGTCCAATCTGCTGGTGGTGCTGTGCGGCAACCGGGATGCACAGCCCATTGTGAACAGCGGCAGCCTGTACTGATGGCCGAGCCGAAAAAGCAGGTCCCCCTGCGCCTGAACGCAAAACTCTACGATGCCCTTGCCGCCTGGGCAGAGGATGACTTCCGCTCGGTAAACGGGCAGATCGAATATCTGCTTACCGAGTGTGTGCGTCAGCGCAAAAAGAACGGAAAATACGTATCCGACCAGCTGGATGTTCCGCCGGAACTGGATCTTCATTATCGCAATTTTCAGAAATAGTGCCTATCAAAACAGCATATTTGCGATATGCAGTTTGCGGATGTTGCTTGTGCATTAAAAACGCAAACTGCTATAAAGAAAAATGAGCCGAGGCTGCTGCACAGCATTTGTTGCAGCGGCCTCGGCTTTTTGTGCAGAACAGAGAGAAATACCGGGGGATGATTTCTTTTATATTTTTGCGGAAATAACTTGCCTAACAGGGGGCGGTGTGATAAACTATAAATGAGAACCGTTTGCGGATAATTTGTGCGGAAGGGGAGTCGTACAAATGAAGATACTGGTCGTGGATGACGGGCAGCTTGCGGCAAATTCGCTGATCCGTATCCTGTGCCGTGTTGCGCCGGACTGCATGTATATCAGTGCGCTGACGGCGGAGGATGCGCTGACCTGGCTGCGCCAAAGCCCGGTGGATGTGGCCTTTTTAAACCTGGAGATGCCGGGTATGAACGGGCTGAGCCTTGCGCGCAGGATCCAGAAACTGCAGCCGCACTGCAACCTGGTCCTGGTTACCGAAAAACCGGAGTATGCGCTGGAAGCGCTGCAGATCTTTGCCAGCGGCTTTCTGCTCAAACCGGCGGATGATGCGGCGGTGTGCGCCGTGCTGGAACATCTGCGCTACCCGCCGGAAAATGCACCGGCGGACATCAAGCTCCAGTGTTTTGGCAATTTCGAGATCTTTGTGAGCGGGCGGCCGCTCTCCTTCAAGCGCAGCAAAAGCAAGGAGCTGCTGGCCTATCTGGTGGACCGCAACGGTGCCACCTGCACCAATGGCGAGATGCTGGCCGTGCTGTGGGAGGATAAGCCGGACACTGCCTCCCTGCACAGCCACCTGCGCAACCTGATCTTTGACCTGAGCCATACGCTGGAAGATGCGGGGGCCAGGGGACTGCTGGTGCGCGGCCGCAGCACCCTGGCGCTGGATACTACTAAGGTGGACTGCGATTACTACAACTTCCTGCAGGGAGATGAGGCAGCCATCAGCGCCTACCACGGCGAGTACATGACCCAGTTCTCCTGGGCAGAGATCACCCGCTCCGCACTGCGCCAGCATGCGGCATCGCCCCCAGAAAAATTGGGGGGGGGGGGGTAGCCATTGGCTGCCGCAGATATCTTAAAGGAAAACGAGGGGCTGCTGCACAACGGCTGTGCAGCGGCCTTTTTGCGGGAATGAACGGCAAAGGACAGAAAAAACGCGATTCGGTCAAACTATACACATTTCTGCGCAACAACTGCAAATGTTTGTTAAACAATTATCTATCTCATATCCTTGCAATGCACACAGTTTTTGTTTATAATAGTAGATGTACGGGGCAAAGCCCCGATTGTGAGCGAGACTCTGGTTCAGAATTATAATTTGAGAGGAGTTTTTTACCATGGGTTTAGGTAAGAAGACGATCGACGATCAGAACTACTGCGGCAAGAAGGTGCTTGTCCGCTGCGATTTCAACGTCCCGATGAAGGACGGTGTCATCACCAACGAGAACCGCATCAACGCGGCTCTGCCCACCATCCAGAAGCTGGTCAACGATGGCGCTAAGGTCATCCTGTGCAGCCACCTGGGTAAACCCAAGAACGGCCCCGAGGCAAAGTTCAGCCTGGCTCCCGTTGCTGTTGCACTGAGCGCAAAGCTGGGCAAGACCGTTGTGTTTGCCGATGACGACAACGTTGTGGGCGATCATGCAAAGGCTGCTGTGGCTGCCATGAACAACGGCGATGTTGTTCTGCTGCAGAACACCCGCTTCCGCAAGGAAGAGACCAAGAACATGCCTGAGTTCAGCCAGGATCTGGCTTCTCTGGCAGACGCATATGTGGACGATGCCTTCGGCAGCTGCCACCGTGCACACTGCTCCACCGCAGGTGTTACCGACTACATCAAGGATACCGCTGTCGGCTACCTGATGGAAAAGGAGATCAAGTACCTGGGCAACGCTGTGAACGACCCCGTCCGTCCCTTCACCGCGATCCTGGGCGGCGCAAAGGTCGCTGATAAGCTGAACGTCATCTCCAACCTGCTGGAGAAGGTCGATACCCTGATCATCGGCGGCGGCATGGCTTACACCTTTGCCAAGGCACAGGGCTACGAAGTCGGCAAGAGCCTGTGCGATGACACCAAGCTCGACTACTGCAAGGAAATGATGGCTAAGGCTAAGGAAAAGGGCGTTAAGCTGCTGCTGCCCGTGGATGCAGCCTGCATCAAGGACTTCCCCGATCCCATCGATGCTCCCGTGGATGTGACCATCGTGCCCATCAGCGCTATCCCCGCTGACATGGAGGGCTGTGATATCGGCCCCGAGACCATGAAGCTGTTTGCCGATGCTGTCAAGGCATCCAAGACTGTTGTCTGGAACGGCCCCATGGGCGTGTTCGAGAACCCCATCCTGGCAGCCGGCACCTTGGCTGTTGCCAAGGCTATGGCTGAGAGCGATGCTACCACCGTGATCGGCGGTGGCGACAGCGCAGCAGCTGTGCAGCAGATGGGCCTGGGCGATAAGATGACCCACATCTCCACCGGCGGCGGCGCTTCTCTGGAGTACCTGGAGGGCAAGGAGCTGCCCGGTATCGCTGTCATCCAGAACGCATAATTTTTCCGGCATCACAAACGGGTGCGGCGGCATTTGCGCCGCCGCACCTTTTACTTTGTGCAAGGTAAGCGTAAATATTTACGAAGGTAAGGAGAAAATAACAATGGATAAGGCAAAGCGCAAGGCTATTATCGCAGGCAACTGGAAGATGAACAAGACCGCCTCTGAGGCAGCTGTTCTGGTAGACGAGCTGATCCCCGCTGTGAAGGACGCTACCTGCGAGGTCGTCATCTGCACGCCGTATACCGACCTGGTCACCGCTGTGGAAAAGACCAAGGGCACCAACATCCATGTTGGCGCGGAGAACGTCCACTTTGAAAAGTCCGGTGCGTTTACCGGCGAGATCAGCGCCGATATGCTGCTCGACCTGGGCGTGGAGTACGTCATCGTTGGCCACTCTGAGCGCCGCCAGTATTTTGCAGAGACCGACCAGACTGTTAACAAGCGCACCCTGGCAGCCCTGAACGCAGGCCTGAAAGTCATCCTCTGCGTGGGCGAGAGCCTGCAGCAGCGCGAGGAGAACGTTACCGAGGAGCTGGTTCGTATGCAGACCAAGATCGCCCTGCGTGACGTAACTGCCGAGCAGATGGCAAATGTTGTCATCGCCTACGAGCCTGTCTGGGCCATCGGCACCGGCAAGACCGCTACCGCCGACCAGGCACAGGAAGTCTGCGCCCAGATCCGCAAGGTCATCGGCGAGGTGTACGGCGAGGCTGTTGCCGAGGCTACCACCGTGCAGTACGGCGGCAGCATGAACGCCAAGAACTGCGAGGAACTGCTGAGCAAGAAGGATGTGGACGGCGGCCTGATCGGCGGCGCATCCCTGAAGGCTCCGGACTTTGCAGTCATCGTCAACGCAGCCACCAAGGGCTGAGCCTGACCCTTAAACCCTGTTTTCCCAGCGCCCGGCTGCGCCGTATTTTCCAGCGCTGAGCCGGGCGCTATTTGTTTAAACCTATAAAGGAGATACAACCTTATGTCCAAAAAACCTGTTCTTCTGTGCATCATGGATGGCTTCGGCTGGGTGCCGAACGAGACCTTTGGCAACGCCGTAGTGGCGGCCAACACCCCCCATCTGGATGCCCTGATGGAAAAGTATCCCATGACCACCATCGATGCTTCCGGTATGGCTGTCGGCCTGCCCGATGGCCAGATGGGCAACTCCGAGGTCGGCCACACCAACATGGGCGCAGGCCGCATCGTGTACCAGCAGCTGACCCTTATCACCAAGTCCATCCGCGATGGTGAGATGCTCAAAAACCCTGTGCTGGTCAAAAATATGCAGGCTGCTATCGATGCCGGCAAGGCCATCCATCTGATGGGCCTGGTGGGCACCGGCGGCGTGCATAGCCATGCCGACCACTGGTTCGGCGTGCTGGAAATGGCAAAGCACCTGGGTGCAAAGGAAGTTTACCTCCACTGCATCACCGATGGCCGCGACACCGACCCCCACGCCGGCAAGGGCTTCCTGGCAGACCTGCAGGCCAAGCTGGATGAACTGGGCGTGGGCAAGATCGCCAGCGTTTCCGGCCGTTACTACGCCATGGACCGCGATAACAACTGGGATCGTGAAGAGAAGGCCTACGCTGCCTTCGTCTACGGCGAGGGCGAGCATGCTGCCAACGCTGCCGAGGCCATCGAGGCTTCCTACGCAGCCGACACCACCGATGAGTTCGTGCTGCCCTGCGTCACCTGCGAGGGCGGCCGCGTGCAGGATGGCGATACTGTCATCTTCATGAACTTCCGCCCCGACCGTGCCCGCCAGATGACCCGCATCTTCTGCGATGATGCCTTTGCAGGCTTCGAGCGCCGCGGCGGCCGCAAGCAGGTGCACTACGTCTGCATGGCAGAGTACGATGCCACCATGCCCAACTGCGAAGTTGCTTACCCGCCGGTGGAACTGAAAAACGTCCTGGGCGAGTACCTGTCTGCCAACGGCAAGACCCAGCTGCGCATTGCTGAGACCGAGAAGTACGCACACGTTACCTTCTTCTTCAACGGCGGCGTGGAAGCCCCCTACGAGGGCGAGGATCGCTGTGTCATCCCCAGCCCGAAGGTGGCTACCTACGACCTGAAACCCGAGATGAGCGCCCCCGAGGTGGCTGCCGAGTGCGTCAAGCGCATCGAGAGCGGCAAGTACGATGTGGTCATCCTGAACTTCGCCAACTGCGATATGGTGGGCCACACCGGCGTGTTCGAGGCTGCCGTCAAGGCTGTGGAGGCTGTGGATACCTGTGTGGATCAGGTGATCACCGCTGTGCTGAACGCGGGCGGCTGCGCCTTTATCACCGCTGACCACGGCAACGCTGAAAAGATGATGAACCCGGACGGCACCCCCTTTACCGCCCATACCACCAACGTTGTGCCCTTTGTGGCAGTTGGCTGCGGCGATGTAAAGCTGCGCGAGGGCGGCTGCCTGGCCGATATCGCACCCACTATGCTGCCCTACATCGGCCTGCCCGTTCCGGCCGAGATGACCGGCAAGAGCATCATCGTGGAGTGATGCCTGCCTTCCTGAGCGCATAAACCAATAAGGGGCTGCTGCAAAACAGCTCCAATGAAAAAATGAGATAGACATCCCCGAAAGGGCGGCGTCTATCTCATTTTTTGTTGTGATCTGCAAAAAAACGGAAAGGCCATCACGGATAGGGGAGCCTTGCATGCAAGAAAAACGGTATAATGCATGGAGCCTTATAGCAGGTTCCCCGGCTTTTGTAAGGGCAGCGCACCCACTGTTTTTGGCAAAGCGACAAAAAAATTCTTTAAAATTTATGCAATTTTCAACGGATAAAAAGTGACTGATGGTCATTACTTTATTATCTTAACATGGTAAAGTCTTTTTGAGGCTTCTCCCGCAGGAAATAGGTCAAAAAGTTGTCCGCACTTTAGTCATACTCATTTGACAGATGCTGCTTTTTCCGGTATCCTGTCCGTATCGCAAGGACGGCGGGCAGAAAATACCCGCCTTTTTTCGTTCATTCTGTATTTGTAGGGAGGACATTTTATGGCAACCATGAAGGATATCATCCAGAGTCCGCTGCTGCTGGCGCTGGTCATCGGCGGTCTTTTGTATATTTCCGCATTCTCGCTGGTCTACCTCAAAAAGGCCTACGACCACTGTCTGGAGCTGGGCATCACCCGCAAGGAACTGAGCGACGTGATCAAGTCCAGCCTGATTTTTTCCGTTGTGCCCAGCCTTTCCATCGTGGTGGGTCTGTTCGTGCTCATTGCGGTGCTGGGCAGCGTGTGGGCATGGTGGCGGCTGTCGGTCATCGGCTCCCTGTCCTACGAGACCATGATCTCCAGCTCCATTGCGCAGGTGCTGGGCTATGCGTCCTCCGCTGAAATGCTGGAAAGCGCCACCGGACGGCAGTTCGGCGTGGTGATGATCCTGATGAGCGTGGGCATGCTGAGCGGTTTTCTGATCCTGCTGCCTCTGGGCAAAAAGCTGTGCAAAAGCGTGGACCGCTCCGCAGCCGAAAACGGCGGCAGCACATGGAAGAACGTGCTGTCCGGCGTGTTCATGCTGGTGATGTTCTCGGTGTACATCCCCATCCTGCTGTTCACCGACAATGTGCAGGCCGCCGTGATGATCACCGGTCTTGTGATCGCCATTGGCGTGGGCGTGCTGGCAAAGCGCCCGGGCCTTGCATGGCTCAACAACTTCGTGATGGCATTCTCCATGCTGGGCGGCCTGATCTCGTCGCTGGCGTGGGTACGGATTTTCGGTTAAGGAGGGAAACGGACATGAGCAAAGCAAAGACTGAGGCCAAAATGGACTCCTTCCAGAGCTGGGCGCACCGCTGGGGCCGTGTGGGCACCCTGATCGCCCTCATTTACATGGTGGCGCTGCCCTTTGTGGTGCTGGCCGCCTATGACAGCATCCCGTCTCTGGGCGAGGTGTTCAACGTGAACACCTTTTCCATCCTGCTCATCTACATCCCGGTGGGCTTTTCGGAAGCGCTGAGCTACACCCCCATTCTGGGCTGCTCGGCCTATCTGGCCTTCATCACCGGCAACATCATGAACCTGAAGCTCCCGGTGGCGGCAAACGCCATGAACCTGACCAAAAAGCAGCCCAACACCCCGGAGGGCGAGGCCATTGCCTCGGTGGCCGTTGCGGTCTCTTCCCTGATGACCGTTGCCATCCTGACGCTGGCAGCGGTGTGTGCCTCCTTCATCAGCCCGGTGTTCGAGCTGCCCGCCGTCAAGACGGCCTCCGGCTACCTGCTGCCGGCTCTGTTCGGCTCCATGGCGCTGGGCCTGTTCGCCAGCTCGTCCAGCGGCAGCAAGGTGGTCAAGGGCGGCATAAAAGGCGTGCTGCCGGTGCTGATCATCATGACGGTTCTTTCCCTCGCCGCACGCCTTGCAGGCTACGGTTCCGTGCTGGGCGGGCTTGTGGGCATCTTTATCATCGTGATGCTGCCCATCGGCATCCTGACCTCCTATGTGCTGTGGAAAAAGGGCAAGATCCAGGTGGTGGATAAGGAGCAGAAGCAAAAATAAATAAACAAGAGGCTGCTGCAAAACAGCCCTGACGAAAAATGAGATAGGCTCCCCCGCAAGGGGATGGCCTATCTCATTTTTGCTGTGCGATAAAAACCTCTTGACAACGGGAACTTTTTTGGTTATAGTAGAGCTAACAAATATTAGTTAGCGAAAGGCGAAGGAAAATGGAAGATACCAAGCAGCGCATTCTGGAAAAATCTCTGGAACTGTTTTCGACCAAAGGATACGATGCGGTCAGCGTTGGCGAGATTGCAAAGGCAGTAGGCATCAAGGCACCCTCGCTGTACAACCATTTCCCCAGCAAGCAGGCGATTTTTGATGCCATCGTGGAATCAACAGCTGCCCACTACGAAGAGGATACGGGCAGGATCGACATTCATGTGCAGAATGTAAAGCAGGACTGCCCTACGTTTTCTCATATCCCGGAGCAGGCTCTTGCGGACAAGGTACGGCAGATCTTTCTGTATTCTTTGCACGATAAGCAGGTCAGTCAGTTCCGCCGGATGATGACGCTGGAGCAGTTCCGCTCCCCGGAGCTTGCAGCATTATTCTCGGAACGCTATGTGGACCGTATGATCGCTTACCATGCAGGCATTTTCCGTTCCCTGATCGCAGGCGGTGAGATCCGGGACGAGGACCCGGATACATTGGCATGGATGTACGTTTCCCCGGTCATCACCCTGCTCAGTGTCTGCGACCGTCAGCCGGAACGGGAAGCCGAAAGCCTTGCAAAGCTGGACGCCCATGTAAAGCTGTTCTTCCGCACCTTTAACATCGAGGGAGGTGAAAAATGAATGGATCTTTGATTTTATGCTGAAATAGAAAAAACACCATAAATGTTATAATCAAAGGAGCACTTTTTGAAACATACAACATTTGCACTGGGACTTGTGGGCTGACCGGGAGGTCTGGCAAATACCACAAGCCACGCCTCCCGAGGACGAACAGACACAGATCTTCAGGAGGACGATACCATGAATCGTAAAAATAAACGTAAGACCTTTGAAAAAGGTTACTATAAGACCCACGCCTGCAACGACACCTTTACCTGCAAAGTCTGCGGACGGGTCTGCACCCCGCAAAATGCCGGGAGCGACCACCGCAACCATTGCCCCAACTGCCTGTCCAGCCTTCATGTGGACGAAGAACCCGGCGACCGTGCCTCCGACTGCGGCGGCATCATGGAGCCGGTGGCAGTCTGGGTACGCAAAGGCGGCGAGTGGGCCATCATCCACCGCTGCAAACGCTGCGGAAAACTCAGTTCCAACCGGGTGGCGGCAGACGACAACCCCATGAAGCTCATGAGCATTGCCATGAAACCGCTATGCTCTCCGCCGTTCCCGCTGGACTATATCGAGGAAATGACCGCCCTGATGGGCGGCGATGGGCGGATGCGGTAAGCCGCAGCCAAAAATGAAAAGGCCGCTGTGCCGGAGAAGGCATAAGAATATGGGGGATACTTCGATGGACTATATCAGAGTTACCAAAGAAAACATCGACAAGGAACATATCTGCTGTGCCATGTCCGGCAAACAGAGCCTTGCCAAGAAGGAATGGCTCAAGCAGCGCTTTGAGGAGGGGCTTGTTTTTTACCGCAGTGCAGAGCGGGGCAAGTGCTTTATCGAGTACATCCCGGCAGAAAACGCATGGGTGCCCATTGATGCGGCAGGCTGGCTTTTTATCAACTGTCTGTGGGTCTCCGGCGCTCTGAAAGGTCATGGCTATTCCAGCGAACTGCTGGAAGAATGCCTTCGGGATGCCAAGGCGCAGGGCAAAAACGGCGTTTGTATTCTGTGTGCAGAGGGGCGTAAACGGGAGTTTCTCGCTGACCCCAAGTTTTTGACCCATAAGGGCTTCAAGGTCTCGGACATCTCCGATTGTGGGATCGATCTCATGTACATGCCTCTTGTGGAGAGTGCCCAGCCGCCAAAATTCAAGGCCTGCGCCAAGCACCCCAAGGTGGACGAGGAGGGCTTTGTCCTTTACTATACCGACCAGTGTCCCTACACCTATTATTGGGTGCCAAAGGTGCAGGAAACTGCAAAGGAACATGGGATCCCGTTCAAAGCCATCTACATCACAGAGAAAGAGACGGCACAGAATGTGCCCGCACCGGTCACTACCTATGCCCTGTTCCAGAATGGTCGGTTCCTGACCCAGAGCATCCAGTCGGACAAGAAATTTTTGAAATTAGCCGGTATGACGGATTGAAGGATTCGGGAGGAAAAAATGAAATACGATCAAACGATCCTAACGCCAAAAGGACTGACGGTCCACATCCGAAATGGTGCAGCATCCGATGGAAGCGCCGTGCTTGAAAACTTTAATTTGACACACGCAGAAACCGATTATCTGCGGACTTATCCCGACGAAAATCACTTTGACGCAGAACAGGAAAGCCGCTACTTGGAGAAAAAAGCAGCCAGTCCGAATGAGATCGAACTGATCGCCTTTGTGGACGATAAAGTAGCAGGAACTGCCGGGATCGATGCCATCGGATCGCAGTATAAAGTGGCACATCGTGCCGAATTTGGCATCAGTATCCTGAAAGACTATTGGGGTCTGGGTATTGGGCGAGCCTTGATGGAAGCCTGTATCCAATGCGCCAAAACCGCCGGATATGTGCAGTTAGAACTGGATGTGGTGGCAGAAAACACAAGAGCGATTTCCATGTACCAGATGGCAGGATTTGTGGAATATGGCAGAAACCCCAAAGGTTCTCGCTCTCGGAACGCAGGATTTCAAGAACTGATCTCCATGCGGCTGGAATTGTAAATCTTAAGACGATCATGGATTTATGCCGGACCGATTTTTTGCCGCCTGCAGGCGGTGTACATATACTCTTTTACACAGCTATGTAGTTATGGTGTGGCACCCCCTTCGGTTTGCGGTTTTATAGCAGTTTGCGTTTTTAATGCACAAGCAACATCCGCAAACTGCATATCGCAAATATGCCGTTTTGATAGGCACTATTTTTGAAAATTGCGATAAAACATTTTTTGCTTTTTTCTTCAAAAGCATCTTGGCAAAGATTGGTTTCTATGGTAGAATTTCTGTAAAAGTTCATAGGCAAACCCGGCGCAAGTCGGCGACGCAAAGCTATAGGGACCCACCGGGTCAGCCAGTTGCCAGTAAGAAATTGCTGTTTTTGCTATCGTCAGCAGATTTGCAGGTTTTCCCAAAACAGGAGTTGACAAAGGTGAATGCCCAGCGATATACTGACGGCAGAGCACCTATAATGCCCTGCTGTTTTCTGTTGCCCGCAAATATCGCTTTATGAAGTCAGACAACGCTTTCAGGTATGGGTTCGCCATGCCCTGAAAGCGTTTTTTATTTTTCAGCGGCAGAGATATAAAAATAGAGGGGATCATGTTATGAATCTTACAAGGCGCGCCAGAACTTGCAGGGATCTGGCAATTTGGCTCACGGTGCTTCTGCTGGCGGCATTGCTGTCTCTTTCAGCAAGTGCAGCAGAAACCGTAAGCCAGCATGAGCGTGTGAGGGTTGGCTTTTTTGCAATGGACGGCTATCACATGATGGGTGAGGATGGAAACCGCAGCGGTTATGGCTACGATTTTCTCCGCTTGATGGCGCGTTATTGGGATGTGGACTATGAATACGTTGGCTATGACAAAAGCTGGGAAGAAATGCAGCAGCTGCTGGTAGACGGCGAGATCGACATGGTAACTTCTGCCCGCAAAACGCCTGACCGGGAAGAATTGTTTGATTTTTCCCGTCCGATCGGAACCAACAATGGCATCCTGACTGTCCGCAGCGATAATCATGCCATCGTTGAGGGAAAGTATAGTACCTACAACGGGATGCGTGTTGCACTCCTGCGCGGAAACTCCCGGAACGATGAATTTGCGGAGTATGCACGAACCAAAGGCTTTACTTATAGATCGATCTATTTCGATTCGACGGACGAGATGGTAGAGGCTCTTCAGAATGGAACGGTCGATGCCATTGTCACCAGTTCCCTGCGCAAAACGAACAATGAGCGCATCCTTGAAAAATTTGGCAGCAGTGATTTTTATGTGATCGTCAAAAAAGGAAATACGGAGCTTCTGAACAAGGTGAATTATGCGATCGATCAGATGAATGCTGCCGAGGGTGACTGGAAAACGACCCTCTATAACAAAAACTACGAAATTTCCGATAGCAAAAATCTGGAGTACACAGAAGAAGAAAAGCGCATCATTGCCCAATATTCCAAGGAAAATCCCCTTCATATCCTGTGCGACCCGACCCGGTATCCCTACTCCTATACAGAAAATGGCGAGGTAAAGGGTATCCTTCCGGACTATTTTCGGAAGATAGCAGACTATGCAGGGCTTTCCTATGAGTTTCTTGTTCCTGCGACCAGAGATGAATATATTGAATATCAAAGCAATAAGGCAGCAGTAGACATCAGCATTGATGCACGATTGGATACAGATAATTATGCAGAGACCAAAGAATGGGGATTGACCGCGCCCTATATCACGATGCGAATGGCAAGAGTGACGCGGAGAGATTTTGATGGGAAGATCAAGGTTGTTGCCACAGTCAATCAGACGGCATCCAAGTCGATTGCTGATACACTGGCACCCGGTGCGGAAAAACTGATGTGCGATACCCGTCATGAGATGATGGAAGCCGTCCGTGATGGCAAAGCAGATGCAGCCTTTGTCTACTATTACATGGCGCAGGCGTTCGTCAACAGCGACACGACAGGTACAATGGCTTACACCCTGCTGGAACAGCCTACATACAGTTATCGCATGGTGGTCTCCTCCACGGAAAACCATGCGCTGGCAGGCATCCTGACAAAAGCAATGTACGCAATGCCGGATAATCTTGTCGAGGACCTTGCGGCACAGTACACTACTTATAAGGCAACGGATCTGACCTTTGCAGATATGATCCGTCTGCATCCGGTGGCGGCTGTCGCCATCGTCGTGTTTATCTCGTGGATGGCGGTCACTTTGATCATTATCGTGAACCGTTTGCGGACACGCAGAAAATTACAGCTTGCAGCCCAGCAGAAAGCAAAAGAAATGACTGCCCTTGCAGAGCAGGCGCAAGCAGCGAACAAAGCCAAAAGCGTATTCCTTTCCAATATGTCCCACGACATCCGCACCCCGATGAATGCCATCATCGGCTTCACCAATATCGCATTGCATCAGGATTCTGTGCCCGAAATGCACAATTGTCTGAAAAAGATCGAGGACAGTTCGGATCATCTGCTGGCACTGCTGAATGATGTGCTGGATCTGAGCCGTATCGAGAGTGGAAAGGTGGAGTTTTCTCCGGTTCCTGCGGATATCACCGCAGTTACAGATAGTGCGATCGAGATCACGAATGGGATGCTTCTGAACCGGGAGCTGAACTTTGAAGTACACCGTGAACCGCTGCAAAATCCCTATGTCATGACGGAACCTGTCCGTATCCGGGAAATTCTGGTCAATATCCTGAACAATGCCGTGAAATTCACCAAGGATGGCGGCACCATCCGATTGGATGCAGGCAGCCGTCCGGGAGCCGATGCGCAGCACATCGTGATTTGCTATCGGGTCAAAGATACCGGTGTCGGTATGAGCGAGGATTTCCAGAAAAAACTCTTTGACGAATTTGCGCAGGAAGAAAATGGCGCACGGACGCAGTATAAGGGCACAGGTCTGGGCATGGCCATCTCAAAGAAGTACGTTGAACTGATGGGCGGCACGATCACAGTAGACAGCCAAAAGGGCGTCGGCACGACCTTTACCGTAGAGATCCCCATGGAACTGACAAGTGCTGAGAAAGTCGAAAAAACAAAGCAGGCCGTGCAGCACAATGACCTGAAAGGGATCAAGGTGCTTCTGGCAGAAGATAATGATCTGAACGCTGAACTTGCCACGTTGCTGTTGGAAGATTCGGGGATGACAGTAACGCGTGCAGCAGATGGACAGGAAGCCGTTGATCTGTTTGCAGATCATCCGGCGGGCACTTATGATGTCATCCTGATGGACATTATGATGCCCAAAATGGACGGACATCAGGCGGCAAAGGCGATCCGCGCAATGTACGCTGACCGCCCGGATGCAGAAGAGATCCCGATCATTGCATTGTCGGCAAATGCTTTTTCGGAGGATGTTCAGGCATCTCTGGACGCAGGCATGAACGGCCATGTTTCCAAGCCGCTTAACATGGAAGAAGTAACCAAA
>CAKTFD010000040.1 GCA_934553285.1 uncultured Faecalibacterium sp. | reverse complement strand
GTATGCAAAACAACTGCAAAAAGGAGACCACAGGAATGGATACTTTTGAAAAAATCCGCGCATTGCTGGCGGAGCAGCTGGACATCGACCCGGCCAAGATCACCCCGGAGAGCGATATCATGAGCGATTTCGAGGCCGACAGCCTGGATATCGTGGATATGGTGATGACTTTGGAGGATGAGTTTGGCATCGAGGTACCGGATGATGCCATCGAGTCCCTGCGCACCGTAGGCGATGTGGTAAACTTTGTGGACAGCCACGCGCAGAACTGATTCTTTAGGCAAAGGCCCCGCCTTTGGCAGTGCGGCACACGGCCGTGCAGGCAGGCGGGGCTTTATTATGGTTCGTGCGGAACGCGCAGCGTTTGGCGCACGGCCTTGGGAGGATAAAACAAAATGGCAAAAGACAACAAGAAGCTCGTGCAGGCGATCACCAGCCAGGAAGAAAACTTTGCACAGTGGTACACCGACATCTGCGTTAAGGCAGAGCTGGTGGAATACTCCAGCGTAAAGGGTTTCATCATCCTGCGCCCCTACGGCCAGGCTATTTGGGAGCTGATCCAGAAGGACCTGGATACCCGGTTCAAGGCCACCGGCCATGAGAACGTGGCCATGCCCGTGCTGATCCCGGAAAGCCTGCTGCAGAAGGAAGGAGAGCTTGTCAATGGTTTCGCGCCGGAGGTGGCGTGGGTCACGATGGGCGGCTCCGATAAGCTGGAGGAGCGCCTGGCTGTGCGCCCCACCAGCGAGACCATGTTCTGCGATCACTGGTCCCGCGTGCTGCACAGCTACCGCGAGCTTCCCATGAAGTACAACCAGTGGTGCAGCGTGGTGCGCTGGGAAAAGACCACCCGCCCCTTCCTGCGCAGCCGCGAGTTCTGGTGGCAGGAAGGCCACACCATCCACGAGACCGCTGCCGAGGCCGAGTTTGAGACCCAGCAGCAGCTGAACTGCTATGCAGATACCTGCGAGCAGGATCTGGCTATCCCGGTGGTAAAGGGCCGCAAGACCGACAAGGAGAAGTTTGCCGGTGCCGAGGCCACCTACACCATCGAGGCCATGATGAAGGACGGCAAGGCCCTGCAGAGCGGCACCAGCCACTACTTTGGCGACAAGTTCAGCAAGGCTTACGATGTTACCTTTACCGGCCGCGACAACCAGCTGCATCATCCGTACCAGACCAGCTGGGGTGTTTCCACCCGTCTGGTGGGTGCCATCATCATGACCCACGGCGATGACGACGGCCTGATCCTGCCCCCGGCCATCGCCCCCATCCAGGTGGTCGTGGTGCCTATTGCCGCCCACAAGCCCGGTGTCTCCGAGAAGGCTGCCGAGCTGGCTGAAAAGATCAGCAAGTACGCCCGCGTAAAGCTGGACGACAGCGACAACGCCCCCGGCTGGAAGTTTGCCCAGTGGGAGATGAAGGGTGTGCCCCTGCGCCTGGAGATCGGCCCCAAAGACCTGGAAAAGAACCAGTGTGTGCTGGTGCGCCGCGACACCCGCGAAAAGATCTTTGTGAGCCTGGACGAGCTGGAGACCGCGATCCCCGCCCAGCTGGAAGCCCTGCGCAAGGACCTGTACCAGCGTGCGCTGGAAAACCGCGAAAAGCGCACCTGGGCTGCCACCACCATGGACGAGGTCAAGGCGCTGGCTAAGGCCAACACCGGCTATATCAAGACCATGTGGTGCGGCGACCTGGCCTGCGAGATGAAGATGAAGGAAGAAGCTGGCCTGTCCAGCCGCTGCATGCCCTTTGCGCAGGAGCAGCTCAGCGATGTCTGCCCCTGCTGCGGTAAGCCCGCCAAGACCATGGTCTACTGGGGCGTTGCTTACTAAGCAGCCTTTATCCCCTCCGGCACGGCGTCTGCCGTAAAATCAAAGCAAAAAAGCATGTGTCCTGTGATCCACGATGGATCTGCATGACACATGCTTTTTTCATTTTTTGCGGCGGTGCTTCGGTGCAGTTGCTTGGTAGCTCATCTCCAAAAGCATCTTTATGGTATCGTCCGGTGCGCTGCCATCCAGCGCCGCCGTGATCCATTTATCCTTGTTCATATGGTAAGCCGGAAAAAAGCCGCGCTCCATCCGCAGCGAGCCGATCAGGATGGGGTCACACTTCAAGTTCACGATATCCAGCGGCGCCTGCTCCTGCAGCCCCAGCTTGCTTTTGGACACCGTAGTGACCAGCGCAAACCATTTGCGGTTGCCGGCATGGCGGAACACCGCTGATTCCGGCGTATCCATCCACGGATAGTCCGGCTCCACGCTGTATGTATCAAAGATATACTGTTCGATCTCCCTGCGCTCCATCTGCCTGTTTCCTTTCCCGCAATTTTTCCGGTGCATCCCGGCATCAGCCGTGCTGTACCTGTTCCAGGAACACCCGCAGTACATCCTCGGGGCGGGCGGTATGGTGCGGGTATTTCGCCCGCAGCGGGGTGGCTGCGCTGTCCATGATGTAAGGCACGCCCACCGTATCCAGCATGGCCTCATCATTGTAATTATCGCCAAATGCCATGACCTGTGCCGGGTCGATGCCCAGAGTGCTGCAGATGGACTTTACGCCGATGCCCTTGTTGGCAAATGTCGTATCGATCCAGAACGGCCCCGCCACCGCGCAGTTGGCCTGCTTCCAGCGGGGCACAAAGCGCTCCACATAGTTTTCCACACCCTCGTGCAGGTACACCGATACCTTGGTGATCTCCTCCGGCACCTCGGAAGGGCTTTGGATGCACTTGTAGTGGTTGCCCACAAACTGCACCCGCGCAAGCATCCCCAGCCCGCGCTCCATCAGGTAGGCGGTGTTCTGGCCGGAGAGCATCACCTCGCCCTGCCCTTCGCTGCGGGTCCACATATCATTGGCGATCTGTTCCGCCAGGGCGCGGGGCATCGGATTTTTGGCGATGCACTGTTCATCCTTGTAGATCACGCCGCCGTTTTCGCAAAGGAACACGCAGTGCTCCGCTACCGGTGCAAAAAGCCTGCGCAGGCTGGTATACTGCCGCCCGGATGCCGGGCAGAACAGGATGCCGCGCCGGTGCAGCTCCCGGATCTGTGCAAAGATCTCGCCTTCCAGTTCCTTTTTTCCGTATTGCAGCAGTGTGCCGTCAATATCGCTGCAGATCAGTCTGATCGCCATCTGTGTCGTACCGTTCCTTCCTTTTGCTTGCGCCCCAGCACGCAGCTGCGGGCAGTCCTGCTCTATTTTACCATGTTTCGCCGCAGCAGAAAAGATGCAGGCGCATAAAAAAGCATCTGCAGCCTCCGCTTCCGGCGTTCCGGAACATCAGCGGATCTTTGGTTGCAGATGCTGCTCTTTCAGCTGAACATTTGCCCGCGCAAAAGCCTTTCTTTTTACGCGGTGCTCTTACTTGCTGATGGCAAGGGTGCCAAAGGCAGTTTCCTCAAAGTGGCTGCTGTAGAACTCCTGCATCAGCCGGATGAGGGAGAGCGTGTCCTGCGTGCCGGCGGTTTCGTAGCAGGAGTGCATTGCCAGCTGCGGCAGGCCGATATCCACACAGTTCATAGATACCTGTGCCATTGCCAGGTTGCCCAGGGTGCTGCCGCCCACCTTATCGGAGCGGTTTGCAAAATACTGCAGCGGCACACCGGCACGGGCCGCCAGTTCCTTTGCGGCGGCAACGCTCATGCCATCGCTGGTGTACTTCTGCCCGGCATGGGTCTTGATGACAACGCCCTCGTTCATGTAGGTGCAGTTGTTCACATCGGTGTGCTCCGGGTGGTTCGGGTGCACGGCATGGGCATTGTCGGCGCTGACCATAAAGCTGGATGCCACGGCACGGTGGAAGTCCTCATCGCTGCCGCCCAGGCTCCGGGCAATGCGGTGGAGCACATCGTACAGGAAGGTGGAAGCAGCGCCCTGCTTTGTGCCGGAGCCGACCTCCTCGTTATCAAAAAAGGCTGCCACGCCGATGGACTGGGCATTTTTGCCTCCCAGCAGGCCTTTCAGGATACCGTACACGCACTGCTGATCATCCAGACGACCGCAGGAGATGAACTCCTCATTGCAGCCCCAGACGGAGGGCTTTTCGCGGACATAGAGGAACAGGTCGCTGCCCAGGATCTGCTCCGGGGCAATGTGCAGTTCCTCAGCGATCAGCTTTTTCAGCGCGCCTTCCTCGCAGGCGCCGCCCAGCAGCGGCAGCATATCCACCTGCTTGTTGAAGGATGCCTTATCGTTGACCTCGCGGTTCATGTGGATGGCCACACTGGGGATCATCAGCAGGTCGCGGTCCAGCGCCACCAGACGGGAAACGATGGCACCGTTCTCCTGCACCAGCACACGGCCCGCCACCGACAGCGGACGGTCCATCCAGGTGGCACAGATCATGCCGCCGTAGCCCTCGGTGTTCAGCTTGGTGTACTTCTGCCCCACATGGATCTCGGCATTTTCCTTGATGCGGAAGCAGGGCGAATCCGTATGGGCAGCAGCAACGTTGAAGCTGTAGTTCTCCAGCTGGCTGCCCACGCGGAAGGCGATGATGCTGGAGCCGTTGCGGCAGACAAAGTAGTCCCTGCCCGGTTCCAGCGCCCACCTGCGGCTTTCCAGCAGCTCTGAGAAGCCCTCCTGCAGCAGGATATCCCGTACGGCGGCGGTGGTGTGGTATGCGGTGGGGTTGCCATCGATGAAGGACAGCATTTCACGGATCTCGTTTGCGATCATAATTTAAACCTCCTTGTTTCCTGAGAAAAGAGCCGGTCAGTGCTGACCGGCCCTTCTGGATAAACATTATTTCTGTTTGGCCGCAGCCTGCTCACGCTTTGCGATGGCGGGCAGGATCAGGCCCAGAACGGTCAGCACCACCGGGGTGATGACGTTCAGTGCAAAGGTAAAGGGGTCCTTGTCGTACATGCCCAGCACGCAGCACACGGCGGTAACGGCAAAACACCAGCCGCCAAAGAACTTGGCCACGGCCTGGTTCTTGACAAAGCGGTATTCTGCGGGGATGGTATCGTAGGCGTTGCGCAGAGCGATGTAGGCGGCAAACACCCACAGATAGCGCATGGGCATACAGACAGAGTTCAGTTTGGTCAGCTGGCGCAGAACGGCAGCGGCACCGGGCACAAAGGACTGTGCCAGGATGATGGAGCCGGACAGCACGGCCACCATCTTGATGCCGTTGCTGTGCACGCCGTGGGCGTTGACCTTGTGCAGGCCCTGGGGGATGAACTGCTTGGTGTGCTCGTTGTCCAGCAGCATACGCAGCGGTGCATCGATGCTCAGGATCAATACGGCAAACTGGCTGATGACGTTGCACAGCGCGTAGATGATCATGAACAGATCGCCCACATGGTAATACTGGCCCAGCTTCTGGAACGCCCAGTAGGAGCTGTTGGCCGCATAGGCGTTAAAGCTCTGGGTGCTTGCATTGATAACGGCGGGGTCGAACATCCGGCTCATGGCCAGGGTGCCCAGGATGGCGCAGGCCACCACCATGCCCGCCAGCGCGATCATGCCGCGGGGGAAGCCCCTGCTGGGATTTTCCACCTTATTGACATAGGGAGAGATCTTCTCACAGCCGCCCACGGCAAACACCAGGATGGACAGAGAAGTAAAGTAGGTAACGTTGAAGTTGGGGATCAGGCTGCTGAAACTCAGGTTTGCGTGCACGTATTCTGCCGTGGGGTTGATGGCCGGTGCGGCAAACATCATCACGATGTACAGCAGCGACATGACAAAGGTGCAGGTGCCGGCGGCGGTAAGCAGCTTTTTCAGCGGGTTCAGGCCCAGGCTGGCAATGTAGCAGCCCACCAGCAGGATAACGAAGGTAGCCAGCTGGATGTAGCGGGTGGGGAAGGAATCGTAGGTCTCCGCATTGCGGAAGATGGCCCAGCTCAGCGCCTTTAAAAAGCCGCTGCCCTTGCTGGCGATGTAGGTGATGTGGCAGGCCCAGTAGGTCCAGCCTGCATAGTAGGCCAGTTTGGCGTTGGTGGTCTGGTGCAGCCAGGAGCTGACACCGCCGCCCTCGTTTTTAAAGGCAGAGCCAAGCTCGCCCACCATCAGGGCATAGGGGATAAAGTAGAGGGCAAACATGAAGATCCAACTAAAAATGACCTGCGGACCGTTGAAGTACACAAAGCCGTTGGTAATGTTGCCGAAGCCCCAGACCGTGGAGAAGGCCATAAAGGCCAGGGTAAGCCACGAGATCTTTGTGGCCTGTTCTTTTTTTGACATGCGGACATTTCCTCTCTTTCTTTTTCCACGCTGCGTAAAACCGCTGTAAGATGCTGCGCGCACCGCCGTGCAGGCATCTTTTGTGAAAATTGCGATAAAATACCGCAGCGCTCGCTCAGTCACTTTGACAGTATAGCATAATTGCAGATTGTAGACAATCTGCAATTTAAACGAAATGTCCGTCCGGAATTTAGCGGGTCAGCCAAATTTTGTTTATTTTGCAGTTTCCATTGCTTCCATGTTCCCGTTGGCCTGCCGCATCCTTTCCATCGGTTCCATATAATGGGCATAGATAGCGCGGCAGGCGGCCTCGGTATCGCGGCTTTGCAGCACATTAAAAAGTGCGGTATGGATCCCGTTCTGGCGTTCGGCCAGCACATCGTGGTACGGGCCGCTTTTTGCCCCGGCGATCAGGTTGCCGTAGTTCAGATCGTTCCAGAATTTCAGCAGCCGGGGCAGGCCTGCCCGCTGTACGATGACCCGGTGGAAACGGTTGTCGTTTTCCACGATCTGCGCAAGGTTGCCCTGCCGGACATGCCGCATGTCCTCCAGGATCTGGCGCATCGCGCACAGATCCTCCTCCGGGAACTGACAGTTAAAATACTGCAGCGCCGTCATTTCCAGGTTGGCGCGCAGCAGATAGATCTCGTACGCATCCTCCGGATGCACCATGCGCACCGAGCAGCCCACATTGCGCGAATAATCCACCATGCCCTCCTGCTCGAGCTGCCGCAGCGCTTCCCGGATGGGTGCGCGGCTGGAGCCAAACTCCTCCGCCAGCTTCTGTTCAGTCAGCCTTGCGCCCGGCTGCAGCTCCCCGGTCAGGATCTTGGCCCGTATTGCGGATGTAATACTTTCCCTCAGTGTCTGAAAGGCAAATTCGCCCATGACATTCATCCCCTTTATCTCCGTTTTGTTCTGTGCGCAACAGGCAGCCCGCAGATGCTGCCAGTACATCTGCAGGCCGTTCTCCCCTGTCGTCTATACAGAATACCACGAAATACTGCAAAAGAAAAGAATTTCCTTTTATGGCAGTTTATGTTTTTTTATGCAGGGGCAGCATCTGCAAACTGCATATCGCAACCATGCCGCCTTGATAGGCACTATTTTTGCACTTTGCCCCGGGGCAAACGCACCCCCTAAAGCCAAAACTACCCGCAGCAAATGTTCCGGATGGTTTTTTCCGGCTGCTGCAGGTAGTTTTTACGCGCGCATCTTGCGCAGGTGCAGGGCGGGTCTTACCGGTCAAAGGTCGTGCTCAGGGTGGTCTGCCAGCTTTCGCCCGGGGCAAGGCAGGCGGCAGCAGCGCGCTGCTCCCATGCCTGGGGGTCGGTCTCCGCTGCCGGCAGGCTCTGCCACGGCTCGATGCACACAAAGCGCACCGGCTTTGCGGCTGCCGACCAGATGAGGGTATAGGGATAGCCCTCGATATTGCAGTGGATGGAGCGCCCGGTATCCTTTTCATAGATGCCAAGGGTCTTTGTGCGCAGCCCTGCCATGCAGATGCTGTCATCTGCAAACAGATCATCCGTCAGCTGGATGGCCTGCGTATTTTTGTACTTGTAAAAGCACCTTCCGCTGAGCAGGCCGTTCGGGCTGGCATCGATGACCAGCGGGCTTTCCGGCTGGTCGAACCGGAACTCGTAGTCGGTGGTGGTGTGCGCTGCATCGAACGGGATGTTGAATGCCGGATGATAGCCGATGCCAAAGCGCAGCTCCTCGGTGCCGGGGTTCGTTACCTGCAGGGTGTGATGCACCGTTCTGCCCTCCAGACGGAAGGTACTGGTAAGCACAAAATCATAGGGGAAGCGCTCTGCCTTGATGGCATCGTCCGCACGCAGCTCCAGCTGGATGGTATCCCCTTCTGCCCGCAGCAGGGTGTGCTCCACATCCCGGGCAAAGCCATGCTGGCCGCCCTTCCAGCTTTTGCCCTTGGCTTCAAAGGTGCCGCCAACCAGCTTGCCGGTCCAGGGGAACAGAATGGGGGCATGGCGCTTCCAGACGGCCGGGTCGGCCTGCCAGAGCATCTCCTCGCCTGCAGCGTTTTTCAGGCTGACTGCTTCCGCACCATAGGTATCCACGGTCAGGGTCAGGTATTCGTTATGAATGGTTGCCTGCATTTTTGCTCTCTCCTTTGTCCTTCTTATCGCAGCCCCACAAAACCGTGCCCTACAGCACGGGCCGCCTGCGCAGCAGCTTCTGGGGCCTGTTGGTTCCAGTATACTCTCCTGCACCAAAAAAAGAAAGCCCTATTCACGCCCCGGCCCCTGCCGGAATACGCTAAGACAGAAGCAGACTTTTACCAGCAAAGGAGAGCATATCCATGAAAAACACCGGCACCCTCCGCATCCAGACCTTTGCGGCCCGCCAGTCCGCCCCTGTGGAAGGGGTGACCGTTACGGTGCGCGGGGATGGATTTACCCTGCATCACATCACCGACCGCGAGGGCCGCATCGCAGATATCCCTATCGAAGCCCCTGCCTGCGCCCTCTCGCTGGACGAGAACAACACCACAACGCGCCCCTATGCCATCGTCAGCCTTACCGCTGCCCGGCCCGGCTACCGCACCGTGCGCATTGAAGGGGTGCAGATCTTTGCCGGGCAGGTCACCCTGGCGCAGCCTGAGATGCTGCCCGTTACCGAGGAAGGCCGGGACATCCCGAACCCGCCCATCGTCATCCCGCCCCACGCCCTGTTTGCCGGCAGCAACGGCAGCGGCCCGCAGCCGCGGGAAAACTGCACGCCCCGGGTGCTGGATCAGGTCATCATCCCTAAAAACATCACGGTGCATCTTGGCAGACCCGCCGCTGCCGCCCGCAATGTGACCGTATCCTTCCGGGATTATATCGCCAACGTTGCTTCCAGCGAGGTGTATCCTACCTGGGCTGACGAAAACGCCCCAACGGATCGAGCGTTCTGCCCCCCTCAGAAATTCCATTCGATCGTGATTTTTTGCTCTCCGGTAAGCGGATCTTTGGGGCAGACGACAACACGATGGATCAGCAGCACAACAAGTTCGCGGGGCAGATGCGGAACCTGCGCCAGTTCGCGGACACGCTGCATCTGCGTGTGAACCACGCCGGTTTCCGCCTGTTGTTCCAGTTCTGCTTCCAAAGTACAAATGCGGGTTTCTGCCGCTTTTACTTCTTCCAGAAATGTCTGGTTCATCTCAGAAAACTGGACGGCATCAATAAGGCCCGACACCTTATCCAGATACAGCTCCTGCATGGCTTTGCGCCGCCGCTCCACCTCGCTTTTCAGCCGTTTCAGCTCGCTGCGCTCCGCCTGCTCCCGCTGCCGCACCGGGTCGCCCTGTTCGGGCAGCTCCACCTTTTCCGGGTCGAAGTAGTCCTCTACGTATTCCCGGATGCGCCGGAGCACCAGCTCCTGCAAATCGTCCAGGTTGGTGCAGGTCTTGTTCCCGCACCGTTCCGGCGCACGCTGGTGCATCCGGCAGCGAACGTAGTGGACACGGGTGCCGTCTGCCCGGGACGGGCGGCCGGTCTGCTCCATAATGCAGCCGCAGCAGCCGCACACTACTTTCCGTGCCAAGGGGTGGATCCTGCCGCCGGCACCGCTGCGGGTGCGGCCCTGCAGCATCCGCTGCACGGTGTCGTAGGTGTCCTTGTCGATGATGGCTTCGTGGGTGTTCTCCACCACGATCCACTGGGACTTGGGGAGCCAAACCGTCCGCTTGGACTTGTAGCTCACCTTTTTGTGCCGCCCCTGCACCAGATCCCCTGTATAGGTCTGGTTGTGCAGCATCTGGTAGATGGTCCCGCTGCTCCACAGCGCCTGATAGGGCGTTCTCCGGGTAAGGCGGTAGCAGTCCCCATGCTGCTGCTTGTACGCCGTGGGGCTTGGCACCCCCTCCTCATTCAGGATCCGTGCGATTTTGTTGGCTCCTGCGCCACGGAGGGCCATGGCGTAGATCCGCTTTACTACCTCCGCTGCCGCCGGGTCGATTTGGAGCCTCCCCTTCACTGCCGGATCCTTCTGATACCCATACAGCGCAAAGGAAGCGATGTACTGTCCTTCCTTCCGCTTGTGGTCCAGCACCGAGCGGACATTGACGGACAGATCCTCCAGATACCACTCGTTGATCAGGCCGTTGATCTGCCGGGATTTTTTGTTGGCGGTATCGTTGGTATCCACATGGTCCACCACAGCGATAAAGCGGACGCCCCACTCGATGAACTTTCCGTGCAGATATTTTTCCACCAGCTCCATATCACGGGTAAAGCGGGACTGGGTCTTTGCCAGCACCACATCAAACTTATGTTCGCTGGCAGCCTGTATCATCTCATGGAACGCCGGACGGTTCCGGTCGATACCGGAGTAATCCTCATCCGAATAGATCTGATAAAGTTCAAAGCCCTTCTCCATGGCGTACTGGATCAGCATGGATTTCTGGTTCTGGATGCTTTCCGATTCACCGGTTTTGCTTTCATCTTCTTTGCTCAGGCGGCAATAAATTGCTGCTTTCATGATCTGCACCTTTCTTTTTGTGCAGGATCGTCCATCGTCAACATGCCGCATTCCACCTTTCGCTGCAAGGATGCCCCCTCAGACATGGGCTTCTGACGGATCGGCAGTAGAAAGTCTATCCAGGATGTATCGTTCAAATTCCTTCTGAAACTGTTCTTTGCGCTGCTGGCTGGTCTCGGAACGAAATTTTTCGTGCAGGATAAACAGCGTTTTCTTCATAGGATCCCCCTTTTCAGTCCACCTGGTTGTGATGTGCGTCATTGCAGTCTATTTCCGGCCGCCGGAAATCAGAACTTTTCAGCCGGAAGTATACTGCCACGCCTCCAGGGCGCGAAAAGTGTCCCTTCTTTTCAGATTTCAGGGTATAAAAATAGCGGACAACCGTTTTGTGGCTGCCCGCAGAGAATGTAATAAGGTTTGATTATCGAGTGCCGCCGTCCTTTATAAATTTCATGATGCAGCAGCCCATTGCAATAATTGCAAACAGAGTGTTCAGCCCAAGGGCATCAGAACCTATAAGTCCATCAAGGAAGCCGCCGACAAGCCATGCTCCCACAGTAAAAGTCGTCGCCCATCCGTAACCCATAGAACTATCCTCCATTTCCCTTTTATCGCAGCTCTTCCAGCAGGGCCGTGCAGCCCTCCAGCACATCCTGCCATGTGGCCTCAAAATCCCCGGTATACCACGGATCCGCCACATCGCCAGGACAGCGGGTGTGATCCATCAGCAGTGACACCTTGTGGTCGGGGTCGCTGCCCACAAAGCGGGTCATATTCCGCAGATTGTTGTGGTCCATCGCGATGAGATAGTCATAGTTCTCGTAGTCCCGCCGGGTCATCTGCCGGGCGGTCTTGCCCGCGCAGGAGATACCGTGCTCCGCCAGCTTGCGCCGAGCGGGCGGATAGACCGGGTTGCCGATCTCCTCCGTGCTTGTAGCCGCCGAGGCGATTTCAAACTGCGCGGAAAGCCCGGCCTTTTCCACCAGGTCCTTCATCACAAATTCCGCCATCGGGCTGCGGCAGATATTGCCGTGGCAAATAAACAGGATCCTCTTCATCTTATGCTCCCAGCACTTCGCCCAATGCCAGCACTGCGTTGCGGACGCACTCCGGGCAGGGGCACAGCGGCGCACCGGTCTCCAGGCCCTTCAATTCTTTGCAGAGAGTGGCACCGCACTTTTCCTGAAAGTTTTGCAGCAGCGTCTTGGAAATACGGGGTGTGCCCTTGCCGTCCGTAGCAACGCCTGCCACCATCACAGCGCCGATCAGCGCGCCGCAGGTGCTTTCCATGCAGCCCATGCCGGCGGCATAGCCTGCGCCCAGCTTCATCAGGGTGTCGGCCTCCACCGGCAGCTTGTCCTCAAATGCTTTCAGTACCGCCTGTGCACAGTTGCACTGCCCGGCAGCTTTCCATGCAGCAGCTTGTGCTGCCCGTTCTTCGATATTCATTTTTTACAGTCCTCTTCTTTCTTTGATCGGTTTTCGCGTCTTGTGTTCAGTATACCATGCTTTCTCCCCGCAGAAAAGTCTCTCACGCAAAATGCCCCCTGCAGGTGCAAACACGGTCAATGCGCTATAAACTTATTCATGCGTGAACCGTGGGACAGTTCGGATAGCAATATAGACAGCAGTCTTGATAGACAGCAGTCTTGCGATGCAGTATACTTTAATCAAATCTACTTTTTCAGGAGGAAAATCATGGCAGGAGAAAACAACAAGGTCGTCATTGTTACTGGAGGAAGCTCCGGCATCGGGCGGTGCACGGAAAGATCGTTGGGAAAATATACGGGTAACAGGCGCACCGCTCCGCAAATACATCTTGACAAAGTTTCCGGAATATCGTATTATCTCTCCAGAAAAGTCGCCAGCGGGCGGCTTTTCAAAGCGTCAAAAGTTAGTCATTGCTAACATCCGGAGAGATCCTCTGTATCGGCAGCAACACAAAAGATCAACAGGAGAAGATGATGAAAAAACTATTAAAAGCATTTTGGATCGTACTGGGCTTTCTTTGCATGGTCCTTGGCACTGTGGGGATCCTGCTTCCCATTCTGCCCACTGTCCCCTTCTACATGGCGACCCTGCTCTGTTTTGCAAAAAGCTCCCAAAAACTGCATGATTGGTTCGTAGGTACCAACTTATATAAAAAGCATCTGGACAGCTTTGTCCAGAAAAAAGCCATGACAGCCGGAACAAAATGCAGGATCATTGCAATGGTCACCGCTGTTATGGCCATCGGCTTTCTTTGCATGAAAAATGCGCCCATCGGCAGGGTCTGCATCGCCGTGGTGTGGGTCTGCCATCTGCTGTACTTTGCCCTGCGGGTCAAGACCATAAAGCCTGCAGAGCAGACCCCGGAGAACGCAGAATAGCTCCAGCTCTGCAAATACGGTCTGTAGGCACATTTGCGGGATGCTGTGCAACTACCAGGATCCCGGCCCATGGCTTTTCCTCATAAAATCGCTTTCTGCCCTATAGAATATAACGGCAGAGCCATGTTATACCAGAAATACTTGATGATGTAAGGCACTTTTGAGGGGTAAAAAAGTGCCTTACATATTTTTTATCTCTAGAATATTTTTTGCAGAAATGCTATACTGTGAATAACGTTTGCTCTGCGGGATCCGCAACGTTTTTTCGTATCCGCAGGAAGGAGGACCGTGAGGCTATGAGAAAGAAAATATTGGTAGAACAGAAAAACACAGAAACCGGCATGGACTTTATCCGGGAAGGTCTGCAAGCATTTGACCTGGAGAAAAAGCAGACCACCAAGACAATGCTTTTAGTAGAAGAAGTATTGCTGCGGTTGATGGATCATGCAAAAGACCCTGCTGAAAAAATATGCATTGTCCTTAATAAAAGATTTGGCAGAGTATCTGTAGATATCTCCCTCAGGGGTGAAAAGTTCCAATTTATTTGTGGGCATACCATCGAAGAGGTGCTGGACCAGGAAAACGATGATCTCCAGACGGCGCAGGAGAAGGAAGAAAACATCATCCGAGATCTTCTTCTCAAAGCAAATGAAGAAAAGCTGCACTATAAGAACAAAAATAACGTGAACATGGTGGAGATCACGGTGCAGAAGAATCCCCATGCCATGGTATTACATACAATGCTGGCCCTGCTGGCTGCGATCATCCTCGGTGTACTGATGAAGGTGTTTGTGCCTTCCGGCGTAAATGAAGCACTGAATAATACTGTATTTACCTCTATCAGCACAATGTTTTTGAATGCATTGAAGATGATCGTTGCTCCGGTGGTATTTTTCTCTATTACGTGTTGCATTTCGCAGTTTGGAGATCTGAAAGAAGCCGGACGCATTGGCGGAAAGGTCATGGGTTTTTATCTGCTTACAACGGTTCTGGCAATTCTTGTGGCAACCGGTGTATTTGAACTGTTGAAGCCGGGCGATCCGGGGCTTGCGGCAAAGTTGGCCGAGGATGCGGCAACCGTAGCCGTTTCGGATGTAAGCATTTCGATCAAGGATACCATCGTGGGGATCGTACCGGCAAACTTTGTAAAACCGTTTTTGGACTCAAATATGATGCAGCTGATCTTTATGGCCATTCTGATCGGGATCGCATTAGAAAAAACCGGAGAGCATTTCAAGCTGCTGAAAGATATCTTTGAGGCCTGCAACAGCCTGTTTCTCAAGATCACCGTGATGCTGGTGCGGTTCATCCCGATCGCAACCTTTTCTTCTGTGTTGTCCGTGATCTTAAAGACAGGGCCGGATGTACTCTTATCCATGCTGGCAATGCTCGGCACTTTTGCAGTGGGAATCGTGGCGATGATGGGGGTATACTGCCTGCTGCTTATTGTGATCAGCCGTTTAAACCCGCTGCCATTTTTAAAAAAGTACAGCCCCACGATGCTGCAGGTGTTTGGTATGGCTTCCAGCAATGCCGCGATCATCGTGAATATGAAGGCCTGCGATGAGAAACTGGGCATCTCCAAAAAGATCTATTCTTTGTCCATTCCTTTGGGTGCAACGGTAAACATGGATGGAACCTGTATCTATCTGGTGATATTCGGCATGGCACTGGCAAGAGTTTTTGGTGTTGATATCAGCGGCGGCATGATGCTGTCTATGTTCTTCTCCGTGTTTATTCTTTCAGTCGGCGCACCGGGCGTTCCGGGGGCCGGGCTTGTATGCCTGTCTGTGCTTCTGACGCAGTTAAACGTCCCGATTGCAGGGATCGGACTGGTTATGGGCCTGGATTCCCTGCTGGGCATGATGCGTGCAATGAGTAACAGCCTGGGTGATGTATCAGCATCCTTGATCGTTGCAAAATCAGAAAACAAACTCGATATGGAAAAATACATGCGTTAAAGCATCCATCCCTGCTGCCATGGCTGCCAATGCATCTGAGAACCACAAAAAAGGGATCTTGCTCTGCATGATGGTCATATCGCAAAGCCAATCGATGTGGCAGGGGCCGTTGCAAAATAGCGTCCTGAAAAAATGATACACAAGACCCGGAACCTTTTCGGAGCCAGAATGGCGCAAAAGGGTTCCGGGTCTCTGTTTTTGCGCCAGTTCTTTGTACAGAGTACAGGCTGCTTCTGTCTTTTTGGTTTGTGCTGCTCTACCTGGCCGGAGCAGGCCCTGCGCGCCAACATCCACTGCCAGATCTCGCTGGCGCTCAACCGCATCTATACCGAGTGGTACCCCAGCAAGGGCTATACCTTCAACATTACAAACTCTACCAGCTACGACCAGTATTACGTCCACGGGCGCACGGTATTTGATGTGATGGTGCGTATCACGGACGATATCTTCAACACCTACCTGCGCAAGCACGGCACGGTAAATCCCTATTATTCTGAATACTGCGATGGCAAGTCGGTCACCTGCCCCGGGTTAAAGCAGTGGGGCACCGTAAAACTGGCCGAGCAGGGGCGCAGCGCCCTGCAGATCCTGCGCTACTACTACGGCAGCAGCATCGAGATCGTGCGCTGCCGGAACATCCAGTCCATCCCCCAGAGCTACCCCGGCACCCCGCTGCGGCAGGGCAGCCGCGGCGCGGCGGTGTTCACCCTGCAGCGGCAGCTGAACCGCATCACCAAGGACTACCCCTTCCTGGGCAAATTGACAGTGGATGGTGTGTTCGGCAGTCGGATGGCCGCCACGGTGCGGGCCTTCCAGAAGCAGTTCAACCTGACCGCCGATGGCGTAGTGGGGCGGCAGACCTGGTACAAGATCAGCTACATCTATGTATCGGTCAAGGATCTTGCCGAGCTGACCAGCGAGGGCGAGACCGCCAGCGGCGCCCTGTCCAACGGCACCTGGAACGGGACGGTGCTGCGCACCGGCTCCACCGGCAGCGCGGTAGAACAGGTGCAGTTCTGGCTGAACACCCTGGCGCAGTACGAGAGCGCCATCCCCTCCGTAACGGTGGATGGCGTATACGGCACCGCTACTGCCAACGCCGTGCGGGCCTTCCAGCGCAGATACGGCCTGACCGTGGACGGCGTGGTGGGGCAGGCCACCTGGATGGAACTGTACGATGAATTTTTGAGCATCCAGTCCGACAATGGCACCCCCAACGCCTACCCCGGCACCCCGCTGCGGGAGGGTTCCTCCGGCCAGAACGTACGTCTGGTACAGTTCTGGCTCAAGATCGCCCGCACTGTGTACAAGGACCTTGACAGCCTGACCGTGGACGGAAAATTTGGTGCGGGCACAGCGGCAGCGGTGCGGCGGTTTCAGCGTTACTTTGACCTGACCAGCGATGGCGTAGTAGGCCGCACCACCTGGAATAAGCTGTACGAGGTGTACAACGATATCGCCAACCGGCTGCTGTCCTCTGCCCTGCGCCCCGGCGATTACCCGGGCGTACTGCGCAGCGGGTCCACCGGCACCGCCGTGCGGGAGCTGCAGTTCTACCTCTATCTCATGAGCGCCTACGAGCGCAGCATCCCTTCGGCAAGCATCGATGGACGGTTCGGCCCGGACACCGAGCGCGCGGTGCAGGCGTACCAGCGCTTTGCCGGGCTTTCGGTGGACGGCATCGTGGGGCGCACCACCTGGACCTCCCTGTACGGCCACGCCAGCCAGCTGCGCAGCTCCGGGCCGGTGGTCACCTTGAAGCGTCTGCCCTACCCCGGCACCCCGCTGACCGTGGGCAGCAGCGGCGAGGCCGTGCTGTACTACAGCCTGCTTTTGCAGCGCATCGCCTATTATTTTTCCAGCGTGGAAGCCCCGCCCCTTGCAGATCAGTACACGGCCGAGACCGCTGCCGCCACCCGCAGTGCCCAGCAGCTGCTGGCGCTGGCACAGACCGGTATCGCAGATGCCGACACCTGGGCAGCAGTGGAGGCGCTGAGCCTGCAGCTGGCCGCCCACTCTCCAAACCCCGACCGGGATCCACAGCAGCCTTATGCCTACCCGGGGCGCGGCATGGCCGCCGGCAGCGTAGGGGCAGACGTTGCGCAGGTGGAGATCTGGCTGAACCGGCGGTCGCAGCTGTACTGCGGCGACGACTATGTGGCCGAGAACAACTGCTTTGGCCCTGCAGAAACAGCCGCTGTGCGGGCTGCCCAGCAGCGGGCCGGCCTGCTGGTGACCGGCACCGTGAACTGCCCGACCTGGTACGCCCTGCACGCCCAGTGCACCGACCCCTGCAGCTGCGAGCACGATAAGGAGGAATGATGCATGGCACGCCTGCTGATCTACGATGCCTACGAGAATAAGGTTTACACCTATTCTAATCTGAACGAAAACGACCCCATGCCCTACAGCACCCTGACCACCCTGCGCCTGCGGGAATTTCGGGGTAAATCGGCCAGCCCTACCCTGTGGACCACCATTGCCGCCATGGAAGCCTGGAACCTGACCCGCCGCAAATACGGCAAAGGCATCCCGGTGGGGTATGCGTTCCGCCGCATCTGGGAGGGCGGGCACGGCACCCGCAGCCAGCACTACGCAGGCGTAGCCTTTGATGTAGGGCAGAGCCTGGATCAGCGCCAGCGCACCGCCATCTACAACGCCGCCCGCAGCAGCGGTGCCTGGGGCTACGTGGAGCCGCTGAGCCAGACCCCCACCTGGGTGCACTTCGACCGCCGCTACGGCACGCCCGCCTGCAGCGGCACCACAGCCGGGTACCCCACCCTGCGCCGTGGCAGCCGGGGCTGCTATGTGATGGTACTGCAGGATGCGCTTTCCACCCTAGGCTACCAGACCGGCAGCCGCATCGATGGCATCTTCGGTGCCCGCACCGAGGAAGCGCTGCGGGGCTACCAGAAGCGCACCAGCCTGCGGGTGGACGGCGTGTGCGGCTGCAACAGCTGGAAAAAGATCGCCACCGCCGTTATCGGCATCGGACGCACCAAAACGACCATCGACTGACAGCTGCCCCGCCGCGCGCACACGCGCAAAACAGTTCTTGCCAAAACGCCGCACCTGTGTTATACTACCTAGGTAATGTTTGCTGGTGTGGCGCAATGGCAGCGCAACTGATTTGTAATCAGTGGGTTGCAGGTTCAACTCCTGTCACCAGCTCC
>CAKTFD010000039.1 GCA_934553285.1 uncultured Faecalibacterium sp. | reverse complement strand
GGAAAACGAGATAGACCGTAAGCCGGGTTCTGTATTAAACGACGATCTGTCTAGGCCTGCCATTGCTGACAGGCTCGTGCCGCCTTCGGGACACGCGAGCAGCGCTGTACGTCCCATATAGGCGTTGCTTCCGGTAGGGTTTACAAAGCCGCATGGTCACCCATGCGCTGGTGAGCTCTTACCTCGCCGTTTCATCCTTACCGCATTGCTGCGGCGGTTTGTTTTCTGTTGCACTTTCCCTAAGGTCACCCTCGGCTGCCGTTAGCAGTTACCGTGCTCTGTGAGGCCCGGACTTTCCTCAGAGCGGTCAAAGCCGCCCCGCCGCCGTATGTTCCACTCGTTTTCCGTTCCTCATGATACCATAAAAAAGCAAGATTTGCAAGTGCAAGCGTTTTTTGTTATAATATCAGTTATATTTCTGCATTTTTGCGTTAAACAGCCTTGAGATCCACAAAGGATCCCTGCGGCTATCTGCCTTAGATCCCGCTTGTGCTTGCGAAATGTTCGTCGTTTTCTTTGTTTTCAGATACACCTTAAGAAAGGAGCCGGGCAATGCGGCTGTATTTTGCGGTGCCGGATACGGCCGGTACCCAGGGGGGCGTTCTGGTGCGCAATTTTCTGCGCCAGTGTGCAGTGTCCACAGACCTGGCCCGGGCGGTCAAGTTCCGGGGCGGCGGCTTTTTTGCGGATGGTCAGCCCATCCTGGCCGACCGGCGCATCTTTCCCGGGCAGGTGCTCTCCTTTGCACTGCCGCCGGAGGAGGAAGGCGTAGCCCCGCAGCCGGATATCCCGGTAAAGATCGTGTACGAGGATGCCTTTGCAGTGGTGCTGGAAAAGCCGCCGCAGCTGGCGGTGCATCCTACGCTGAACTATCCCGGCGGCACGCTGGCCAACGGCTACGCGGCCTGGGCGGCTGCAAACGGCTACAGCCCGGTGTTCCGCCCGGTGAACCGCATCGATAAGGATACCAGCGGCCTTGTGCTGGCAGCAAAAAATGCCTATGCTGCGCCGCTGCTGGCCCATGGGGTGGAAAAGCTCTACTATGCCATTGCGCAGGGGGAGCTGCCGCCGGGGCCGGGCGTGATCGATGCACCCATCGGCCGCCGGGGCGACAGCATCATCGGCCGCTGCGTGACCCCCGAGGGCAAGCCCAGCCGCACCGAGTATACTATTATAAAAGTGCACGCAGGCATGAGCCTTGCAGCCTGTGTACCGGTGACCGGCCGCACCCACCAGATCCGGGTGCATTTTGCCTCTATCGGGCATCCGCTGGCCGGGGATGACCTGTACGGCGGCAGCCGGGAGCGCATGGGCCGGCAGGCACTGCACTGCGCACAGCAGCGTTTTCCGGTGCCGGTGTATACACCGCTGCCGGATGGCATCCGGGTGGAAATGCCCCTGACCCTGCGCACCGTTACGGTGGACAGCCCGCTGCCGCCGGATATGGAAGCCTTACTTTCGTGAAAAGTACGTGAAAAAACTACCCAAATTTTATGTAAGCGCTTGCTTCAAACCATACAAAGTGTATAATAAAAAGAGAGCGTTCTGTGTGCAGGCCCTGTTGACCTTTTGAACAGGGGAACGTACACGATTCAGCCGCTGTGTTTTGCGCAGGTGCAGCCTGCCGTGCAGCGGCGCAGGAAGGAGAAAATCCCTTTGACTGAAGATAAAATAAAGGAACAGCAGGCCCCGCAGCCTGTGCGGCAGTCCCGCCGCCAGAAGCTGCGTTCGATGTGGGCGCAGTTCCAGTGCCGGGGCGTACTGCGGCGGCATCGGCTCCGCCGCAGGCGGCAGCACCGCGCAGAAAAGCTGTGGGATAAGCTGCTGCACAATTCCACGGCACCTGTGGTAGGCGAGGCGTTGTACGCCATCGGCTTTTCCACCGAGTATGTATTTATCCGGGCGGGGCGCGCTTTGCAGCGTACCCTGCGGCAGCTGCGGCATATGGGCGGGCAGCTGCTCCGGAACACGGCAGCAATGGCGTTTCCCGGCGCAGCGCGGCTGGTGCGGGATCTGTTTGGCCCGGTAGTGTTGGTACTGCGCGGCACAGTGGCATTGCTGCGGCATGCGCACCGGGTGCGTAGGGAAAAAGGCTTTGGTGCGGCGTTCCGCGCAAGTATGCAGTTTGTTGCCGAGGGCGTGAGCAGCAATATCCGGCTGCTGCCACGTATGGCAATGTATCTGCTGCCGGCAGCAGCGCTGGTGCTTATGGTAACGGTGTTCCAGACGACCATCCGCCAGCCCTATGCGCTGGAAGTGCAGGTGGACAACGAAACGGTGGGCTGTGTAGCCAACGAAGAGGTGTTCAACTCTGCGCTGGAGGCAGTGCAGGAGCGTATCAACTATTCCGGCACCGAAAGAGCGCGGTTTACCGTGAAACCGACCTATTCGGTAACGGTTGCACATAACGTGATGGACCAGAACGATGTGGCCGATGCGATCCTGAAAAGCTCCAGCGACCAGATCAGCGAGGGCACGGCCCTGTATCTGGATGGCGAGCTGACCGCCGTCTGTTCGGACGGGACGAGCCTGCGGAGCTACATCAGCAGCCTGCTGGAACCCTATGAGGACCCGGACGACCCCAACCTGACCGTGGGGTTCAATAAAGAAGTTTCGCTGGAAAACGGCATCTACTTTACCGAGAGCTTCCAGGAGGAAAACGAGGTCGAGCAGATGCTGTCCGGCGTGCAGCAGGCGGAACAGTCCTATACGGTGCAGAGCGGCGATACCATCTGGTCCATTGCCCAGAAAAACGGCCTGACCGTGAAAGAACTGTGCGAGATGAATACCGATTTTACCGAGAACGGTGAAAACGGCCTGACCCAGGATTCCAAGATCCTGCCCGGCAATGCCCTGACCGTGGTGCGGGAACAGGAGATGCTGGAAGTGCGCATCACCCGCATTGAAAAATGGGAGGAAGAGATCGCCTATACCACCGAGACCACCAAGTCCAGCGAGCTGAACTCCGGTACAAAGCGTGTTACCCAGAAGGGCGAAAACGGCATCCGCACTGTGACGGCACAGCGTGTGTACGACACCAGCGGCAACCAGCTCTCGCAGCAGATCCTGAGCACGGAGGTGACCCGGGAGCCGGTGACCGAAAAGGTTACGGTGGGTACCAAAAAGGCGGCTTCCGGCGCAGCATACATCACCGGCAGCGGGCAGTTCATCTGGCCGGTGCCCGGCTACCGCAACTGCTCCCGCTGGTATGGCAGCGGCCACAAGGGCGTGGATATCTGCGCCGCCGCCGGTACGCCCATTTATGCATCGGCAGGCGGTACGGTGACCAAGGCCGGCTATAACCGCGCCGGTGCCGGTACAGGTTACGGCTATTCCATCATCATCAACCACGGCAACGGCTACACCACGGTGTATGCGCACTGCCTGTCTTTGGTAGTGCACGCAGGCCAGACGGTCAAACAGGGGCAGCTGATCGGCTATGTGGGCAGCACCGGCCGCTCCAGCGGCAACCACTGCCACTTCGAGATCCGGCGCAATGGCTCCTACATCTCGCCGCAGACCGTGTTCAACCGCAGCAAATACAGGTAATTCTGCAGAGAGGGCTTTTCCGTACGGGAAGGCCCATCTGCTGTATCATGAATAAAAAAGGAGAGATCATCTATGTCTACCCCTCACATCAGCGCGGAAAAGGGCGATTTTGCCAAGACGGTCCTCATGCCGGGTGACCCCCTGCGTGCCAAGTTTATTGCGGATACCTTCCTGCAGGATGTCCGCGAGGTGACCAGTGTGCGCGGGATGCTGGGCTATACCGGCACCTACGAGGGCCGCCCCATCAGCGTGATGGGCAGCGGTATGGGGATGCCCTCCATCGGCATCTATTCCTACGAGCTGTTCAAGTTCTATGATGTGGAAAACATCATCCGCATCGGCTCCGCCGGCAGCTATACGGAAAAGGCCAAGCTGTTTGATACCGTGCTGGCCACCGGTGCTGTGAGCGAGAGCAACTATGCCCGGGTGCAGAGCGGCTTTGCAGGCAATGTGACCCTGCCCAGCCAGAGCCTGAACGAAAAGCTGCGCGCTTCCGCCGCAAAGCAGGGCATTCCCCTGATCGAGGGCAATATCCACTCCTCGGATGTGTTCTACCGCCAGCCCTCGGATGCAAAGCCTACCTACTGGGAAAAACTGCGGGATGAAAACGGCTGCCTGTGCGTGGAGATGGAGAGCTTTGCCCTGTTTGCCAATGCACAGGTGCTGGGCAAGAATGCTGCCTGCCTGCTGACCATCTCGGACAGCTTTGTGGCACCCGGCATTACCACCTCTGAGGAACGCCAGAAGAGTTTTACCGATATGATGAAGGTGGCTCTGGGCGCAGAATACTGAGCAGATAGAATATTTCAGCGCGGCTGCAGCCCCAGGGCCAGCCGCGCTGCTTTTCCCCTGAAAAAAGGAGGGAGCTTTTATGACCAACCTGACGCTGGAAGAAAAACAGGCGCTGATCCGCATGGCACTGGCTGCCCGGGAAAAAGCCTACGTACCCTACAGTGATTTTATGGTGGGCGCTGCACTGCGCGCTGCGGACGGCCGCATTTTTACCGGCTGCAACGTGGAGAACGCTGCCTTTACCCCCACCAGCTGCGCCGAGCGCACCGCGCTGTTCAAGGCGGTTGCCGAGGGCGTGACCGCGTTTACCGACATCGCGGTGGTGGGCAGCCGCCGGGGCGAAGTGAACCGGCAGATCACCTCGCCCTGCGGAGTGTGCCGCCAGGCACTGTTTGAGTTCGGCGGGCCGGAGCTGAATGTCATCATGGCAAAAACGCCGGAGGATTTTATCGAGCGCAGCATGGACGAGCTGCTGCCCTTCGGCTTTGGGCCTTCCAACGTGGCAGGCAACCGGGCTGTGGAAGAATAAACATACAGCTCTTTGAAAAACAGCGCAGACGGAAAGGGAACACTTAAAAAAGCGTACTTTTCCATTATTTTCACAAAAGATTTGTAAAGAATTTGTAATCGGAAAGTGCTTGCATCTGCCGCATCTTCCCGCTATACTTGAGCCAGTAAATGTGCCTTTGTGCACATTTCATTCATTTGATGCAATTTTTTAAAATAAAGGAGAGTTTCTTATGAAGATTTCTCGTCGTAATTTCCTGGCTGTGGCTGGTGCCGCTGCCGCTGCTGCCGCTCTGACCGCCTGCGGCGGTTCTTCCGCTTCTTCTGCAAGCACCGCTTCTTCTGCTGCCAGCTCCACCGCTGCTTCTGCAGCTGCCAGCGGCGCTGAGAAGATCGCCAAGGTCGCTCTGACCTGCGACACCGGCACGATCGATGATGAGAGCTTCAACCAGGCTTGCTGGACTGCTGTTTCCGGCTACATGGGTGACAACTGCCAGTACTACATTCCCGAGTCTGACGCTTCTGATGAGGATCGTGAGACCATGATCCGTCAGGCTGTCAACGATGGCGCTGATGTTGTTGTCTGCGTTGGCTTCCTGTACGGCGCTTCTCTGGCATGGGCTGCTGAGCAGTACCCCGACATCAAGTTCATCGCTATCGATGTGACCCAGGGCGATATCGGCACCGATAGCATCCCCGCCAACTGCTACTGCATCACCTTTAAGGAGGAGCAGGCAGGTTATCTGGCAGGCTACGCCGTTGTCAAGGACGGCTACACCAAGCTGGGCTTCCTGGGCGGCATGGCTGTGCCTGCAGTTATCCGCTTCGGTTACGGCTACGTGCAGGGCGCTGACGCTGCTGCACAGGAGCTGAGCACCAACATCGATATCAACTACTTCTACGGCGGCCAGTTCTACGGCGATGCCAACATCACCTCCCGTATGGAGGGCTGGTACTCCAACGGCACCGAGATCGTCTTTGCCTGCGGCGGCGGCATCTACACTTCCGCTGTTGAGGCTGCCCTGAAGAACAACGGCAAGGTCGTTGGTGTTGACGTTGACCAGAACTACATCGGTGCCAACGGCGTGGAGAAGGACGGCTACGCATATAACCCGTTCGTCACCTCTGCCATGAAGGGCCTGTCTGAGTCTGTGAGCACCGCTCTGGGCGACATCGAGGCCGGCGAGTGGAGCCAGATCGCTGCCACCAACGGCAACTTCGGCCTGCAGGAGGGCGACTACGTCGGCCTGCCCACTGCTGACGGCAGCTGGAACTTCAAGACCTTTACCAAGGACGAGTACGAGGCTGTGAAGGACAAGATCGCTTCCGGCGAGATCGTTGTCGATAACAACTCCGACGACGCTACCAAGCCCACCGTCAGCGAGTTTACCAAGGTCAACTACATCCAGTAAGCGCTTTTCCCGGAATTACTCCCGTTACAGGGGCGGGGTGCTCATGCAGGGGCACCCCGCCCTTTTTGTATGCCTGCGGATGAAAAACGCTGCGGCTATCAGGCAGATTCCACAAAAGTAATACTTTTGCCTGTGCGTTGTGACAAAAAGTTAAAAAGGCGTGTGCAAAACGGCAAAAATCAGGTATAATGATTTTTAGAATAGAAAAGGTGTCGTTACGGCACGAAAGGAGAGTGAGCAGATTGGCAGAGGATTATGTGATCGAGATGCTCCACATTACCAAGGAATTTCCCGGTATCAAGGCAAACGATGATATCACCCTGCAACTGCGCAAAGGCGAGGTACACGCCCTGCTGGGCGAGAACGGCGCGGGCAAAAGTACGCTGATGAGCGTACTGTTCGGCCTGTACCAGCCAGAACAGGGCAAGATCCTCAAAAACGGCAAGGAGGTCACCATCCGCAACCCTAACGATGCTAATGCACTGGGCATCGGCATGGTGCACCAGCATTTTAAGCTGGTGGAGTGTTTCAGCGTGCTGGACAACATCATCCTGGGTGTGGAGCCGAACAAGCTGGGCTTTCTGCAAAAGGCCGAGGCCCGCAAAAAGGTGGTGGCACTGAGCGAGAAGTACGGCCTGCGCGTAGACCCGGATGCCCTGATCAGCGATATCTCGGTGGGTATGCAGCAGCGCGTGGAGATCCTTAAGATGCTGTACCGCGATAACGAGATCCTGATCTTTGATGAGCCTACGGCGGTGCTGACCCCGCAGGAGATCGATGAGCTGATGGAGATCATGCGCGGCTTTAAAAAGGAAGGCAAGTCCATCCTGTTCATCACCCATAAGCTCAACGAGATCATGGCCGTAGCAGACCGCTGCACCGTGCTGCGCAAGGGCAAATACATGGGCACGGTGGATATCCAGGGCACCACCAAGGAAGATCTTTCCCGCCGCATGGTGGGCCGTGATGTGCAGCTGCAGGTGGAAAAGCAGCCTGCCCATCCGGGCAAGGTCGTGCTGGATGTGGAAAATGTTACCATCCGCAACGACCAGCGCAAAAAGGATGTGGTCAAAAATGCATCCTTCCAGGTGCATAGCGGCGAGATCGTCTGCCTGGCAGGCATCGAGGGCAACGGCCAGACCGAGTTTATTTACGGCCTGACCGGCCTGGGCAAGCTGAACAGCGGCAAGATCACCCTGGACGGCAAGGATATCACCCACGAGAGCATCCGCCAGCGCTCCAAGGACGGCATGAGCCACATCCCGGAGGACCGCCACAAGCACGGCCTGGTGCTGGACTACAGCCTGGAAAACAACATCGTGCTGCAGCGCTACTGGCAGCCGGAGTTCCAGAAGGGCGGCTTTATCCGTGCCGATAAGGTGCGCGAGTATTCCGACAGGCTCATTGAGCAGTACGATGTGCGCAGCGGCCAGGGCAGCCTGACCACCGTGCGCAGCATGTCCGGCGGCAACCAGCAGAAGGCTATCATCGCCCGCGAGATCGACCGCGACCCCAAGCTGCTGGTGGCAGTGCAGCCCACCCGCGGCCTGGATGTGGGTGCTATCGAGTACATCCACCGCCAGATCGTGGCCGAGCGCGATAAAGGCAAGGCCGTGCTGCTGGTCAGCCTGGAACTGGACGAGGTGATGAACCTGTCTGACCGCATCCTTGTGATGTACGAGGGCGAGATCGTGGGCGAGTTTGACCCCAAGACCACCACCGTGCAGGAGCTGGGCCTGTATATGGCAGGTGCCCGCAAGCAGGGAAAGGAGGAGCAGTAACACATGAATAAGAAAAAACTTTCCCGCAGCGATACCCTGCAAAGTTCCATCACCAGCGTGATGGCGGCACTGCTGTGCATCGTGATCGGTATGCTGGTGGGCTTTCTGGTGCTGGTAGTCATCAACCCGTCACACGCCTGGGGCGATGGCTTTGTGCGCATCCTCAAGGGCGGCTTCCACGATGCACCTTACGGCGTCGGCAAGGAGCTGGCCAATGCAGCCCCGCTTATCATGACCGGCCTTTCCGTGGCCTTTGCCTTCAAGACCGGCCTGTTCAACATCGGTGCGGCAGGGCAGTATACGCTGGGCGCTTATGGTGCGCTGTACTGCGCCATCATGCTCAAGCTGCCCTGGTTCGTCTGCCTGCTGGCAGCGGCGGTGCTGGGCGGCCTGTGGGGGGCCATCCCCGGTTTCTTTAAAGCGTATTTCAACATCAACGAGGTCATTACCTCCATCATGTTCAACTGGATCGGCCTGTATCTGGTAAACGAGCTTATCTACCAGAACGGCACCGGCCCCATGTATGATGTGCGCAACACCCGCACCCTGAACCTGAGCAAGAATGCGGACTTTGCGCAGTCTCTGATCCCGGATTTTGGCCTGAACAAGCTGTTCCAGACCAACAGCACCACCATTGCCATCTTCCTGGCGGCAGCGGTGGCTGTACTGATCTGGGTCATCCTGAACAAGACCACCTTCGGCTATGAACTCAAGGCCGTTGGCCTGAACAAGAATGCTGCCCGCTACGCTGGTATCAACGAGAAGAAGAACATTGTCCTCTCCATGGCCATTGCCGGTGCACTGGCAGGCTTTGGCGCAGGCCTGTACTATCTGTCCAACGTGTCGCAGTGGAACCCGCTGAACTCCACCAGCCTGCCGGCGATGGGCTTCAACGGCATCTCGGTGGCCCTGCTGGCCAGCTCCAACCCCATCGGCACCGTGTTCTCGGCCCTGTTCATCTCCCATATCTCGGTTGGCGGCTCTTTCCTGTCCACCAAGTATTATCCCACCGAGATCTCGGACCTCATCAGTGGCATCATCATCTATCTGTGCGCATTCTCCATGCTGTTCCGCGGCAAGATCCAGGGGCTGCTGTTTCGGAATGCGGAAAAGACCAATGTGAACGCAGAACCCGCTCCTGCCGAAGCAAAGACCAAAAAGGAGGGCAAGTGATATGCTGCTTCTGATCAAATATACCCTGCTGTACGGTATCGTGCTGATGCTGGTGGCGATGGGCGGCATGTTCAGCGAACATTCCGGCATCATCAACATTGCACTGGAAGGCATCATGGTCATCGGCGGTGTGGCCGGTGTGCTTACCCTGACCATGCTGCCTGCAGGTATGTCGCCCTTCCTCGTGGTGCTCATCTCCATCCTGGTGGCAGCACTGGCCGGTATGGTCTACAGCCTGCTGCTGGCCTTTGCTTCCATCAACCTGAAAGCGGACCAGACCATCGGCGGCACAGCGCTGAACCTGCTGGCCACAGCCATTGCCGTGGTCATCGCCAAATATTTCAGCGAGAGCGGCAGCGCCAAGCTGAACTACTCCAACAAGGCTTTTCTGTTCAGCATCGGCGGGCTGGAACTCAGCGTATTTGTGCCGCTGGGCCTGATCCTGCTGGTGGTCAGCTACATTGTAATGTACAAGACCCGCTTCGGCCTGCGCCTGCGCGCCTGCGGCGAGCATCCTCAGGCAGCGGATTCGGTGGGCATCAACGTGTATAAGATGCGCTATGCCGGTGTTGTGATCTCCGGTGCGCTGGGCGCTATCGGCGGCCTGGCCTATATCGTGCCTCCGGTGCAGACCTGGAACTTTGAGGTCGGCGTGGCCGGTGCAGGCTTTCTGGCACTGGCCGTTATGATCTTTGGCCAGTGGAAACCCTTTAACATCTTTGGCGCGGCCATGTTCTTTGCCGTGTTCAAGAGCCTGGCCAACATTGCGGACTCCACCTTCCTGGCGCAGCTGCACTGGTCCAGCAACATCTATAATATGATGCCGTTTGTGGCCTCTATGGTCATCCTGGCCTTTACCTCCAAAAACAGCATGGCACCCAAGGCGGAGGGCATTCCCTACGATAAGGGTTCCCGCTAAAGTTTTTAGCCGTGTGCCGGGATAACCCATAAAACCGGGCGTCTGCAGCCAGAACTTACCGATATGGTAAGTTGAAGGGCTGCAGACGCTTTTTTTGAAGAATGGCGCTGCAGAAGTGTGCGTTGCAAGAAAAGTACGAGAAAAGTATGAGTTGTTCTTGAAAAATTCTTCCATATGTGCTATTCTTTAACGGTAAGTGTTTAATTTGACCAAAGCCATGGGTTTGGGCAATGTGTTTTGGTTGATGGTAGGAATTTAAAGAAAGGTGATATCTCAATTATGGACGAAAAAGCTACTTTGGGACAGAACTTCCAGAGCAACGAGGACGAAGAAACCATCGACCTGATGGAACTGGCCCGGTTGTTATGGGCACATATCGTGCAGATCGTGGCGGTAGCTGTTGCGGCAGCACTGATCAGCCTGCTGGTATGCATGTTTGTGCTTACGCCGAAATACCAGGCATCCATCAATATGATCGTGAATACCCGCCAGGAGGGTACGTCTACCTTTACCAACGATAACTTTAACTCGGCCAAGAACCTGATCAGCACCTATGCGGTCATCATCAAGGGCAATACCGTGCTGAACGAGGTCATCGATGAGCTGGATCTGGATATGACCTATGAACAGCTGTATAAGATGGTGGCGGTTGACAGCGTGGACTCCACCCAGATCATGAAGGTCACGGTCACGGACACCGATGCGGAGCGTGCAGGGGAGATCGTCCAGACGATTGCGGATATCGTGCCGGATGTGCTGGTGGAAAAGGTGGAAGCCGGCTCCTGCAAGACGGTGAGTGATGTGGTGATCAACCCCAACAAGGTGTTCCCCCAGACCAAGAAGTATGTGGCGCTGGCCGGTGTGCTGGGCGCGGTCGTGGTATGCGCGATCCTGGTGCTGAAGCATCTGCTGCACGATACCGTTGTGGATGACGATGATGTCCAGAAGAAACTCGGCCTGCCTGTGCTGGGCCTGATCCCGGAGGTGTAAGACGATGCGGAATCTGTTTAGCAAGAAGAAAAAAACTGACGGCGAGCATCGTACGCTGCAGCTGATCACTGACAAAAATATGCCGTTTGGCTACGTGGAAGCCTATAAGTCTCTGCGTACCAACCTGAACTTTATGTCCGGCTCCATGGATGTGCACACCCTGGTCATCACCAGTACTGTGCCGGAAGAATCCAAGAGCAACGTGGCCGTAAACATGGCAATGAGCTTGGCCGAGAGCGGCAAAAAGGTGGCTCTGGTGGACTGCGACCTGCGCAAGCCAGTACTGCACCGCTACCTGAAAGCTGGCCACAATATCAAAGGTGTATCCAACGTGCTGTCCAATCAGTGCACCCTGGACGAGGCGCTGAAAGAACTGCCCGAGTTCAAGATGAGCTTCCTGCCCGCCGGTACGCCGCCGCCGAACCCCTCTGAGATGCTCAGCCAGCCGCAGATGCAGGCAATGGTCGATGCGCTGCACGAGAACTTTGACCTTGTCATCTTTGATGCACCGCCGATATCGGTCGTTACCGATGCAGCGGTCATCGGCCGCTATGTAGACGGTGCGCTGTTTGTAGTGCGCTCCAATTTTGCACCCACTGATGCCGTGCGCGGCGCAGTGCGCAAGCTGCAGGGTGCCGGTGTAAAGGTGCTGGGCAGCGTGCTGACCCGCTACGATATGAAGAATGCGCTGAAGGGTTCCAGCTACGCATATAGTTATGCTTACAACTATAACTATGCTTACGGCAAATCCAACGCAGATACCACTGCTGAAAATGTGTAAGGACGTTTTGCTATGACCGATCTGCATTGTCACATTCTGCCCGGCATAGATGACGGCGCAAAGGATACGGATGTTTCGCTGGCGCTGCTGCGCAAGGAATATGAGGATGGTGTGCGCAATATTGCGTTTACCAGCCACTTTAACAGCGAGCGCACTACGGTGGAAAAGTTTACGGCCCGGCGGCAGGCTGCGTTTGAACAGCTGACCGCAGCGCTGGAAGGCCAGCCCATGCAGTTTGAGTTCAAACTGGGTGCAGAGGTGTATTTTTCCCCCAAGCTGTGCGAGCTGGATACCCGGGCACTGTGCATGGGCGATACCTCTTATCTGCTGATGGAGTTTCCTACCACGCACAAGCCGCATTTTATCCGGCAGACGGTATACAATCTGCAGCAGCAGGGCATCATCCCGCTGATCGCACATATCGAGCGTTATCCCTATGTGCTGGAGGATCCCACCCTGCTGTACGACTGGGTGGCCGCCGGTGCCTATGCACAGATCAACGCAGGTGCCTTGCTGGAGCCAAAGCTGTGCAAAAAACTGTGTAAGTTTATCGAGTGGGGGCTGGTACATGTCCTCTCCACCGATACCCACTCCCTGGACAAGCGCCCGCCCCGCATGGCACAGGGCGTGCAGCAGCTGGAAAAGGCGCTGGGCAGGGAAGCTGCGGCCCGTATCGTGCGCAATGGCGATGAACTGTTCCATGACCACGAGCTGGACGCGGTGAGCCTGCATCAGCCCAAAAAGTTTCTGGGCATGTGGGTCTGAACCTGAAAAAGGAGTAACTGCCCGGGCGGAGCTGGATCTCTGCCCGGGCAGCGGATTTTAGTATGAAGAAAAATAAGGTCCTGAAAATCGTATTGACCGTGCTGTGTGTGCTGGTGGTATTGCTGGCCGCAGCCGCCCTTTGTTTGGTGCTGTATGTCCGCAGTCTGGCAGCGGAGCTGCCGGATAGCCTGCCGGAGGGGGATGCAGCCAGCACAGAACTTATCCTGACGGATGACGATCTGGATAAGCTGCTCAGCGGCGAGATCTCGCTGGACGAGCTGACCGGCAGCGCTTCCGCCTCCAGCGGAGCGGAAGAGGATGCTTCGGCCAGTGTGCCGGAGCAGGATGCTGCAGCCTCTACGGATGCTCCGGAAGATGCTGCATCTCAGGCAGGCAGCGGCACAGCATCGGCTTCTGTAAGCAAGCCGGGCAGTTCCAGCAGCAGCGGCACCGGTTCCAGTTCCAGTTCCAGCACTGCTTCTTCCAAAACGGAAAAGCCGGCTTCCTCTGCAAGCCATAAACCGGCAGCATACGAAGCTGAGGTCAAGGCACTGCTGCAGCAGCTGTACGGGGTCAAGGCCCGTGCAGAGGCAGAACTGAACAGCTGCATCGCCGGTGCAAAAGCGGAGTATAAGGCGCTGCCGGAGTCGCAGCAGACCCAGGCGCGCAAGATCTCCATTGCGCTTTCCCGCAGCGGAAAACTGTATTCCATGCAGGCTTCCTACGACAGGGAAGTGGAAAGCATCGTTAACCAGATGCGCACAGTGCTCAAGGCCAACGGGCAGAGCACGGCGCTGGCAGACCAGGCGATGGCCTCCTATAAGGCGCAGAAAAGCGCAATGTACGCACAGTTGAAGGCAAAACTGTACTCCTGACGCGGATGAAGCGGCCGGAGCGGGTTTGGCAGGGCAGCTTGCCTGCAACCCTGTATCCAGCGCTGCGCACGACTTTACAGAAAATAGTTGTCCCATCCTGGTGCGGACAGTGTTTTACCTGCAGCAACAGGGGGGTGCAGGGCGGTGCTTTTTGTCAAGTATAAGGCCCTGCCCGCGCAAAAACAGCAGTTTGAACGACAAATATACAAAAAAGTTGTATATAGTATATGATTCTGCTCACGCACTACTTTGGTAAAGTGAATTTTTTTCATGAAAATTGACAAAATTCGAGGTTCTCTCTATAATAGATAGAGTGTTTCTCGGGTATGGACGATGGTGTTTATGCGACCGCAAGATACCATCGTTTTATTATTCGCTTTTTCTGTCCTCGTGCCAAGGACAGACGTTCGCCTTGTGTGAGGCAGGCGGACTGCGGGAAAGTGTGGCTCGGCCTGGGAGTAAATACTGTATTTCATTGATTAGGATTGGAGTGGCATCAAACGATGGCAAAGTACATCATCAAGCGTGTCGCAATGGGTATCTTTAGTATCTTCATTGTGGCCACGGTTACCTTTTTTGTCATGAACCTGGTCCCCGGTGGCCCGTTCGTGGCAGAAAAGTCCATCAGTGCGGCTGCTCAGCAGGCTCTGGCCGAAAAGTACGGCCTGGACAAGCCGCTGGGTGTGCAGTACGTCAACTACATGAAGAGCCTTTTGCATGGCGATCTGGGGCTGAGCCTGCGTCAGCGCGGCCGTACCGTTAACCAGATCATCGCCAGCAAGCTGCCGGTGTCCTGCCGCCTGGCTGGCATCGCTGTGCTGGTGGCCCTGTGCGTGGGCATCCCGCTGGGCTGCATCTCCGCTTACAACCGCGGTAAGTGGCTGGATAACGTCATTATCGTGTTTGCAACCTGCGGCATCGCGATCCCCAGCTTTATCTCCAGCGTGCTGCTGCTATACCAGTTTGGTATGAATATGAAGGTGCTGCCCACCGTTGGCCTGAACAGCGCAGCCGCCTATATCATGCCGGTTACTGCACTGGCCATCTATCCCTCGGCCTATATCACCCGCCTCATGCGCTCCAGCCTGCTGGACGTTATGGGTCAGGACTATATGCGCACTGCCCGCGCAAAGGGCGTGTCCCAGTTCATGATCCTGTTCAAGCACGCACTGCGCAATGCCATCCTGCCCGTCATCACCTACGTTGGCCCCATGCTGGCCAGCCTGATGACCGGTTCTTTCGTGGTGGAAAAGATCTTCTCCGTGCCCGGCCTTGGCCGCGACTTTGTGTCCGCCATCACCAACCGTGACTACACCATGATCATGGGCACCACCATCCTGCTGTCCAGCATGGTCATCATTGCAAACGTGATCGTGGATATCCTTTATAAGATCATTGACCCGCGCATCAAGCTGCAGTAAGAGAAAGGAGCGATTTTCATGGAAAACATTAAAAAGAATCCGCTCAGCCTGCAGCTCAATGCGGAGGATTTTCTGCCCGCCAGCAATGAAGAAAAGCAGAGCCTGGTGATCATGCGTGAGAGCGTCAACTTCTGGAAGGACGGCATCCGCCGCCTGAAAAAGAACCGCATCGCCATGGTCAGCTTTGTGTTCATCATTGCCATTGCCATTTTTGCCTACCTGCTGCCCGCCGTGTGGCCTTACAGCTACTCCGAGCAGATGAAGGGCAGCAACAACCTGAAACCCTTTGAATACTCTGCCTCCGAGCAGGCACGTATCGATGCAGGCGAGAAGGTGTTCCCGCACATCCTGGGCACCGACCGTATGGGCCGTGACTTTGCTGTGCGTATCATGATGGGTACCCGCGTCAGCCTGTCTGTTGGTCTGATCGCCTCCGTGCTGGTGCTGATCATCGGCGCCACCTACGGTGCTATTTCGGCCTTTGCCGGCGGCTGGGTGGATAATATCATGATGCGTATCACGGATATCCTGTACACTATCCCGGATATCCTGCTGATCATCCTGCTGGGCATGGCCCTGAAAGATCCGCTGGATGCACTGGCCAGCAAGCCCGGCTTCAAGTGGATGCAGACCCTTGGCCCCAACATGATCTCCATCTTCATCATCTTTGCGCTGCTGTACTGGGTCGGCATGGCACGTATCGTGCGCAGCCAGATCCTGATTTTGAAGGAGAGCGAGTATGTTACCGCTGCCCGCGCACTGGGCGCTTCCAGCGGCCGCATCATCAAAAAGCACCTGCTCACCAACTGCATCGGCACCCTGATCGTTACCACTACCCTGCAGATTCCGGCTTCCATCTTTACCGAGAGCTACCTGAGCTTTATCGGCCTGGGCGTTGCAGCCCCGCTGCCTTCGCTGGGTTCTCTGGCTACCGATGCTGTCAAGGGCATGAACACCTACCCCCATCTGCTGATCGCCCCCGCACTGATGATCAGCGTGATGATCCTGGTGTTCAACCTGTTCGGCGATGGCCTGCGCGATGCCTTTGACCCGAAGTTGAAGAATTGATGAGGTGAACAGAAATGAGCGAGAAAATTCTTGATATCAAAGATGAACGCCTTTCTTTCTTCACCCCTGCGGGCGAAGTCAAGGCGCTGAACGGCGTTTCCTTTACCATGAACCAGGGCGATGTTCTGGGCGTTGTGGGCGAGTCCGGCTCCGGTAAGTCGGTCACCGCTTACTCTGTTATGGGCCTGACCGCTTACCCCGGCAAACTGGTGGGCGGCAAGGTGTGGTTCAACGGCCACGAGATCGAGAACATGAAGGAGAAGGATTTCCGCAAGATCCGCGGCAATGAAGTTTCCATCATCTTCCAGGACCCCATGACCAGCCTGAACCCGGTGTACACCATCGGCAACCAGATCGTGGAGGTCATCCGCCTGCATACCGATAAGAACAAAACAGAGGCATGGGCACGCGCCAAGGAGCTGCTGGAGCTGGTTGGCATCAACGAGCCGGAAAAGCGCTTGAAGCAGTACCCGCACGAGCTGTCCGGTGGTATGCGCCAGCGTGTGATGATCGCCATTGCACTGGCCTGTGAGCCGAAGCTGCTGATCGCCGACGAGCCTACCACCGCACTGGACGTTACCATCCAGGCACAGATCCTGGAGCTGATGCAGGACCTGCGCAAGAAGCTGGGCATGAGCATCATCATGATCACCCACGACCTGGGCGTTGTGGCTGCCATGTGTGAGAAGATCGCCGTTATGTACGCCGGCCACATCGTGGAGTACGGCACCACCGACGAGATCTTCTACCAGCCGGGCCACGAGTACACCAAGGGCCTGATCAACTCCATCCCCAAGCTGAATACTGCAGAGCATGAGCGCCTGGTGCCCATCGAGGGTACCCCTGTGGATCTGCTGAATCCGCCGGCCGGCTGCCCCTTTGCACCCCGCTGCAAAAACTGCATGAAGATCTGTCTGAACAAGATGCCGCCGCGCACCGAGCTCAGCGATACCCACTATACCTACTGCTGGCTGCAGCAGAAGGCTGAATTTGAGAAAGGGGAAAAGGCAGAATGAGTGAACATAAGACGCTGGTAGAAGTCCAGCACCTGCAGCAGTATTTCCCCGCCGGCGGTGTGGGCAAGAACCGCAAGTATGTCCAGGCCGTGGATGATGTCAGCTTTGCCATCCGCAAGGGCGAGACCCTGGGCCTGGTAGGCGAGTCCGGCTGTGGCAAGACCACCACCGGCCGCACCCTGCTGCGCCTGTACGAGCCTACCGGCGGTAAGATCTATTACGACGGCAACCTGCTGTTTGATAAGGACAACAAGATCGCGGTGGACATGCTGCCCTACCGCCGCCGGATGCAGATCGTGTTCCAGGATCCGTACGCCAGCCTGGATCCCCGTATGACCATCGGCGACATCGTGGGTGAGGGCATCGACATCCATCACCTGGCCGAGAACGAAAAGGACCGCCACGATAAGATCATCGCTCTGCTGGAGCGCGTTGGCCTGAACAGCGAGCACGCAAACCGCTACTGCCACGAGTTTTCTGGTGGTCAGCGTCAGCGCGTGGGCATTGCCCGTGCACTGGCTGTGAACCCTGAGTTCATCGTTTGTGACGAGCCGGTTTCCGCACTGGACGTTTCCATCCAGGCACAGGTCGTCAACATGTTTGAGGATCTGCAGCAGGAGATGGGCCTGACCTACCTGTTTATCGCCCATGACCTGAGCGTTGTCAAGCACATCTCCAACCGTATCGGCGTGATGTACCTGGGCAAGATGGTGGAGCTGGCCGACAGCTACGAGCTGATCGCCCACAGCATCCACCCCTACACCCGCAGCCTGATCTCCGCTATCCCGGTGGCAGACCCCATCACGGCCCGCCAGTCCAAGCGTATTGTGCTGCAGGGCGATGTGCCCAGCCCCCTGAACCCACCGTCCGGCTGCCGTTTCCGCACCCGCTGCCCCTATGCGGATGAGCAGTGTGCAAACGAAGTGCCCGAGTTCAAGGAGGTCTCCTCCGGCCACTGGGCAGCCTGCCATCATCTGGACCGCGTGAAGTGAAGACACTTTACCTTAGTAAAAGGTGAAAATACTTCAACTTATCGCTGAAATTTTGTCACAAAATGGTTACAGAGCCGGTTTGGGGCTTGTAACCGGTGTGAGAACGCATTATAATCGTTCGTGTTCCTCCGGTGTACAAATTTACATCGGATCGAATATAGAGGCGGCTGGGGGATACCTGGCACACTCAAAATTTGATATAAGGGAAGGATATTATTATGAAACGCATTTCTCGTCGTAATTTCCTCAAGGT
>CAKTFD010000038.1 GCA_934553285.1 uncultured Faecalibacterium sp. | reverse complement strand
TGGAGGTTTGTTGAACGTACCGGACAGTTCCGCAAACTCCCTACGCCGGCATTGCCCGGATCAGGTAAAGGGTACTCTGCTCGGTTGCAGATCTCAGCCATATGGCGCCCCTGTTTTTATGTCCGTGCACAGTATAACGCGGCTGTGGGCAAAAAGTCAAGCCCGCAGACATATTCCGCCCTGCCGGTGCGTATGCTGTACCATCGCAAGAACGGAACACAGGGAGGCCCGGGAGATATGAGAGCGGATCCGGAACAGCGCGCCGTGCAGCTGGGCGAGTACATTGCTGCCAACTGTGCCACGGTGCGTGCTGCGGCGGCAGCATTCGGGTGCAGCAAATCCACTGTGCACAAGGATGTGGCCGTACGGCTGCGCACCATAAGCCCGGCGCTGTATGGGCAGGTGCGCGCCGTGCTGGCCCGCAACAAGGCCGAGCGCCACCTGCGCGGCGGGGCAGCGACCCGGCGCAAATACAGCCGCCGCTAAAACGCAGAGAGGCCGCTGCACTGGGCAACGGCCTCTCTGCGCTGGAATGCACTGCTTCGTGGTCCAGAAATGCCTGTGGGCGCTTCTGGGCCGCTTTTTCGTGGCGGGGCGCAGGGAACAGCGGCAGCCTGACCGGTTTTTATCTCCCGGTGTGGAACTGCCGCAGCGCGCCTTTTTCCAGCCGGCTCACCTGTGCCTGACTGATGCCGATCTCCTGCGCGACCTCCATCTGGGTCTTGCCGCGCAGGTAGCGCAGCTCCATGATGCGCTTTTCCCGGGGGGTCAGGGCGGCTACGGTATCGCGGAACTGTAGCCCGCTGATCCAGCTGTCCTCGCCGTCCGGGTCCCGCACCTGGTCGATGACATACATGGCATCGCCGCCATCGGTGTACATCGGCTCGTCCAGGCTCAGCGGTTCTACCACCGATTCCAGTGCGGCGGTCACCTCCCGTCGGGCAAGCCCTGCAGCGGCGGCGATCTCGTTCATGGTAGGCTCCCGCCCAAGCTGCTTTTCCAGCGCTTCCCGCGCCTGCATGGCACGGTAGGCAGCATCCCGCAGGGTGCGGCTTACCCGCACGGCGTTGTTATCGCGCAGAAAACGCCGGATCTCGCCAATGATCATCGGTACACCATAGGTGGAAAAGCGCACCGGCTGTGCCGGGTCAAAGTTATCGATGGCTTTTATCAGCCCGATGCAGCCTACCTGAAACAGGTCGTCCAGATTTTCGCCCCGCTGGGCGAACCGCTGCACCACGCTGAGCACCAGCCGCAGGTTGCCTTCCACCATGCGTGCCCGGGCTGCTTTGTCCCCGGCATGTGCCCGGACAAGCAGCTGCCGCTTTTCCGCTTCGGTCAGGATAGGCAGCTGCGCCGTGTTTACGCCGCAGAGTTCTACTTTGTTGTACATCCCAATGCCCCCGGTCTTTTTTGCTTTACCGGGAGTATGGCTCCGCTCTCAGGACGATATGCGTGGAAAAAATTGTGTGCTGCTTCTCAATGGTAAGGCGTGAGCCGTTTGCAGGGCCAGCGCCTTTTGTATTTTCAATATACGCTATTTAACGCAGGATGTTAAGGGCCGCAGTCGGGAGCTACGGAAATCAACTTTTACAGCCTGCCCCGGAGCAAAAGCCTTCACCCCTTGGGGGGAAGGTGGCTGCGAACGTAGTGAGCAGACGGATGAGGGGCGTTTAAGGCGGACTGCTGCTGTCCTGCGCCCTCATCAGTCACCTGCGGTGACAGCCGCTCCCCTCTTTGTCACCTTTGGTGACATTTCTCCCCGGCGCGGGGAGAATCTGTCCCGGCCGGGGGAAGCCTTAAGTCGGAAAAATGATTTCCGTGTCGGGCGCTACTCGCTTTCCAGGCGGGTTTTCAGGGTGTGGATGATGCGCTTTTCCAGGCGGGAGATGTAGCTCTGGCTGATGCCCAGGGCATCGGCGGCTTCCTTTTGGGTGTGTTCCACGCCATCGGTCAGGCCAAAGCGCAGCTCCATGATCTGCCGCTCCCGCGCCGAGAGCGCGGCCACCGCCCGGCGCAGCACGGCGCGCTCGGCATCCTGCTCCAGCTGCTGGCTTACGGCGTTGGCATCGCTGCCCAGGATATCCGAGAGCAGCAGCTCGTTGCCGTCGCCGTCCACGTTCAAAGGCTCATCGATGCTGGCCTCCTGGCGGCGGTTGGAGCTTTTGCGCAGGTACATCAGGATCTCGTTGCCGATGCAGCGGCTGGCATAGGTGGCCAGCTTGATGCTGCGGGCGGGGGTAAAGGTATTGACCGCTTTTATCAGCCCGATGGTGCCGATGCTGATCAGGTCCTCGGCAGGCACGCCGCTGTTCTCGTACTTTTTGGCCAGATACACCACCAGCCGCAGGTTGTGGGTGATCAGCGCGTCCCGGGCGGCAGCGTCCCCGGCAGCCATGCGGGCAAGCAGGGCTTTTTCCTGCTCGGGGGTCAGGGGCGGCGGCAGGCTGGGGGTGCCCGCCAGATAATGTACACCGCCGCAGTAACGGATGCGGCACCACAACCGGTGCCAGAGCTGCCGGAAAAACTGTAGCATGATACTCCCTCCTGAAAACCTTATCATATCTCCTCCGCCACATCATCGCCCAGCAGCAGCGTCCAGGGGCCGGTGGAGGTCTCCGGGGCGCAAAAGGCGGCCAGCAGGCCAGAGATGCAGCGGCGGCCGCAGCGCAGGGCGGCTGGCACGGCTGGCAGCAGGCACTGGCCGGTAACGGCGGTGCAGGGCACAAAGCGCACCGCCAGCCCGGGCGGCGGCGGAGCCGGCCCGCCACGGAACCAGCCGTCCAGATAGCTGCGCAAAGGCTCCGGCAGGCTGCTGCGCACCGGCGGGTACTGCACCAGCACCACCCGCCGCCCGGACAGCGGTTCCTGCAGGGTAAAGCCGGTGTCGTGGTAAGCCTGCACCGGCAGGGCAGTGCCGGGCAGCTCCAGCACAGCGGCAAAGCAGCTGCGCTGCGGGCGGCCAAACACGGCCAGCAGTCCCCGCAGCACTCCGTATACCCCGCCGCAGCACAGCAGCAGCCAGCCGGGGCGCACGGGCAGCCAGACGCTGAGATTGTTGGCCTGCACCCCGGGCAGCACTACCGCGCCGCACAGCACGGCGTTAAGCAGCACGTACCAGCCGCACAGCCGGGCAAAGCCGCGCAGCCCGGGAAGGCCGTAGCATACGGCCACCACGATGCAGCAGGTGGCCACCTTATATAAAACCGCCAGAGGCAGCGGCCAGGGCGGGGCCAGCAGGGCCAGCGTGCACAGCGCAGCCGCCGCACTGCTCGCGCACAGCCGCAGCCCGGTGCAGGTGCGGCCGCACAACAGCCCCGCGCACAGCAGCAGCGCCGCGCCTACGGCAAAGTTTATCAGCAGCAATTCGTCCACAAAAACCACGATTTTCATCTCTCTGCACCGCCTTTTGCTCCTGCTATCCCATTTTTCACAATTTGCAGAAAAAAACTGTCATACCAGAAAAACCCGCATGAACAGTGCATAATTGCCACAATCCCCGGGACGAGGTTTCACAATTTTTACACTTTTTTCAAAAAAGGGCTTGAACATTTCTGGAAAGTGTGGTATATTATTGCCATCCTAGTAAGGAAATGAGCCGGACAACCGGTTCATAAATAATCTTTTTCTATTTTTGAAGGGAGTAATTCATTATGATGATGCCTGCAAATTTCTCTGCAATCTCTGAGAACGAAATGACTTATGTCGCCGGCGGCGCTCTGATCGACTGCCTGGCTCCTGTCATGACCGACGCTAACTGGAAGACCTTCAGCACCAACCTGGTTACCGTTATCGGCAACAAGTACGTTGAGGCCTTCCTGCGGAATACCGTTGGTACCATCTTCTCCGGCGCTTACGTCCCCGGCCAGGTCTTCACCAAGGTGACCGGCGCTATCGGCGGCGCTTACAACGCTGGTGCTGGTGCTGTTAAGCCCGGTACCAACAAGTACCTGGCAGGCGCTAATGGCGTTCTGAACGCTGCTCTGCAGATCACCGCTGGTCTGGCAGCTATCTACAACCTGGGCAACGCTCAGGTCAAGAACTACGCTAAGGACCTGAAGTACTCCGTCTAATCAGTTTCTGATTAAACTGAGCAGTGCGACTGTACCTGTAAGGGTACAGGGAACATAGCAAGTTGAGAACACCCCCGGGAACTTCGGTTCCCGGGGGTGTTTTTGCGTATTGCTGGGCAACTCCCTCAGGCGCCTATGGCGCCAGCTCCCTCTGGGAGGGAGCCTTTGGCAAGGAGGGAAAGTTTGCGGTCGAAGTACAAAGCTGGCGGTTTCGTCAGAAGCCCCATCTCAGAGGACGACTTCCCCCGGCCGGGGGAAGATGTCGCGCAGCGACAAAAAAGGGGAATCTGGCACGGCGCAGCCGTGACTGGGGGAGTAAACTCCTCACCTCTTTTTCCACGCGGCCTGCACTACGTGGCCTACCAGCACCGAGGTGGTCACGGTGCCCACGCCGCCGGGCACGGGGGTGATGGCTGCTACCACAGGCTCGGCGGCGGCAAACTGCACATCGCCGCACAGCTTGCCCTCCGCGTTTACATGGATGCCCACATCCACAACGGTCTGGCCCTCGCGCAGGCAGTCGGCACCCACGGCACCCATTTTGCCCATGGCTACTACCACCACAGCGGCCTGCCGGCAAAGCGCAGGCAGATCCTGCGTGCGGGAGTTGCACAGGGTAACGGTGGCGTTTTCCCGGTCCAGCATCATGGCGGCGGGCTTGCCTACCACCAGGCTGCGCCCAACCACAACGGCGCGCTTGCCGCTGAGCGGGACATTATAATACTTCAAGATCTCCAGGCACGCCTGTGCGGTACAGGGGGCGTAGCCCAGGTCAGTGTTGGTGAACACCCCGGCCAGCGAAGCGTCCGTGATGCCGTCGATATCCTTTTCCGGGCGCAGGGCGGCGCGCACGGTGCGGTCGTCGAACTGCTTGGGCAGGGGGCGGAACAGCAGGCATCCGTGGATGCTGTCGTCCGTGTTGATCTCGTTGATCACCTGCAGCAGCGCGTCCTGTGCGGCATCGGCGGGCAGAACATACTGCCGCACGGCCACCCCCACCTTGCCGCAGCGGGTCATCACGCCGCGCTCGTAAGCAAGGTCGTCCTCCCGCTCGCCCACGCGCACCACCGCCAGCGTGGGGGTGATGCCGGCAGCTTTCAGCTGTGCGCAAAGTGCGGCGTTGTGCTCGTTCATGGCGGCCACTACCGGCGCACCTTTTAAGATCGTTGCCATATCGTTTTACCTCATCTGTTAGTATTTGCGGAGCTTCCCGGTGATGGCTGCAAACACAGCATCGGCCCGGGGGAGATAGCCTTCCAGCAGGGTGTCGGCCCGGGCGTCCAGTGCGGCGGCGCGGGCACGGTCGGCCATCAGGCCGGTGTTTACAAAAACGTTCAGACTGGCAGCCTGCAGGGCGGCTTTGCACAGCACGGCGGCGCAGCCTGCATCCGATACCGCCAGCACGCTGCCCTTGGCGGCGTACTGCTCGGCCAGCGCAATGCCCTCGGCGCATTTTTCCATGATCTGCAGCGGCACCGCGCTGGCAGCATCCAGCGCCGTTTCCAGCACGGCGGCCTTGTGGGCAGCCTGTGCGGGGGTGTCCTTCGGCAGGCCGTAGGCGGCGGCCAGCGGCGCAAAGGCTTCGGCGTCCGCCTGCACCAGCGCTTCCAGCTCTGCGCGCAGGGCCTCGGCCCGGGCGTTCAGCGCCTGGATCTCCGCCTCCACGGCGGCATACTTCTTTTTGCCGGTGGTCAGGCTGCCCACCATGTTGCCCAGCGCCACGCCGGCAGCGCCTACCAGCGCGGCTGTTCCGCCGCCGCCCGGTGTGGGCGCTTTGCTGGCAAGCTGGGCCAAAAACTGCGCGCAGCTTGTGTTGTTCAGTTCCATCTGTAAATACCCCTCTCTGTAACAAAGGCGTCCAGCCGCTGGTCGTGTACATCCACGGCGGCGCGGGGAACGCGCTGTACTTCCAATGCAATGCCGATCTTTGCCGCCCGGGTGCAGCGGGGCAGGTAGCGGTCGTAGTACCCCTTGCCCATGCCCACCCGCCAGCACCCGGCATCAAAGGCGGTGCAGGGCACCAGCACCAGGTCCAGCTGCGCAGGGTCCAGCAAAACGGAACGCTCCGGCACCGGTGCGCGGATACCGTACTGCCCCACCGCCCAGCCATCCGGGCCGGGCACGGCGGCGGTAAGGGTAAAACCCTGCCCGCATACCGGATAGGCTACCGTTTTGCCCTGCTGGGCGGCTGCGGCGGCAACGGCGGCAAGGTCGGCCTCGGCCCCAAAGGCAGCGTACAGCAAAATGGTGCTGGCGCTGCGGTACGCATCCAGTGCCAGCACCTGGCGGCACAACGCCGCGCTGGCGGCAGCGCGCACATCTGCAGGCAGCGCGGCGCGGGCGGCACGCCCTGCCTTGCGCTGCGCCTGTTTTGTCTCGGCGATCGTCATACGGAACACCTCGCTTCATCTGTGCGCCGGATAAGTTGAAAAATATCCAAAAACGACAGAGCATTTTTATACAAACATAATAAACACTTCAGACAAAAAAAGCAAGCCTTTTGGCGAAAAGAGGATTGCAGGCCGCGCCGCTTTCTGCTATGATAATCTATAGTGATACATCCGGTGCACGCCAGCCGCGTACCGGCATTGCACAACATCTTGTGGAGAGGGGCTATTAAAATGTACAAGGAAATGATGGACACCATTGGCATGGTCCAGGCGGCCGACCCGGAGCTGGGCGCAGCGATGGACCGCGAGCTGACCCGCCAGCGTGAGAATATCGAGCTGATCGCCAGCGAAAATATCGTTTCGCCCGCCGTGATGGCGGCAATGGGCAGCATCCTGACCAATAAGTATGCCGAGGGCCTGCCCGGCAAGCGCTACTATGGCGGCTGCGTTTACGTGGACGAGGTGGAGAACATTGCCATCCAGCGCGCCTGCCAGCTGTTTGGGGCAAAGTACGCCAACGTCCAGCCCCACTCCGGCGCACAGGCAAACCTTGCCGTGTACTTTGCGCTGCTGGAGCTGGGCGATACCGTTATGGGCATGGATCTTTCGCAGGGCGGGCACCTGACCCATGGCTCCCCGGTGAATATGTCCGGTAAAAACTACCACTTTGTTTCCTACGGCGTCAACGCCGATGGTGTGATCGACTACGCCGAGCTGGAAAAGCAGGTGCGCAAGGAGCGCCCCAAGCTGATCGTGGCCGGTGCATCCGCCTACCCCCGCGCCATCGATTTTGCAAAGCTGGCAGAGATCGCCCACGGCTACGGCGCATACCTGATGGTGGATATGGCACACATCGCCGGTCTGGTGGCAGGCGGGCAGCACCAAAGCCCCGTGCCCTACGCGGATGTGGTGACCACCACCACCCACAAGACCCTGCGCGGCCCCCGCGGCGGCCTGATCCTGACCAATAACCCCATCATTGCCAAGCGCATCAACTCTGCCGTGTTCCCCGGCACCCAGGGCGGCCCGCTGGAGCATGTCATCGCTGCAAAGGCGGTCTGCTTTGGTGAGGCACTCAAGCCGGAGTTCAAGGAATATGCCCGTAAGATCGTGGAAAATGCGCAGGCACTGGCTGCTGCCCTGCAGCAGCGCGGAGTTAAGCTGGTATCCGGCGGCACCGATAACCACCTGATGCTCATTGACCTGCGGGACGAGGAGTGCACCGGCAAGGAGCTGGAGAACCGGCTGGACAGCGTGCATATCACCGCCAACAAGAACACCGTCCCCGGCGAGACCCGCAGCCCCTTTGTGACATCCGGCGTGCGTCTGGGCACCCCGGCTGTCACCACCCGCGGCATGGGCACCGCCGAGATGAAGGTGATCGCGGACTGCATCGCAGACTGCATCTGGCACTATGACGAGAAAAAGGACGAGATCAGCGCCCGTGTGCTGCAGCTGACCCGGGAGTTCCCGCTGTATCAGTAAAAAATACGGTAGATAAAAAGGCACCCGCAGCCCCTGCGTTTCACAGGCAGGAGAAGCTGCGGGTGCCTTTTGTTGCAAAAAAATGCCGCCTGTGCTAGGATAGAACCACACAGGAAAAGGAGGATGGCAATGGAAGATCTGGGACTAGTGCATCTGTATTACGGCGATGGCAAGGGTAAGACCACGGCTGCCATGGGGCTTGCGCTGCGGGCGCTGGGCAGCGGAAAACGGGTGGTCATCGTGCAATTTTTAAAGGGCGGAAAAAGCGGCGAGATCCCGCTGCTGGAGCAGCTGGGCGCTGCGGTCTACCGGGGCAAGGCCGGGCAGAAATTCGTATTCCAGATGGACGAAGCGGAAAAAGCCGCCACCCGTGCCCTGCAGAACAAGAACCTTGCAGCGGCGCTGGCCGCACCGGCAGACCTTTTGGTGCTGGACGAGGCCGGCAGCGCCTGGGAGCTGGATATGGTGGACAAGGCGCTGCTGCAGCAGGCCGTGCTGCACCGCCCTGCCGGGCAGGAATGCGTGCTGACCGCCCATGCCGCACCGCAGTGGATGCTGGAGGCGGCGGATTACGTTACCGAGATGCAGTGCCGCCGCCACCCGTACCAGAAAGGCATTGCAGCCCGCAAAGGCATTGAATATTGATGCAGCGGATGCCAGCTCTCCCTTTTGTGGAGAGCTTTTTTGATAGGTAGCTAAAAAACGCTTTCAAGGCTTGTTCCAGAAGGCGTCCAGCGCGGCAGTAAGCGCGGCGGTATCCGGCAGATAGCGGATGTGCTGCCAGTGGGGCGGAAACAGGCGGGCGGTATCGGCCTGCGCAAAGCGGTCGTCCAGCAGCAGGACCACGCCCCTGTCCTGTGGGGTGCGCACCACCCGCCCGGCGGCCTGCAGTACCTTGTTCATGCCGGGGTAGCGGTAGGCGTAGTCGAACCCGCAGCCGGCCTGTGCCTCGTAGTAGCGGCGCAGCATCTCCTGCCGGGGGTTGACCTGCGGCAGCCCTACCCCCACGATGGCGCAGCCGATGAGCCGGTCGCCAGCAAGGTCTACCCCTTCGCCAAAGATGCCGCCCATCACGGCAAAGCCCAGCAGGGTCCTGGCCGGGTGCGGTACGAACCGCGCCAGAAAATCGGCGCGCCCGGTATCGTCCAGGTCGCGCTGCTGCACCAGGGTGTCGATATCCGGCCAGCGGGCAGAAAGCGCCGTGTGCACCTGCTGCAGGTAGGCGTAGCTGGGGAAAAACGCCAGATAGTTGCCGCACCGGCCCCGCGCCAGCGCGGCCAGCGCATCGGCTACGGCGGGCACGCTGGCTTCCCGCTGGCGGTAGCGGGTGGAGATGCCCGGCAGGCAGTACAGGCCCAGGTTTTCCGGCGGAAAAGGGCTGGGCAGCGCCACCGCCCGGGCATCCGCGCAGCCCAGTACGCTGCGGTAAAAGGTGGGCGGTGCCAGCGTTGCGCTGAACAGCGCCGCGCTGCGCCCGGCAGCCAGGCTGGCATCCACAAAGGGGGCAGGGTCCAGGCAGAGCAGGTGCAGCTCCAGCTCGCTGCCCCGTGCGGTGAGCTGGGTAACAAAGTGGCTGTCGTACCGGTCGGCGGCGCGGGCGATATCCTGCAGCGCAAAATACAGCTCCAGCAGCTGGGCGTGGGCGGGGGCCTCGGGGTTCTGTTCCAGCCAGTCCTGCAGGGGCGTGTGCACCGCCCGCAGGGCAGCAGGCAGGGCGGAGGGCAGCTGCTGCAAAAACACGGTGCCGTCCTGTGCATACAGCGGCTCCGGCAATGCAAAGCCCGGGTCGGTGTCCACAGGCAGCAGGCTGGCCTGCTGCGGTTCGGCCTCGGCGGGCGCGGTGCTGCGGCGGGGCGCGGCCTGCGTACAGGCTTTGCGCGCTGCCAGAAATACCCGGTCGGCGCGGGTCAGCGCGGTCTTGAGGCTGCTTTTGCCTCTGCCCAGCGCCCGTTTGGCCTCGGTCAGGCTGCTTTTGCAGAACTGCGCCGAGTACATGGTGCGTGCCCGGTCCGGCAGGTTATGGGCCTCATCGATGAGGAACAGCCAGTCTCCGGCGGCATCAAAAAAGCGCTTTAGATGCACCACCGGGTCAAACAGATAGTTGTAGTCGCCGATGACTACATCGCACCACTCGCTCAGGTCCAGCCCCAGTTCAAAGGGGCAGACCGAGAACTGCCGGGCGGTATCTGCCAATGCGGCGCGGCAAAAGCTGCCGCTGCCGTCCAGCAGGGCGGCCAGGGCGTCCTTGCGCCGGTCGTAGTAGCCGTTGGCAAAGGGGCACAGCTCTGGCAGGCAGGCGGGGCGGCCCTCGGCATCCGGGTGCAGGCAGGCTTTTTCCTTGGCGGTCAGGGTGACGCTGCGCAGCGCAAGGCCGGGCTGTGCGGCCCGCAGCCGCGCCAGGGCATCTTCGGCGGCGGCCTGGGTGGTGTTGCGGGCGGTCAGGTAGAACAGCTTTGCGCCGCAGCCCTCGCCCATGGCTTTCAGGGCGGGGAACAGGGTGCTCATGGTCTTGCCGATGCCGGTGGGTGCCTGGCAGAACAGGCGGGTGCCGCCCTTGCGGTCGGCCGTTTTTCCGGCGCGGCAGGCGCGGTAGACCTCGCCCGCCAGTGCCCGCTGGCCGGGGCGGTATTCCGCAAACGGGAACTGCAGCGCCGCAAGGCTCTGGCTGCGGCGGGCGTTCCAGTCCAGCTGCCGCTGCGCCCAGGGGGCATACTGCGCCAGCAGCTGCTGCAAAAACTGTTCCAGCTCCTGCCGGGTGAACCGCCGGGTAAAGCGCAGGATCTGGTCAGTATCGATCTGGTAATAGGTCAGCCGTACCGCCAGCGCATCCAGCGCCTGCCGGCGGCTGTGGATGGCACCGTACACCATGCCCTGCGCCCAGTGGCAGGGGTTCATCTCCTCGGTGATGTCCTCATAGGGGATGGCGGTGGTCTTGATCTCATCGATGGTCACGGTGCCGGTTTCATCGGTAAAAATGCCGTCGGCCCGGCCTTCCAGGGTAAAGGAGATGCCGCAGGCCTCCTGCTCTGCAGAGAGGAACACCTCGGCCTGATAGCCCTCCCCGGCAGCTTTTTGCAGTTTGCGGTGGATGCGGGCGCCCTCGTTGGCGCGGTCAAAGCCGGTAAACCGGCTGTCGATGCTGCCGGTGCGCAGCAAAAACTCCACCAGCTGCCGGATGGGCAGATGGATGCTTGCCAAGGCGTTTCACCTCCTTTGGAACTTTTTATACGATCCCGAACAGCTCCATGCACTTTGCGGCCTCTGCATCCACCTGGGCAAAATCCACGGCGGTGCGGTAGTAGGTCTCCAGCTCATCGTGGCAGCTTTTGGCCTGCGCCATCAGGGCACAGGCCTGCTCCAGCAGCTCGGCGGCAGCGCGCTCGTTGAAGCGCAGCCGTGCCCGGCAGGCAGACAGATTTTCCCGGTCCACAAAGCGGCTGCACCGCACGGTCTGTGCGGCGGAAAGCTGCACCGGATGCCAGCGATTGTCGGTAAGGAGCGCCAGCCGCAGCGCGGGGATGAGGATATGGTCGATCTTATCCTCCGGGTGCATGGCGCAGGGGCAGGTGATGATATGGTAGCCCCGTGCCAGCGCTTCGGCGCGAACCAGCTCCAGCAGCAGGCGGGATACTGCCCCGTAGTCGTCCCGGAACACGATGCATTTATCTGCCAGCGCCTGCACCGTGCCCTGATAGAACACCTCGCCTTTGGGGGTGATGGCGGAGAGCAGGCGCAGCTCCTCGGACCCCAGCGCCTCGGTGCGGGGCAAAAGGCGGGCACACAGCCGTTTGACGTAGCGGCGCACTTTATTAAAGTCTGCGCTGCAGGCCTCGGCGCGGCGGCTGTCCAGCAGCAGGCTGCCTGCCGAGGCGATATACCGCGCCGCCCGGGTGCGCAGCAGCTGGTTGCGGGCAAACAGCGCAGTCACCGCATCCTTGTGGTCGTGCAGGGCATCTGCATCGATGGTGTGGTACAGGCTCAGCACCCGCTCATCCGCACCGGGGGCATCCGGCTCTACCACATGGGGCGCGGTGGCATCCACGATGGCGCGCCTTTGCTGCAGGAACACCACCCCGTCCAGGCTGTCGGGGTCGCTGGCGCAGTGGATGCGCTGGATGGGTTCGCCTTTGTCCTGCGCGGCCCGTGCCAGCCGCTTCATCAGGGTGGACTTGCCGCAGCCCGGCCCGCTCTTGATGAGCACCATCTGCATCCCCGGCTCCCGGCGCAGCGGCTCAAAGTAGCCTTTGAACCCGGCGGGCGTGGTGGTGCCCAGGAAAAAATCAACGGAAGAGTGTACAGTCTTTTCCATACAAAAACACCTCGCTTTTGCTTTACAGTATGCAAAAACGGCGCGGTTGGTTCTTGCATGGGGCAAAAACAGGGAAAGCGGCCGGAGGGAGCGTACCGCCGGAGAAGACGTTACGTATTATAGGTATGTTTGCACACGGCGGCAATGGTATCCCGCAGCACGGCAAAATCCGCAAAAGCCTCGGGCTTATTCTGGGGCTGGCGCAGCAGGGCAGCAGGGTGGAAGGTGCCCATGAACAGGATGCCGCTCTTTTCAATAAGCTGCCCGTGCTCCCGGGTGACCGAAAAATCCGGCCGGATCATCCGCTGGGCGGCCACGCGGCCAAGGCAGACCACGATCTTTGGCTGGATCAGCCGGAACTGCTCCCGCAGCCAGGGCATACAGGCCTCGCTCTCTGCGGGCAGAGGGTCGCGGTTCTGGGGCGGGCGGCACTTGACGATGTTGGCGATGTAGCAGTTCTTTTTGCGGTCCAGGTCGATGGCAAACAGGTACTTGTCCAGCAGCTGCCCGCTGCGCCCTACAAAGGGCAGGCCCTGCTCGTCCTCGCTCTGGCCGGGGCCTTCGCCTACAAACAGCACTTCGGCGTCCGGCACGCCCTGCCCGAACACGACATTGGTGCGGGTAGAGCACAGCGGGCACCGGGTGCAGGCAAGGCACTGGGCCTTTAAAGTATCCAGATCCATGGAGAACATCTCCTTTAAAAACAGTATGATATTTTATTCACAAATAAAATGGCGGTTTCTCCCCTAAAATATAGCACAAAAACACAATTTTGTCTTGAACTTTTTGCCGGCTGTGCTAGAATAAAAAAGAAAGGCATCCTTGTGTCCAACAGACACGGGATATTGAATATTGGAAAGTAATTTCGGAGGTAATCACAATGGCTGATATGTTTGCACCGCTGGTCGCACAGCTGAAGGCAGATCCCAAGACGATCGTGTTCACCGAGGGCAATGATCCCCGCATCCTGGAGGCCGCCAGCAAGCTGCTGGCCGAGGGCGTGCTGAAGGTCGTCATGGTGGGCAACGAGGCAGAGTGCAAGGCTGCTGCCGCCGCCGGTAACTTTGATATTTCTGCTGCCGAGATCATCGACCCGGAGAACTACGCCGGTTTTGATGAGATGGTCAGCACCATGGTGGAGCTGCGCAAGGGCAAGCAGTCCGCTGAGGAGTGCGCTGCACTGCTGAAAAAGTCCAACTACTTCGGCACCATGCTGGTGAAGATGGGCAAGGCCGACTGCCTGCTGGGCGGCGCTACCTACTCTACCGCCGACACCATCCGTCCCGCTCTGCAGCTGGTCAAGACCAAGAAGGGCGCACATCTGGTAAGCTCCTGCTTTATCCTGGACCGTGACTTCGGCGAAGAGGGCCTCAAGCGCATTGCCATGGGCGACTGCGCTGTCAACATCGATTACACCGATACCGTTGATAAGGCTACCGGTGAGGTCAAGGTGTCTGCTGCCTCCAAGCTGGCCGAGGTGGCTGTGGAAACTGCCCGCACCGCAAAGCTGTTCGGCATCGACCCGAAGGTCGCAGTGCTGAGCTTCTCCACCAAGGGCTCCGGCAAGGGCGGCACTGTGGCACTGAGCCACGATGCTACCATCAAGGCACAGGAGATGGATCCCGAGCTGGCTGTGGACGGCGAGCTGCAGTTCGACGCTGCCGTTGCTCCCGAGGTCGCACAGGTCAAGTGCAAGGGCAGCAAGGTGGCAGGCCAGGCCAACACCTTCGTGTTCCCCTGCATCGAGGCCGGCAACATCGGCTATAAGATCGCACAGCGCCTGGGCGGCTACGCTGCTTACGGCCCCATCCTGCAGGGCCTGAACGCCCCCATCAACGACCTGTCCCGTGGCTGCAACGCAGATGAGGTCTACAAGATGAGCCTGATCACCGCTTGCCAGTCCTAAACTGCCAAACGGCTGAATAGCGTTTGCATTTTCAAAGACTGCCGCACTTTTTGTGCGGCAGTCTTTTTGTATAAAAACGATTTTGAATGCCCTCCGCGTCTTCCGGGGTGCGGCACCCAGCAACTCCGCCCTGTTTTTGCCACTGGCGGCGGTCGTTGTCATTACTGGGTATATTCAGAGGAAACATTATTTTATATGAAAATGGGATAACGGAGCGTCTGCGGACATTCCGTTATCCCATTTTCACAGGAGAGGTCGTAAAGGAAAACAGGCGGTCTTTGATCTCCTTTCTGTGAAAATGCGTTTGGAGCGGCCCGCAGGCCGCGACAAACGCGAAATATAAAAATTCTTCCGCTTTTCATGGCCAGAGCAAAGCGGAGGCCATTTCAAATCGTCCGGTGCGGCGTTTTTGCACCGGCAAAAACCAGCCGCGCCCTCTTGCAATCCGGCGGGGTTTATGGTACAATATTTTAGCATCCAGAAAGATGTGTCGGACAGCGCCTGCTGCGTGGTTCGGCATACGGATGCGGGTCCTGTACGATGGACTCGCTGTGAACCAGGTCAGGTGGGGAACCAAGCAGCCTTAAGCAGTGCGTTCGTGCGTTTCAGTCAGCCTGCATCCGTATGCCGAGTTACGCAAGGCGGGGACAAAACCCCGTCGTGCGCTGTCCTTTTATTTTGCCGGAAAGGGGAGATTTGGCTGTGTATCGTGCGCTTTACCGCAAATGGAGACCCCAGCGGTTTGAAGATGTTGTGGGGCAGCGCGCCATCGTGACCGCCCTGAAAAACCAGATCACGGCGGGCCGTGTGGGCCATGCGTACCTGTTTACCGGCGTGCGCGGCACCGGCAAGACCACCTGTGCCAAGATCTTTGCCAAGGCAGTCAACTGTCTGCATCCGGTAAATGGCGACCCCTGCGGCGCGTGCGAGATCTGCAAGGGCATCGATAACGGCAGCCTGTTGGATGTGGTGGAGATGGATGCAGCCTCCAACAACGGCGTGGATGATATCCGCGACCTGCGGGATGAAACTGCCTATACCCCCAGCGCCTGCCAGTATAAGGTGTATATTATCGATGAGGTGCACATGCTGTCTACAGCGGCCTTCAATGCGTTGCTGAAAACGCTGGAAGAACCGCCGGCACATGTCATTTTTATCCTGGCGACCACCGAGATCCAGAAGGTGCCTGCCACCATCCTCTCCCGCTGCCAGCGGTACGATTTTACCCGCATCGGGCCGGAGGATATCGCAAAGCGTGTGGCGTATATCGCCGGGGAAGAGCATCTGGAACTGACCCCTGACGGTGCGGAGCTGATCGCCCGCCTGGCCGATGGTGCCCTGCGCGATGCGCTGTCCATCCTGGATACCTGCGCCGGTGTTACCGCAAAGATCGATGCGGATGTGGTGCGCCGCATGGCCGGCGTGACCGACCGCAGCTACCTGTTCCGTATCTCGGACGCGCTGGAAGCGCAGGACGCTGCCTCCGCACTGGCACAGCTGGCGCAGCTGCGGCAGCAGTCGGTGGATGTAAAGCGCCTGACTGAGGAACTGATCGCGCATTACCGCGCGCTGATGCTGGCGGCACTGCCCGGCGGGCAGGCGCTGCTGTCCGGCGTTTCGCCGGAGGAAGAGGCACTGTACCTGCAAAAAGGCCCCGGGATGGGCCAGCGGGAAGCTATCCGCGCCATCCGCACCCTGGGCACAGCGCTGGAGCATATGACCCGTGGCAGCGACCAGCGTATCGAGCTGGAACTGGCGCTGTTCAGCTTGGCCGAGCCGCCGCAGCAGCTGCAGGCAGCTCCGGTGCAGGCTGCCCCTGCCCGTGCGGCACAGCCGGAAGCGTCCCGCCCCTTTGCGGCGGTGCAGCCTTTTGCCAGTACCCCGGTACAGCCCCGGCAGGCGGCACCGGACATTGCACCGCAGTCCCCGGCAGCGGTAACGGCTCCCACCCCTGCTGTGGTGCAGGAAGCTGCGCCGCAGCCTGCAGTGCCGGAAGCGCCGCCCGCACCGGCAGACGACCTGCCGCCCATCCCGGAAGAACCGCCGGTGCAGCAGGGCGAAGCAGCCCTGCCCTGGGCAGAGCCTGCCCCGCAGGCCCCGCTGGCGGCAGAACCGGTACCGGAACCTGTTGCGGAAGAAACGCCGCCTGCGCCGGTGGAGCAACACCCGGCCGACCCGGTGCTGGCAAAGCCCCGCAGCGTGGCGCAGCAGGGCACGAACCCCTTCCCCTACTGGGGGCAGGTCATCCAGAAGCTGGAAGGCATCGACCCGATGCTGTATATGTATCTGCGCAAGTCCAAAGCGTACTTCGATGGCACCCGTGTGCTCATCGATGGCGGCAAGACCTTCCGGGATTTTATCCGGGTGAACAAGGACAGCCAGAAGCTCATCAAAAAGCTCATTGCAGAGGTATCCGGCGTGCCGGTGCCCATCGGCCCCTACGAGCCAAAAACGGCCGGAAAAACAGCTTCCAATGCGGAGCAGTCTCTCCTGGCGCTGGAAAAACTGGGGCTGGAGGTCAGCATTGAGGATACCGCCCGCAAAAAACGATAAAATTTGTTTATAATAAAGGAGATACCACCATGAAAGCAAGAATGCCCGCAGGCTACGGCCGCCCCGATATGAACGCCCTGATGCGCCAGGCCCAGAAGATGCAGGAGGACATGAAGTCCAAGCAGGCCGAGCTGGAAGCTGCCGAGTATACCGGCAGCGCCGCCGGTGAGATGGTGACCGTGAAGATGAACGGCAAGCACGAGGTGCTGGCTATCACCATCAAGCCCGAGGCCGTGGACCCGGACGACATCGAAATGCTGGAAGATATGGTGGCTGCCGCCATCAATGCCACCGTCAAGCAGGTAGACGAGACTGCCGAGGCCGAGATGGGCAAGCTGACCGGCGGCCTGAACATTCCGGGCCTCTGAGCCGGGAAGGGGAGATACCATGGACTACACAGCCGCTCCGCTGGAAAAGCTGATCGAGGAGTTCGGCAAATTCCAGGGCGTGGGCCGCAAGGGTGCCACCCGGATGGCCTATCAGGTGCTGAGTATGTCGGATCAGGATGCAGCGGCGCTGGCGGATGCCATCCGCGGCGCGCATACCCGGCTGCACCGGTGCCGCATCTGCCAGAACTATACGGACGCCGACCTGTGCCCCGTGTGCGCCAGCGCCAAACGGGATACCTCGGTGATCTGCGTGGTGGAAAAGCCCCGGGATGTGCAGGCATTTGAGCGCACCCGGGAGTACAACGGGCTGTACCATGTACTGCACGGCCTGCTGGACCCGCTGGCCGGTGTCGGCGTGGAGCAGCTGACCGTCAAGGAGCTGCTGGCGCGACTGAAGGATGACACGGTGAAGGAGGTCATCATGGCCATGAACCCCACCGTGGAAGGCGAAGCTACCGCCATGTATCTGGCAAAGCTCATCAAGCCGCTGGGCATCCGGGTCACCCGTCTGGCCTCCGGCCTGCCGGTGGGTGCCAGCCTGGAATACGCGGATGAAACCACCCTGTACCGGGCGCTTTCCGGCCGGGGAGAACTGTAAAATTGTAAAAATTTACAATTCTGTCAGAAACAGCTCTTGCAATACTGCAAAAAAATGGTATACTGATACAACAAACGGAACGGAGAAAGGAGGCGCGCAGCATGGCACCCACAAAGGAGCGCCCGGCGACCAAGACCATCGCCACCAACCGCGAAGCGCGCCATGAATACTTTGTTCTGGAAGCGCTGGAGACCGGTGTGGAACTCAAAGGCACCGAGGTGAAAAGCCTGCGTGCCGGCGGGGTCAACCTGAAGGACAGCTGGGTGGATATTGAGGACGGCGAGCTGCTGGTAAAAGGGATGCATATCAGCCCTTACGATCACGGCAACCTGTTCAATCAGGATCCCATGCGTGTCCGGCGGCTGCTGGCGCATAAAAGCGAGATCCGGCGGCTGCACCAGCAGTGCAAACTGCAGGGGTACACGCTGGTACCGCTCTCCCTTTACTTCAAGCATGGCCGCGTGAAGATGGAAGTGGGCCTGTGCAAAGGCAAAAAGCTGTACGACAAGCGTGCCGATGCCGCCCAGCGCGATGCAAAACGCTCCATCGACCGTGCAATGAAATCCAACGGCAAGTATTATTGATCATCAGACTGCGGCTCACCGCAGCACTTTGAGCTTTCCTGCACATCGCAAGATGTGCTTTATATGGGGGCGTAAAGGTTTCGACGGGGAGAGCGAGGTCTGGGCAGCGGGTAGCAGTGGGGGAACTGCTCTATAACTCCTCCAAAAAAATTAACTGACAACAATAA
>CAKTFD010000037.1 GCA_934553285.1 uncultured Faecalibacterium sp. | reverse complement strand
CGGATGACAACCTCCCGCATCAACGCATATCGCTGGCCTGCACGACTTGTATCGCACAAGCCTTTTGCAGCCGAGAAACATTTTATCACATCTTCGTTCATTTGGCAAGTGTTTTTTGCAGAAAATCACGATTTTTCTTTTTTATTTTCTCTGTTTTGTCAATGGCCGTATTTTCTGTGCAAGATGCACAATCCGCGCTCTTTTTGCCGGTGGAAAACTCCCCCAGGCCCCGTTTGCAATACCAGTATGACCCGCCCGCGCAGGCATTATACCTATATATAAGGGAGCCGACCCCCCCCCTTGGGGGAGGTGGCATCGCGCAGCGATGACAGAGGGGGTGCTCCGCGCAGCGGAGGCTCTTTCCGCTTATTTTTTCTTCAGCTGTTTTTCCAGCCCCTCCCGCGGGGTGATGTAGACGGTGGTGTACACCTCGTACAGCACCATGCCGGGCTTGGCACCGCTGGCTTTCCAGATGTTCTTCACCTCAGTGGTATCCACTGCCACCTTGGCACCGGTGCCTGCCTTGTATGCGCTGGAATAGATGACTGCCAGCTCTGCAGCTTCCTGCTTTGTGGTATCCGGGATGTCCTCGCCGTGGCTCATGACCACCACATGGCTGCCGGGTGCCTTCTGCACATGGAACCACAGGTCTTTGCCCCGGGCGGTGTGCAGGGTGAGCTTGTCGTTCTGGGCGTTGTTGCGGCCCACCAGGATCTCAAAGCCATCGCTGGAGGTAAAGCGCAGAAAATCCGCAGGCTTCTGCTTTTTATCCCGCTGCTTGTAGTATTTCAGGTAGCCCTGATTTTTCAGCTCCATGCGGATCTCGTTGAGCGCCGCCTCGCCGGAAGCGCTCTCCACCTCGTAGAGCACCGTTTCCAGATAGGCGATCTCCTTTTCGCCCTCCGCCAGCAGGTCTACCAGCATCCGGGCCGCAGTCTGCTTCTTTTTGTAGTTCTTAAAAAAGTTCTGGGCGTTCTGGCTGGGGCTGAACCGCAGATCCAGCGGGATGGTCACCTCTTTGCCCTCATCGTACCAGTTGGGCACGGTAAGGCTCTTCATCCCTTTTTCGGCCAGATACAGGTTGGCAGACAGCAGCTCGCCGTACAGGCGCAGCTTCTCGCTTTTGCCGCTGGCCGCCAGTTCTTCCTGGCGGGCTGCCTGCTTGCGCAGGGCGCGGTCATACATATTGTGCACCGCCTTGTGCAGCTCCTTGCTCTTGGTGCGCAGGCGCTCGGCGCGGTCCTTTTCGGCGTAGTAGCCCTCCAGCATCGCGTTGAAGGACGGCCACTCCCGGATGGTGTACTGTGTACCATACTGCTGCGGGCGGAAGAAGGTGTACTCCACCGGCTTGCCGTCCGGCGCGGTAACGCTGCAGGGGCAGCCGCCCTGTGCGTGCAGCTTCTTCAATTCATCGATCGCCGCCATCAGGCTGCGCTTCTCGGCATCGGTCAGCTCATTGGCGGGCAGATGCGCACCGTCAAAGGCGCGCCAGGCAGCTTCCCGGCAGACCACCGGCCCCACACCGGCCACCGTCTTGTTCAGGGCATCCGCCACCGGCAGCTCCCGCTGGCAGGCAGCCGCCACGATGGACGCGCTGCTTACCTGCAAAAAATCCGGGCGGGCGGGCTTGGGGGGCGTGGTATAGGGCAGCCCCGGCAGCAGCTGCCGGACATCGCTGTCCTCAAAATCCACCCGCTTGAGGGCATCGATGATCCTGCCGTTCTGCACCAGCACCAGGTTGGAGTAGCGGCCCATCAGCTCCGCACACAGGGTGTTGCGCACCAGGTCGCCCATCTCGTTGGTGCACTGAAAATCAAAATAGACGATACGGTCCCCCGGCTCCATGTGCACATCCAGCAAGCGGCCGCCGGTCAGGTGCTTGCGCATGAGCATACAGAAGGAGGGCGGCGTTTCGGGGTTTTCAAAGGTTTCCTCGGTCAGGCACACCCGGGCCGAGCCGCTGCGGGCAGACAGCAGCAGCGCATAGGTATCGGTGCGGGTGCGCAGGGTGATGACCAGTTCATCCCGGGTGGGTTCAAACAGTTTTGCGATCTTGGCATCGGTCAGGGTGGCTTTCAGCTCCGCTGCCGTCAGTGCCAGTGTTGCGGCATCCAGTGCCATACGTGTCACCTCGTTATCAGATCGCCCGAAAATGGCCTTTGCGTGCGCTTTGTCCATTTTCAGCGGTCGTTCTATTATCGCAAGTCAAGAAATTAGTGCAACATTCAAACAACATATTTGCGATATGCAATTCAACGCTGTTGCCGTCGCATTAAAAAGTTGAATTGCTATATAATTGTAAGCCAGAAAGCTCCGCAGATCTTTCTGACTTACGTTTTCAAAAATGGTTTTCTTTATAAATACGTATAGGGGTCGCGGTTTTCAGTGCTTGCCAGCACCTCCGGCCCCGGCACAGCAGTGCGCAGGGCGGCGGCCACGGCAGCCGTCACCGGGAATTCGGTAGCATAGTGGCCTGCCGCGATGAGCGAAAGCCCCAGCCGCTTTGCATCCAGCGCATGGTGGTGGTTGGCCTCGCCGGTCAGCAGACAATCCGCGCCCTCGGCGATGGCATCCGCAAACAGGCTGCCGCCCGCACCGCTGATGACCGCCAGCCGGTGCACCGGCTTACCCGCGTCCACAAACTTTACCTGCACGGCTGCACCCGCTGCAGGCGCATTGCACAGCGCTGCCAGCCTGCGCTGCGCCAGTGCCGCCAGCTCCGGCACGGTGAGGGGGTCGATCTCCCCCACCCGTCCGCAGCCCTCCGCAAAGGCGGTGCGCGCCCGGATGCCAAACAGATCGGCCAGCACATCGTTCACCCCGCCCTCTGCAGCATCCAGATTGGTGTGCATACAGATGGCCGAGATGCCTGCCTGTACCAGCTGATACGGCACATCGGCGGGGCACAGCTTTTTCAGCGGGTCAAAAATGACCGGGTGGTGTGCCACGATGACCTGGCATTGTTTTGCGGCAGCTTCCGCCACCACTTCCGGGGTGATATCCAGGGTCACAAGGATCCGGCGCACTGTGCCGCCGCAGTCCACCAGCAGCCCCGGGTTATCCCAGTGCTCTGCCAGCTCCAGCGGGGCCAGCCGCTGCATTGCCTCGTATACCTGCTGTACCGTCGTCATGGGTCAGTCCCCCTCTTTCAAAATGGCATCGATCTCTGCAGCCAGCGGGCTGCCATCCGGCACGCCCAGCCGCATCCGGGGCAGTTTTGCCCGCTGCCAGGCGGCGTAGCCTGCCCCCTCCGGCCAGCGGCCGGTATCCCCCAGCAGGCACTGGGTAAAGGTGGGCTGCCGCACGGTGCCGGTGTACTCTGCAGCCATTACCGCGTACCATCGGCCCGCCGCCTGCACGGGGCGGTCGGCCACAAGGGCAAAGCCGTGCTGCCACAGCCAGCGGCGCAGCGCACTGTGGCGGGTTGCGGGCACCATCACAAGGCGCGGCCCGCCCACAGTGGACACCCAGGGCGCTTTTTCAAGGATCTCCCAGGTAGTCTGCGCCGACACGCCCGCCAGCACGATGCTGCCCACCTCCCCGGCAGACAACACAGAAAGACCGTCGCCGAGCCGAAGCTCCGCGCGGTCCTGACAACCTGCATTTTCCAGCGTCTGCTTTGCTTTGGCCAGCGGGCCGGGGCGCAGGTCTGCCCCGATGACCTTCGGGTATCTGCCCGAAGCCGCCAGCACCGCCGTCAGCTTGCCGTGGTCGCAGCCGATGTCCGCCACCGGCTCCCCTTCCCGTACCAGCGCCGCTGCGGCGGCCAGACGCGCATCCAGTGTGGGCAGCACTCAGGCCTTCTTGGATGCCAGATGGGTGTTCAGCTTCTCCAGCAGCTCATCGCAGTCCACGCCATGCACCTCGCAGGCCTCTGCAATGCTCTCGCCGCGGGAAGCCGGGCAGCCCAAGCAGTGCATCCCGATCTCCATAAAGTAGGGCGCGGTGGACTGATCCATATCCAGGATATCGCCGATGATGGTATCGCGGGTCACCTGCTTGGGTGCGGTGTGTTCCTCTTTTTTGAGCATATTGAAAATATCAAACATGATGGCTTTCCTTTCTTATCCGGTAAATTGCAGTATAACCTACTGTTCCTCTATACTATACCCCAAACCGGGGCCGTTTTGCAAGAGCCTTGCAAAAATCCGTTTTCCACTTACTCCTCCGCCTGGTAGTCCTTTTCCAGCGAGAAGCCGCGCCCGCTGACCTCGGTAACATGGCTCACGATCATAAAACAGGTGGGGTCGATGGCGTGGGCCAGCTTTTCCAGCCGGGGCAGCTGCCGGTTGGAAACTACGCTCAGCAGCACCGATTCCGGCTCCCGCAGGTAGCCGCCCTCGCCGTGGAGGATGGTCACGCCGCGATCCAGCTGATCAAAGATGGCTTTGCAGATCTCGTCCGACTTTGCGCTGATGATCTTGACCTCGGTGCGGGTAGTACCCAGCATGAGTACCTTATCCAGCACGATGGTGTAGATGATGGCCAGCACCACACCATACAGGGACTGCTGCACCGGGCTGAACGCCGCCTGCGCCGCCAGAATGATAAAATCGAAGGCCATCATGGTGCTGGAGACCGGCAGGTGGAACCACTTGTTCAGCACCAGCGGGGGGATATCCATGCCGCCGGTGGAGGCACCGGCGCGGATGGTGATGCCCAGCGAGATGCCGATGCCAAAACCGGCAAAAACGGTGTTGAGCACCAGGTCATCGGTCAGCACAATGCCGCCCAGCAGCTGCTCCCACAGGGCCATAAAAAACGGGCTGAGCACGGTGCTGGCCAGGGTGTTCAGGGCAAAGCGGCGGCCCAGCACCCACCAGCCCAGCAGCAGCATGGCCATGTTGACCACGAACAGCACCCCCGACACCGGCAGGCCGGTGACCTTGTTAAAGGCCAGCGCGATGCCGGTGGCACCACCGGTGATCAGGCCGGATTGCATCAGAAACAATACCACAGTCAGCGCATACATTGCGTTGCCCACCACGATGGACACCGCATTGAATACCTGCTGTTGTTTGCGTGTTAATTGCGTCATCTTCATCTTCCTTTATCTATAGTTGAAGTATCTTATACTATGATAACGAAAAGATCCGCATTTATCAAGCCTTCGGCGATAAATGCGGATCCTGTATCAGGTTTTTATGGTATTACAGGGCGGTCTCCGGCTGCGGTTCGTCCTCTTCCATCAGGCGCAGGCCTGCGGTATCGGTGACCGGCAGCGAAAAGACGATGGCTCCCGCCTTGGGGCCTGCCCCCTCCATGATGGCTTTCATGATGGTGTTTTTCTGCGGGGTGCGGCTGACGATGAGCACAAGCTCCTTTTCGTTGACCAGCTCCATCCCCAGGAAGGGGGCTGCCCCCTCCATGCCGGTGCCCTTTGCGTGGATCACCGTGCCGCCGCCTGCCCCGGCGCTGCGGGCGGCATCCATGATGGAGCCGGTGTAGCCCTGGTTTGCCACCACCAGCAGCAGTTCGTAGCGGGTATCCTTCAAGGTGCTTTCCTCCTTCCAGCTAAGGGGCTGGTGCTCAGTAAGGAACATCAGCGCCCGTTTGCCGCCGATGCTGCTCAGCGGCACGATGAACGCAATGCCGGTGCCCGGCACATCGATCTGCATTTTGCGGCGCAGATCCTGCTGGATCTTTTTCCAGCTGTCCGCCGTCACCACCGCCAGCAGCACCGCCTTTTCGCTTTTTTCCAGCCCCAGGGTGGAAAGGGTCTCCTGCACTGCGGTGCCGGAGCCTACGGTGCGCATACTCACCGTTACGCCGTGGCTTTTATACAGCTGCAGAAAGCCATCGGTGGAACGGCGGTCGGTGATGGTTATCATCAGGAACAAACTGCTCACGTTCTGCCTCCTTTACAGCTCAATGATGGCGTCATCCGGCCAGTCTGCAAACACAGTGGCCAGCACGGCAGCAGGCTGGGCGCGGCGCGCCTTGCGGGTGCGCAGCTGCGCTACCAGGCCCATCAGCTGCACCGTGATGAGCGGGGTCATGGCGACCATGGCCACCACGCCAAAGGCATCGGTGACGATATTGCCGCCCACCGCCACACAGGCACCCTGTGCCAGCGGCAGCAGGAAGGTAGCGGTCATGGGGCCGGAGGCCACGCCGCCCGCGTCAAAAGCGATGGCGGTAAACAGCTTGGGCACCACAAAGGAGATGCTGATGGCGAACACATAGCCCGGCACCAGGAACCACAAAATCGAAATACCGGTAAGCACCCGCACCATGGCAAGCCCTACCGAAACGGATACGCCCACCGAAAGCGCCATGCCCATGGCCTGTGCCGAGATGGCACCATCGGTCACCTCTTCCACCTGTTTGTTCAGCACGTAGACCGCAGGCTCCGCCTTGACGATGAAGTAGCCGATGAGCATCCCGATGGGGATCAGCACCCAGCGCATCCCGCATCCGGCAAGCACCTGCCCCAGGTAGTTACCGGCAGGCATAAAGCCTACGTTTGCACCGGTGAGGAAGAGCACCAGCCCGATATAGGTATACACCAGGCCCACGCCGATGCGCCCCAGGGTGCGGCGGTCCAGCCGCAGGGCTGCCAGCTGGAATGCCCCAAACATCAGCACGATGGGCAGCAGAGAGCGGGCGATCTCGGCCAGATAGGTGGGCAGCCCTTCCCGGAACAGCTGCCACAGCTCCACCGAGTCTGCCACCTCCGGCAGGATGGGCGGGATGTAGGTGCTGTCCGCCGCGCGGAAAGCGATGCCAAGGGTCAGCACCGCAAGGATGGGGCCGATGGAGCACATGGCCACCAGACCAAAGCTGTCGTCCGCCGCGTGGCGGTCGCTGCGGATGGCAGACACACCCACGCCCAGCGCCATGATAAAGGGCACCGTCATGGGGCCGGTGGTAACGCCGCCGGAGTCGAACGCCACCGCGAGGAACTCCTTGGGCACAAAGGCCGCCAGCGCAAAGATCAGGCCGTAAAACAGCACCAGCAGCTTAGGCAGCGAGATGCCGATGAGCATACGCAGGAAGGAAAAGACCAGAAACAGGCCTACCCCCGCCGCCACCGAGAGGATCAGGGTCGTGCTGGGGATGGAGGGCACCTGGTCTGCAAGCACCTGCAGATCCGGCTCCGAGATGGTGATCAGGAAGCCCAGCAGAAAGCCAAGCCCCAGGATGAGCGGCAGGCTGCGGCTGCGGGTGATGACCGCGCCGACCCGTTCGCCCATAGGGGTCATGCTCATCTCTGCGCCCAGGGTAAAGAACATGATGCCCACCACGATCATGGCAGCACCCAGCAAAAAACACAGCAGGATGCTGGGCGAGACCGGCGCTACCGTAAAGCAGAGCACCAGCACGATCGCCACAATGGGCAGCACTGCCTGCAGCGCCTCCAGCAGCTTTTCCCGCAGCTTGGGGAGCGATTGTCTGAGAATGATGTCCACCGCCTTTCATAAGTATCCTGTTTGTACACTTTTATACAAGATATATTTATAGTATACATGCCAGCCCTGTTCCCGTCAACCACTCAGAGGAAATTTTTTGAGCATATGCCATAAATTGTAAAAACTCACAAAGCATTTGGGGGCAGCCGCCCTCCGCCATTGCTGCGCGATGCCAGAGCGCGTGCACCGCTAAAACAAAAAACATCTGCAGCAAAAAGTTTTCCGCGCTGCAGATGCTTTCTTATTTTATTCTACACTCATTCTACACTCAAAGGAGATCTCCCCGGAACCACCCCTCCGGGAGGGGCTTCCAGCCGTCCGCCGTACGCAGAGCGCTGCCGTTTTCCACAGCCCTGTCCAGCAGCGTGGAAAACTCCGCAGGCACCTCTCTGCCAAAACGGTTTGCAAACAGCTCCTCTGTTACACCGTCTGCCAGCTGCATCCGGCCCCGCAGGTAACGCAGCATCAGGGCATTTTCATCCAGGTGCACCGCCTGCGCCGTCAGTTTTTCAAAATCCCCGGCGTTCCGAATATACAGTTTGAGGTTGTTGGTGTTGCGCACCGCATATCCATCGTATACCGAGCCGCCGTTGACCCCCATGCCGATGACCGCATCCCCGTTCCACTCCATAGCGCGGGCGCGGTACTCGTAGCCCGGGCGGGCAAAGCAGCCTGCCGCATACATCTGGTAGCCGTTCTCGGTCAGATAGTCACAGGCGTGGAGGAACATTGCCCGCCGGGCTTCCTGCCCGGGCATCCCCTCTGCGTCCGTAACGGTCAGCGGCGCAGCGGTGATATGCCCCGGCTGCATGATGACCGCTGCATGCAGGCTGTTATGCCAGCTCTGCTCCGTCTGCCCCGGAATGCCGTAGTTCAGGGTAAGCCCCACATTGTTCAGATGGAACTTGGCAAAAAACAGCATCGCGTTGCGGATATTCTGCACGGTATGGGCACAGCCCAGCGCCTGCAGTTCGGCATCGCTGCCCGCACGCATCATCAGCTCGACCCGGTTGGGGTGGCCGGACGCGATACCGGTAAGAGAGGGCGTGCCGATGGTGACCGGCTGCGCATCGTAGCTGAACTCTGCGCCCTGTGCCACCGGCAGATGCTGCCGCACCGTACGCAGCACCTCACCCAGCAGATCCGGTGCCATCACACTGGCGCTGCCGCCGCTCAGGTGGACGGCACGGATCTCATAGTCCTCCAGTTCCCCTTCGTAGGAGAGCACCTCACGCCGGAGGGCTTCCATATAGGCATTTTTTTCAGCATTGGAACCAACTGCATAAAAATGCGGGAGATAATTTTCCGGACGGATGCAGTAAGGGATGTGCAGGTCCAGAACCAGCGGTTTTGCCATGGTGATGCTCCTTGTCGTGTTTTTGTTTCAGTATACGCGCTTTCATATAAAAAGGGAAGCCCTGTGCGGGCTTCCCCCAAAAGAAGAAAAAGAAGAACGCTGTTTAGTGGGGGCCGCCGGGACCGCCGGGGCCGCCTGCAGGTGCCTCCATGGCTTCCACCGGCTCGCCCAGGAACTTCTTGTCCGAAGCCACCTGACGCGCGGCAGTCCAGCCGTGGGTCATAGCCATGCCGACCGAGTTGCCGGCAAAGGGGGTGCTGTAGCCAAAGCCGTAACGGCCGCCCAGGCAGTTGCCGGCCACATACAGGCCCTCGATCGGCTCCCAGTCCTTGTTCAGGACGTTCTGGGTCTCATCGGTGATAACGCCGCTCATGGTGACCATCATCGGGTTTGCGCCGTGGCTGGTAGAGCTGGTGCCGCCAAAGAAGGGGGCGGTATCAATAGGCACCATATAGGGTGCGTCCTTGCCGTAGTCGCTGTCCACGCCAGCATAGCACAGTTCATTGTAGTGTGCGATGGAGTCCAGGAAGTTCTGCTTGGCTGCGCCCTTGTAGCCCAGCAGGTCTGCCAGTTCGTCCAGCGTGTCGGCACGGTAGATGGTACCGGCCATCTGGGTGCGCTCGGCCAGGTTTGCAATGGTGATGGTGTTGGCCTGGCCGGACACGGTGTTGTTCATGTCCTGCTCTACCTTATCCCAGTAGTCCTGCATACCAAAGTTGGGGGCACCGTGGTCCAGCGGCGCAGCCTTCAGGGTCTTGGCCCAGTTGGCATCGGTGACATAGCAGGCCAGGCCTGCGGGCTGACGCAGGCAGGTAGCCTGCATCTGGGCAATAGCGCCCTCGTTCATAAAGCGCTTGCCGCGGCTGTTCAGCATCAGCATGGGAGCCGTGCCCCAAGGGCCGGAAGCGCCGCCGCCGATGCCCATCCATCCACGGGGAGTCGGCTCGATCATGCCGCCTGCCCAGCAGGCCATCTTGTGGCCCTGGCCGTTGCGGCTGCCTGCAGAGGCCCAGCTGTCGGCGGTAGCGCCGTTGCGCTCTGCCCATTCCATGCCCTCGTTCAGCAGTGCCCAGCACATCTCGGGGTTGCCGATAAAGTCGCCTGCGCACAGGATAACGCCCTTGTTGCAGTTGTAGCGGTAGTAGGTGCCATCGCTGCCCTTGGCGTACACGCCGGTCACCTTGCCGCTCTCGTCCTGGATCAGCTTGATGCCCTCGCGCTCAAAATCCCATGCACAGTTGGGGGTCTCCTGCACATACTTGACGATGTACTTATGGATAAACTCGATGTTGTTGCCCTGATAGCCGTAGAACTGCGCATTGCAGGGCCAGGTCAGGTAGCCGCCGCAGCTGATGGGGTAGCTGGCCTTGTGCTGGCCGTAGGCAGCCTGCGTGTTGCACATGGGATAAGAGAACATATCGCTCAGATCGTAGTGGCCTGCACCGCCTGCAGGCTCGCCATCCACCCACTGGTCGCCGGTCTTGCCGTCGCCGGTGGCCTTGGGCACGATAACAGCGGTATCCGCCAGATACACATCGCTGTCGTTGGCCTTGCGCTCGGCCTCGTAGGAGTCGTAGATCTCCTCGTAGCGGTCGAACATCTGGCCGGAATACTGTACAAAGTTCTTGATGATCTCGGGGTTCACACGGCCGGCTGCGCGCTTGCAGAACTCGGAGGTGATGGCACCGGTATCATAGGGGCCGTAGCCGCGCTCGATCAGCAGCTTGGAGTTGACATGGCCGATGTCCTCGCCGTACCAGCCGCTCATGTTGGAGCCGCTGCCGTCCAGATCCACAAAGTTGCCCCATGCCTGCTTTTCGATGACCGCCACAGTAGCGCCCTCGTCCACAGCGCCAAAGGCTGCGCCCACGCCTGCATGGCCGCCGCCCACAACGATCACATCATAGGTACCGGCATCCTCGTACTTGTCGGGGTCTGCCGGTGCCTCGCCCAGCCAGTCGCCGGGGCCGCAGTAGCCTGCCACACGGCCGGTCACCTCAGCCGTTTCCGGCTTTTCCACCTCGGTGCCCATGGCCTGTGCGATACAATCGGCCACACACTCCTGCACAGCGCCCACAGAGGCCACCAGCGTGCAGCTGGTCACTGCGTCCACATCGGCGCTCTGGCCTTCCACGATGGCCTTGGCCATGGCGGTCTTTTTCTCCTCGGTCAGCAGATCCTGCGCACCGGAAGAAGTGATCTCACAGGCCGTGATGCTGTTGGCATCAAAGGTCATGGAAACCGCGATCTCCGCATAGGAGATGGTCTTGGAGGCAGAGTAGGTGCCCGGGGTGTACTTATCCTGTGCAGCGGCGCTGCCGGAAGCCGCAGAACTGCCGGAGTTGCAGCCTGCCAGCAGCCCCAGCGCAGCGGCACCGCTGCCTGCGGCAGCGATGTTCCGCAAAAAGTTGCGGCGCGAAATCGTGCTCTTCATTCTGTTACCTCTTTTCTTCTTGTGTACCGGCGGTGTGCACAGCCGGTGTCCATGTATGTTATAACTTTAACAGATTTCTTTCTGCATTTGAAATATCGAAAAGTTGGCTTCTTATAACTTTTGTGCATAATCTTATTGAGTTTGCACAACAAATCTGTTATACTTTGCACAGAACGCACAATTTATCGCAAGAAGGTGAAAAAACATGACCTTGCAGCAGCTCTCTTATTTTCAGCACGTTGCCCATTCCGGCAGCTTTACCCGCGCTGCCCGCGCCTGTTTTGTTTCCCAGACGGCGATCAGCCGCCAGATCAGCGCGCTGGAAGAAGAACTCCACCTCACCCTGATCGAGCGCGATACCACCCATGTTGCCCTGACACCGGCGGGCGAGGTGTTTTACAAAGAGGTCTGTGCCATCCTTTTGCATCTGGAGCGGGCTGTGGCACAGGCGCAGACCATCGCCCAGGCGCAGGATGCCCACCTGACCCTGGGCATCCCCACCATTCTGGAGCAGCACGCCATCGGCCCCATTCTGCGCCGGTACCACGCGCTGTACCCGCAGGTAAAACTGACCACAGTGTCCGGCACCCGCCAGCAGCTGATGCGGCAGCTGGTAGACCGCGAGATCGACCTGATGGTCGCGCTGGATTTTGATCTGCCCTCGCTGGAGGGGCTGGATGCACAGGTGCTGCAGCGCACGCAGGCTGCTTGGCTCCTGCCGCTTTTCCACCCTCTGGCCGGTCAGTCGTCCATCGCCCCTGCAGAATTGCAGGACGAGACCCTGATCCTGACCCACGAAGATCCTGATGGCAGCACAGAGGAATTGCTGCGCCAGTATTACAGCCAGCTGGGGATGAAAGGCAATCCCACCCTGCATACCCGTACGGTAGAAGAGCTGTTCCTGCTCACCAGCTGCGGCATGGGCATCGGGCTGCTGCCCGCCGCCTCGGCCAGCTGGCTGCTGCCGGATCTGTGCAGCGTGCCCATCGACGGCCCTGCGTGGAGCCTCCAGTTCCTGCTGATCTCCCGCCGCGAGCACAGCCGCCGCAGCGTGCAGGCCATGTTCGAGCTGGCCCGCTCCATAAAAACGCCAGCAGATACCCCCTAAAAGAAAAAAGCATTTGCAGCCCCCGTCCAGGTCGGCTGCAAATGCTTTTGTTTTTATCGTTACGCCTTTTTCGGTTTGAGCCAGCCATCCACGGCGGCTACCAGCGCCTTGCCGCGGCGGCCCAGCAGGCGGGGCAGCAGCACCCGCGCCATGGCCCATACGCCCGCAAAGTTGTACAGGATGATCACCAGCGTGATCAGCCCCGTCCACAACCCGTACAGCGGCAGCTCTGCCAGCAGTACAAAGGCCTCAAATACCAGCAGCACTGCATTTGTCAGCACCCGCGCCGGATGGACGCGCATCCCGATCATGCGGCGGGCATCCACAGCGCGCAGGGTAAACACCAGTGCAAGCCCCAGGAAGGATGCATAGGTAGCGCCTACCGGCCCCCACCACTTGATAAAGAAGTAGTTCATGATGCAGTTGCTGATGGCACCGGCCAGCATGGTGACCATGCTGCGGTCAGATTTTTTGGTCACCACGTACACGCTGTTCATAAACTGGTTGAAGCAGCTGCAGGTGGAAGCCATCACCAGAAAGGGCACAAAGTGCCAGGCGTAGTAGTAGTTGGACTTCATCACATGCATCACCGGGCGGCACAGCCAGATGATGCCCGCCGCACAGCAGAACAGCACGCTGGAATAGGTGCGGAAGATCTGGGTAAAGAACCGGGCGCGGCCCTCTTCCTCGGTAACGGCGGAAAGCTGCCACGCATCGTAGAAGATCAGGCCCAGCGTGGTCAGGATCGTAGGCAGAAAGTAGCCGGTGGACAGCAGCCCGCTCCAGGCGTTGCCGGTGCGGCCGTCCAGCCCTTCGCACATCTCGCGCACAAAGAACAGGTCGGATGCGTTGATGATCCAGAAGCTGATCTGCGCCGGGATCATGGGCAGCGAGAAGTTGAGCATCTGCCGCCACAGCTTTTTGTTGATGCCTTTCAGCTCCACATAGTTCCACAGCCTGCCGGTAAACAGCAGGAACAGTACGCTGACCAGGTCGCCGCTGATGATGGCCAGCAGGTAGCCGTTGGCTCCCCACTTGAAGCCCACCAGATACAGCACATAGAAGGCCATGGTAGCCACCGTGCACAGCACGCCGTCCACCGCTACCAGCCGGTTCCACTGGCGGCTGCGCACGAACTGGGTGCACAGGGTGCGCATGCAGCTCATGAGCACATAGATGTAGATGAGCAGGCCGTACTGTGCCATATCCGGCAAAAACTGGGTGATGGGCCAGCACAGCACCAGGATGCCAAAGCCGCCCAGGATGGTAAGCAGGCCGTTGGTGAACACCTGTTTTTCGCTGTTGCCCTTGTCCAGGCCAAAGCGGATGATGGCGTTGGACATGCCCATGGACACAAAGGGGATGAGCAGGTTTGCATACTGGCTCAGGATCTTGGACAGGCCCAGGTCTGCGATCTCCGCCATGGCATAGGTCAGAAACGGCTGTACCAGCAAAGTGAGCAGCTTGGACGAAAAGCTGGAGATGGCAAAGATCAGGGTGTTGCCGGCCAGTTTGGAATATTTATCGCCGGTCTTTTTTTCGTTTTCCAAGGGATATTCCCTCCCGTTTTTACGTTAGATTATTTTTTCAGCAGTTCCCGCCGGGCCTTCCAGTCCGGCAGCAGCTTTTCCACCTCGGCCCAGAACGCCGGGCTGTGATTCAGCTGCAAAAAGTGGCAGTACTCGTGTACTACCACATAGATCTGCGCCGCAGGCGGCTGGTTGTACAGCTGCAGCGCAAAGGTGATCTGCCGCTTGCCCGGGCAGCACACGCCCCAGCAGCTGGTCATGCTGCGCACCTTGAGCAGCGGCTTCTGCCCGCCCAGCACCCCGGCAAAGGCCGGGTATACCTTATCGCTCATGGCGGTAAAGCAGGCCAGCGCCACAGCCTTATCCGGCAGGTCGGCGTTATCTTTGTTCAGCTTGGCAATGTTTTTTACCCGGGTATCCCGGATCCACTGGGCGTTTTTCAGCACAAAACGGTCAGCCTGTTCCAGGCTGGCCGTCAGCGGGATGCTTACCATCACGGTACCGTTGTCCCGCACCCGCAGGTGCAGCTGTTTTACCTTTTTGCGCACCAGCTCGTACTGGATGCCGCCCGCACTGCGCAGCTGGGCGGACGCTGCCGCCGCCATCTCAGGCCTTGCGCCGGGCCAGGCGGCCAAGGGGCAGCTGCGCCAGCACCACGGCGGCAAACAGCAGCACGCAGCCCGATGCCTCGCGGAGCGAAAGGTTCTGGTGCAGCAGCAGCCAGCCGCCCAGCGCGCTGAACACGCTCTCCAGGCACATGATCAGGCTGGCCACGGCGGGGTTCAGATCCCGCTGGCCTATGATCTGCAGGGTATATGCCACCCCGCTGGACAGCACGCCGCAGTACAGGATGGGCAGGGCGTTGGCCGCAAACTCTGCCATGGCAGGCTGCTCAAACAGCAGCGCCGCCACGGTGCTCTCTACCGACACCACAAAAAACTCCACAAAGCTCAGGCGCACACCGTCCATCCGGGGCGAAAAATGATCCACCGCCATGATCTGGAAGCTGAACAGCACCGCGCACAGCAATAGGATCAGATCGCTGCTCCGGATGCTGCCAAAGCCGTCCTTCATGCACAGCAGATACAGCCCTGCCACCGCGATGCCCATGCTCACCCACAGCTGCGCGCTGCCCTTCCGGCCCAGAAACAGGCCGAACACCGGCACCAGCACCACATACATGGCGGTCAAAAAGCCTGCCTTGGCCGTGGAGGGGTCCAGCGTGATGCCGGTCTGCTGGGCTGCGCTGGCCAAAAACAGCAGCGTGCCGCACACAAGCCCGGCTTTCAGCAGCTCTTTGCGCTCGGCAGCATTTTTAGGTTTGCCGTCCGGCCTGCCCTGCCGGTGGTGCAGCGCGTCAAACGCTTTGACCGTGGGGGCCAGCACCAGTACGCCCATCCAGCTGCGCCCGGCCAGGAACGAAAATGCGCCCATGCCGGCACCGGCGCTCTGCGCCACAAAAGCCGTGCCCCAGATAAAGGCGCACAGCATCAGGATCAGTGAATTTTTAGTCTGGTTGCTCATCCGGCAATGCCCTCCACCTTCAGCAGGCCGTACAGATAGTAGCGGCTGGAATCATACGAGATGGTCACCCGGTACTGCGCCGCCGGATCCAGCCCGGAAATGGTGCAGCGGTAATCGGTGCCATCGGTCTTTACGTAGTAGGTGCTGTCCGGCACATACTCCGCACCACCGCTCACCTTTTTCCACAGCGCGACCTTGAACTTCTGGGTGCCCTCGGCGGTGCCGCAGGCCATGATGTTCAGGCTGCCGCCCGGCACCGTAAAGTAGCCGGTATTGCGGCTCCAGATGCCGTTGAACACTGCATACAGGCAGCCGTCTGCCGTGGCCGTGGCAAATTTGGCCGATGCATCCGCAATGCCCTGGATGATCAGCGGGTCACTGGTCTGCTCCGCCCAACGGGTGGTATCCTCTTCCTGCACTTCGCCGGAGCTGCCGGTGATCTTCTGCGCCACCTTTTTCAGGGTCTCCTTGCAGCCGGTCAGACTGAACGCCATGACCATGGCCAGCAGCAGTGCCAAAAGCTGTTTTTTCATCTTCATAGCTTTCCTCATCAAGAAAATGTTGATTTTCCGTGTGTTTCCTGCCAGCGGGCAGAATACAGGGTAAGTATACCGCATTTCGCCGCCCTGCACAAGACACCTGCATTTATTTTGTGCGGTTTGCCGCCTGTTCCTGCAAAATTTTCACAGATCCTGTGCACGCAGGGCTTCGCACTCCGCACCGGCCAGCGCCGGTGCCTCGGGGCCGAACAGGCTGCCGTACCGGTACAGCGCCCAGCCGCCCACAGCCTGCCCCCGCAGATCCGCCACCTGCGCTGCCAGCGCGCTGCCGGTGCTCCAGCCGGACACGCTGTCCGGGTTCGCGCCGCCATCGCCCACGCCCACGCGGTATGCCCCCAGCCCGAAGTACAGCGCCACATCCCCCGCCCGGGGGTAGTTCAGCCACGCCGGGACGATGTTCTCAAAGGCGAAGCGGGTGCTGCCGGAGCGCAGGGTGAAACCATACCCCCAGTACACCTGCGGGCAGAGATAATCGATGACCTTTTCCTCCCCGCCTGCCGCCAGCCATGCGGCCACATCGCTGTACTGCTGGTCCATATCGTTGTCCGGGTTGCCCTGCGGGCTGATGCCGAACCGCAGGGTGGGGTCTGCCGCCTTTACCGTGCGGTGCACCGCCGCCACCAGCGCGGTAACGTTCTGCCGCCGCCAGGCGGCAAGGTCGGCGGCACCGCTGGCCGCAAACTGTGCGGCATCGATGGCGGGATCGGTGGTGGGATAAAAATAATCGTCAAAGTGGATGCCGTCCACCGGGTAGTTCTGCAAAAGCTCCGCCACCCCCTGCACCACATAGTCTGCGGCGGCTGGCTCGGCAGGGTTCAGGTACAGCCCATCCCCGGCGGTGCACAGCCACTCCGGGTGGGTGTTAGCCAGATTGTTTTCCGCAAGGCCGGGCGGCATGGCTGCCGAGCTGCGCAGGCGGTAGGGATTGATCCACGCCTCCACCGCGATGCCCCGGCGGTGCGCCTCGGTCAGGAAAACATCCAGCGGGTCAAAACCGGGGTCTTTGCCCTGCGCGCCGGTGCACAGGTGGCTCCACGGGAACAGGCTGCTGCGGTACAGTGCATCGCCAAAGGGCCGCACCTGCGCCAGCACGGTGTTCAGCCCCAGCCCGGCACAGTTTTCCAGCAGCTGCACCGCCCCGGCGCGGAAGCTGTCCTCATCAGAAAAATCCAGAAGCGCCCAGTCCAGATAGCTCACCCACACCGCCCGCCACTCCCCGGCAGGCAGGGCGGGGTTGGGTGCGGGGGGCGTATCCGTGCCGGAGGCTGCAGCCTGGCCGGTGCGGGCCTTCTGCTGCAGATACCACCCCGTTGCAGCGCAGGCCGCCGCGCCCGCCCCGGCCAGAAAGGCCCTGCGGCCAAAGCGGCGTTTCGCGCCGGGGCTGCGCTTCCTGCGGCGCTGGGTCACAGGGTCTCCTCCTGGGTCTTATACAGGGTAAGCCCCGCCCAGCCCCGGGCGCAGGTCAGCAGTACGAACATCAGGTTGGTCCAGAAAGCAAGGCTGCTCATGCCCGCATACTTCGTCAGCAGCCAGAACACCAGCCGCAGCACCTCGGCAGCGCTCACCAGCTGCAGCTGCCGCTGGATGGGTCTGCCGCGCTCATACTCGGTCGCCAGCAGAGCCGGCCACACCAGCGCCGAACAGACATCCCCCGCCCAGCCGCTGGCCCCCAGCTTGCTGAGCATCAGCACCACGAACACGCCGGTGTAGTTGCGCTTCTCCCTGGCCGGGGAGCCTTTTTGCGCCGCCAGAAACAGCACCGCGATGCCGGTAAGGCAGAACACGATCAGCTCCAGGCCGGAAAAATCCATCCCGCCCAGCACGGCAAAGCCGCCCAGCATGGACACCGCCGCTGCAGCCAGCAAAAAGAAATACCAGGTCTTGCGTGTAAATTTCAGCTTCATAGATCCCTCCCCCGGGCCTTTGCGCCCGGCTGCAGAAAAATTTAAAAAGAATTGTAAATATTATAGCACAAACCCCCGCAGGTTGTGTTACAATAAGGAAAACTCTTTCGGGGAGGACTTTTTATGAACGCTGTTGTTTCGGTCTGCCTGCTGGCCTGTGCGCTGGGCATCATCATCTATCTGCTCTCCCGGCGGGAGACCGGCCGCCGCAGCCAGTACGGCCCTTCCGGCCTGTCCGAGTTCCGCACCGACCTTGCGCTGGACGAATGCTTTGACCGCCTGGATGCCCACAGCGACACCGATCTTTTTGCCTACGAGTGCCGCCGGGAAAACGATGGCGGCTTTCTGCTGCACCTGACGCTGCACCAGCCCAGCCAGCAGCCGCTGGACACCCTGTACACTCTGCGGCTGGACCCTGGCCGCCAGACCGTTGTGACCCTGGTCTTTATCCGGGAGGCTTTTGGCTACCGGGAGCCGCTGTTCCCCCAGACGATGCTGGACGAATTTATGCTGCAAAAGCTGGATGCCCACCGTACAAAATGATTTTTGCAGAAAAACGCTTTCCTTTTTCCGCATTTTTTGTTATACTAATGCGTGTTGCAGCAATGCACCACCGCATACGGGCTAGTAGCTCAGCTGGTCAGAGCTGGCGGCTCATAACCGCTTGGTCCCGGGTTCAAGTCCTGGCTGGCCCACCATACAGTTCGTACTCGAACCCGATTCTCTATGAGAAAGGGTTCGGGTACGTTTTTTGTTTACAGGAGGTTCTGCGGCGAGAGTACGCAGAGCAGTAAACGAGCAAAGGCAGGGTATCACCGTGGCGGTGGTATCCTGCCTTTTGCTTTGAAATCAAGTTATCATTGTGCGAACTTGATT
>CAKTFD010000036.1 GCA_934553285.1 uncultured Faecalibacterium sp. | reverse complement strand
CTGATACTTTGCAAGCATTTTCTGGTACTGATACACAGTGGTCACATATTTCGGGGCAGGCAAAATACCCCTGACGATTGCTTCGCCAAGGGTCATTTCACTTGCAATGTGTCCATCAAAAAGCTCTTCGGCCATATCGCGGTTATTATCCAGATAGCGGATATTTGTCGCCGTCAGCCCCAGCAGCTTTGCATCCGGGCATAACTTTAATAAAGCCACCGCACTCTCGCCCCAGCATTCGGCACCGGCGCGGTGAAATTCATCGAGTATGATATAAGCGGGCTTCTGCGCCGCAATTTTCTCCAGCTGTGCCTGCGTACAGCACATCAGCTTAGCGTAGGTATAAAAGTAAACATCTTCCAACGGGAAATCCGGATCGTTCTTTTGCAGGCTCTCCAGCTGGGTTTTAAAGATATATTCACTGGGAGAAAGCCAGATCACGACCTTCTCCGGGTTGTCCTCGATCAGCTTGAAAGCGATATAACTTTTTCCGGTGCCAGTCGGGTGGACAATTGCTGCCTTGCCGTACTGATCCATCATCCGGACTGCCGCACGATATGCTTTTTCGTTATGCGCAAACAGCCGCAACGCCACGCAACTCACCCCCCTGCCGCAAATCAGGGGTATCTTCCATAGTGAAAATGGAGGATACCGGTTTTTAATATGATTGTCTGAAATCTCTTCTTATTCTATCATGGATATATCTGGGAATCAAGAGAAATTCAAAAAACTGTACCCATCCAGACCTCAAAAAAATTGCGATTCAAATTGATTTTTCTTGCAGATTGCCCATTTTCGCATGAAAAAGTCCAACAAATTCAGAGGCAAGTAGAATAAGTGGTCAAACCCACGGGAGGAATCAGAAATGGCACGACGGGGAGAAAACATTCGCAAGCGCAAGGATGGCCGGTGGGAAGGCCGGTATATCAAGGCACGCACGCAGGAGGGGAAGATCCAATGGGGCTATGTCTATGGCACGGTCTATACAGAGGTCAAACAGGTACTGATCCGCCGGAAAGCAGAAGCCGGCTTTTATGATCTGAAAAGAACCGACCTGACTTTTGAAGCGCTGGCAGAAGTGTGGCTGCAGTCCGTCCGGAACGGTGTAAAAGAATCCACTTATGCGCATTATTCGTACACACTGCACAAGTATCTCCTACCTGTTTTAGGCAAAGCGCTGGTGGCGTCCCTTGACGAGAGCTTTCTGGAACAGTCCATGCAGCAGATCATCACTCCTGCGGACGCTGCGCACAAGCCGCTGGGAAATTCCTCTGCCCGGGAATGCCTCTCGATGCTGCGGCGCATCTGCAAGTATGCTGCGCATTTACGGTTGATCCGTCCCATGGTATTGGAAGTAACGCTGCCAAAAACTGTTGATAAAACATCCGTCCCGCTTTCTCCGGCGGAGCAGCAGCGGCTTTATCAATATGTACAGGAGAACCCTACGCCCCGTAAAATCGGCTTATTACTAGGGCTGGAATTGGGACTGCGTATCGGTGAGATCTGCGGCCTGCAATGGGGCGATTTTGACCTGAAACTTGGGACCCTGAAAATCGAGCGGACAGTCTGCCGAATTTCCTGCGGAAACGGGCATACAAAGGTAGTCATCCAAACGCCCAAAACCCGTACCTCCCGCCGGGAAATTCCAATCCCGAAATACTTACTGATGATGCTGAAAAAGCTGCGCGGAAGCGCCAGAAATGCCACATGGTTTCTGTCCAGCAGCGAGTCTAAGCCCACCGAACCCCGCTGCTATCGGAAAAGCATCAAAGCATACCTGAAACAGGCAGCCGTCCGGCAGGTACGCCCGCACGCGCTGCGCCACACCTTTGCAACGACCTGCCTGCAGGCAGGGTGCGATGTGAAGACCCTCAGCGAGTTATTGGGGCACGCCAACGCCAACATTACCCTGCAGCGTTATGTGCACTCTGACCTGACCCGAAAGCGCCGGGAAATGAACCGGATATTCTCCCATCAGGTGTCTATAAGGGGCAGGAAAGCATCGAATCTGATGGAATAACGCTCGATTTTAGCCACTGTCTTTCATTTTCACTATGGAGGATACTTTTTTGTTTTTTAGGTGTCATTTTCTTGACGCAAAAAGGCCCCTGCCGATCACATTTCTGTGAAAGGCAGAGGCTCTTTGCTGTGCGTATTCAATTGGGTCTGGGGAGATGGAATAACGTTCCCGTTCTCTGTTCTTTGCGCACCCGTTCGTATTTTCAACCACCCCCGGGTGCCGGTGGTCCGCACCGCCGGGGTTTTGCTTCATGAATCATGTCGCTTGCAACCAGCTCCCGCACAATTTTATACAGCAGTGTGGATTTTCCGGCTCGCTGCAGACCAACCAGAACATAGTTGGCGTTGGGTTCAAAGGTGTACGAGGGGCGTACTACGATGGCGGCATTCTGAATCAGTTCATGTTGGTCGTAAATGATGCTTTTCAAAAGTTCGTGGTTCATAGAGCAGCCTCCGAATCCGCGTTATTGGCTTTTATATAAGACAGTACAGCATATTTTATGTTCTGTATACAAGACATCTTGATCAATCTTTACTCTAAACTATCATGATTTGATTGCAATTTTGCGGAGATTTGTGCCCATTATTATATATAGTTCAGTACACTTTTCTCCGCAGATCATATATGTTCCAGCAGCCAAAGCGTCTTATCATAATTGCTCATCTGACAGGAACTTCAAAAAACGTGTAATATCATACCGATAGCCGTTCAATGTAGCTTCTGCCGTGCCAGAATACTTCTTATCATCCAAAAAATCTTGCTTTAGATTATCAAACCGGACTGCATTCTTCTGAATCTTCTTCATTTTTGTACCTCTGACTTCTAAAATTTTTGAAAAAATCATAGGTACAAGCCCAAAAAGCCAACATAAAACAAAAAAGACGACAAACCGTTTCTTCCAACGATTTATCGTCCTTTTGGTGCGCTCGAGGGAACTCGAATCCCTGGCCCTCTGATTAAAAGTCAGATGCTCTACCGGCTGAGCTACGAGCGCATATTGTACAGTAAAACAATACTGCCGAATAATATTACCACAACTCGGCGCAAAAAGCAAGAGCGGAGTGGAAAAAAGCAGCATAATTCTTATCCGGCGCATTTTACGCGGCGGGCAGGGCCATGGTACGACATGCCTGCTGCGGCGCGCTCTTGCGGCAAGTTCCTCTTTACAAACGCCGCAAGAACCGTTACAATCAAGTCAACGCCGCAAGGCAGTTCGTCACCCTATGCTGAGTGCAACAGTTCCGCTGACACCGGGGCTGCGCAGATAGCTCTTGTCAGGAGGTTTTTTGCATGAAAAAGATCACACGCCGTGCAATTCTTCGCGTTTCGGGGCTGGCAGCCGCCTCTCTGGCCCTGTCCGGCTGCAATGCTGCCGGCAATGCCTGCCTGGGCGGCAGCTTTACCGGCTGGCTGCAGCAGACGTTTGGCAAAAATGAGGAGGCGGCATCGTCCGGTTCCGTGGCAGCAGATGCTTCTGAGGCCCCTGCAGCTTCTTCCGGCTCCGCCGAGAGCAGCCTGCCCGCCTACGATGCAGACCCGCTTACCGGCGATGTGCGCCGCAGCGATGGCCGCATCGTGGGTGTGATGGTCAACAATATCAGCAACACCCAGCGGCAGAATGCCCGTCCGCAGCGCGGTCTGGGCACGGCGGACCTGCTCATCGAGAGCAAGGTGGAGGGTGGCATCACCCGCTTCTGCGCGGTGTATCGCGACGCCGACATCATCCCGGAGGTCGGCCCGCTGCGCTCCGGCCGCGACCAGTTCCTGCAGCTGCTCATGCCCTGGCAGGCGCTGTACTACCATGATGGCGAAAGTGCCCCCTGCACCAAGTTCATCAACGTGTACAACTACTCCGGCCTGAATATCGGCGGCAAGAGCTACTTCAACACCCCCACCCATCCCCATGTGGCACACCGCGACAGCCGGGGGCGCAATGTGGCCTACGAGCACACCGAGTTCACCTCCGGTGCCGAGATCCGTCAGGCGGCCGCCAACGCAGGCATCGGGCTGAAATATCCCTACGAGAGCACCTTTTTCTACTTTACGGACTACCGCACCGGCGCGGAGAACAAGATGGCCGATGCCGCCTCCGGCAAAACGGTCAACATCGTGCACTCGGACGGCTACAAGACCTCCTTCCACTATAACCGCCGGGAGCATACCTATAAAATGTCCATGTACAGCCGCGCCGCCGGGGCGTTTGAGGACAGCGTGGACGAGCTGACCGGCAAACAGCTGAGCTTTACCAACCTGCTGGTCTGCTTTGCGGGCATCGCGGACTATCCCGGCGATTCCGGCGGGGTGCAGCAGGTGAACTATGTGGCCGGCGGCGAAGCCTACTTCTTTACCCGCGGCGGGGTGCAGCGCGGCACCTGGCAAAAAGCATCCCCCGAGCATCCGCTGAAAGCCTATGCCGCCGATGGCACCGAGTTCTGCTTCAACCGCGGCAAGACCTATCTGGCCATCGTGGATGATGACGAGTGGTCCAATTTCAATTATCAGTAAGGGGAGAGGTCCCATGAAACGCAAATGGAGCCTGCGCCTGTGCGCAGCGGTGCTGTGCGCCGTTCTGCTGGGCAGCTGCACCGCCGCCGACAGCAGCCAGGCAGAAAGCACTGCGCCGGCCGACCCGCTGACCGGGCAGGAGCTGCTGTACCCGGACCAGCGAGCCGTGGCCGTAGTGATCGATAACGATACCGACAGCACCACCCAGTGGGGCATTGGCAGCGCATCGGTGGTGATGGAAGCCCTGACCGAGAACGGCTGCTCCACCGACCTGTGCCTTGTCTATCCCTCCCTGCGCGCTATGCCCATCGTAGGGCCGGTGGCCCGTGGGCAGGATCTGTACTGGCGGCTGCTCAGCGGGCAGCAGGTGCTGCCCATCCAGTGCGGCAGCAACCAGTACGCCCGGCGGTATCTGGAATATTATAATCTGCGCGCGGTGGATGCGCTGGAAGTAGGCCGCAATGCCTTTGTCAGCAGCGCCCAGGCCTGGAACAGCACCCCTTTGTGGCACACCAGCGGCAAGGCAGCAGCCTCGGTGCTGGACAGTCTGAACATCTCCACCGCTGCAGATCTGGGCCAGACCGCCTCCGGCAGCGATGGCAGCGCTGCAGCGGCGCTGCCTGCACTGCTGCCCCAGCGGGATACCGGCCATCTGCCGGAGGCCAACGCAGCGGACGCAGTGCAGGCGACTGTGAACTTCCAGTCCGGCGGAGCCACCGGCTTTGTCTACGATGCAGACCTTGCCGCCTACCGGATGCTGCACGCCGATGGGACCCCGCAGCTGGATGCCAACACCGGCATCCAGGCCGCTTTCGACAATCTGCTTATCCTGTACAGCGGCTCCTCCCTGCGGGACGATGGCCGCACCCTGGACTACGACCTGACCATGGGCGGCGGCGTCTGGCTGAACGGCGGCCAACTGTGGCAGATCACCTGGACGCAGGGCGTGGAGAGCACCCTTGCCTTCTATGATTCCAACGGCAAGCCCCTGACCCTCCCGACAGGCCGCAGCTATATTGCCCTGCTCTCCAGCCTGACCGGCCAGGAGCTGCTGGTGCAAAACTCCGCCGGGGAAGCGCTGTCGGGCATGGGCTGACCCCCGGGCGGACCAGACAAACGTAAAAAGGCTGTTGTGCCAAATGATGCACAACAGCCTTTTTCACGTTATCTGCTTACAGATCCACCACGCTGCCCACTTCGGCAGGGGTGGTGGGCACGGGGCCAAGATCCGCCTCGTCCTGGGTGCGGCGCACCGTAAAGGCTACGCTGCGCCCGGCGGCAAAGTCCGGGTGCCAGGTCAGCTCCAGGGTCTGCCAGTCCTCCGGCACGGCGCAGAAGCAGTGCAGCAGTGCACCGCGCCCGGCGGCCAGATTCAGGGTAAACACCGAGGCATCCGCCGCGTTCTCACTGTACAGCGGCGCGGCAAAGCTGCCGCACCGCACGGTCTGCCCGTCGCAGGCGGCGGTCATGCCGGTGCCCATGCTGTACAGCTGCTCCCGGGTGCGCAGACCGCGGCTCTGCAGGTAGCTGGTATCCACCGGCAGGCTTGCTGCCGAAAGGTTTTCCACCGAGAGGTACACCAGCACGCCGCCCAGCTCCCGCGCCGGGGCATAGCCCAGCAGCTCCACAGCGGCTTTGCCGTCCAGCAGGGCAGGCTCGCCCGCAAGGCACGGCTGCTGCGCCGCAGCAGATACCCCGGTAAGCAGGGCAGCCGCAAGGCTGACCGCACCGGAACCGGCACATTTCAGGAATGACCGGCGGGAGATGGATTGGGACATGACAAAGCTCCTCCTATACGAACATACTACCCTTTATCGCAAGACTAGAAATTAGCACAACTGAAGCAGCATATCTGCGATATGCAAACCAACGTTGTTGCTGTTGCATTAAAAAGTTGGTTTGCTATAACAATAAAGGATTCTGCGCCTTCTGTCAAGGGGCGGCGGGAAACTGTAACCCTTTTCTTATTCGTATGCCTCGTTTTCCTCGGCTTCTGCCTGCCCCTGCAGGGTATCGGCATAGCCAAAGGGCACGATATCAATGGCTTCCACCAGGCGGTCCCGCATCCACAGCTGCACATCGGTCTGCACCGTGTAGCCGCAGCCCGGATCCGCCATCCACTGCTCAGGGCGGCGGGTGGGCACGGCGCGCTGGCTGAGCATACTCATGATCACACCGCCGTGGGTCACACAGGCGGCCTCGGTAATATCCATGCGGATCATGTACTCAAACAGTTTCAGCAGGCTGTCGGCGCAGCGGGCATGGAACTGCTCGGTAGGCTCGGCCCCCTCCGGCAGATAGCCGGAGCCGGGGGTGATCCACTTTTTAAAATCCTCATCATGCACCAGTTCCTTGACCGGCTTGCCCTCAAATCTGCCAAAGCCCGCTTCCCGCAGATCGTGCACCGTAAACTGGTGCGCCGCATCGGGGAACAGGATGTTGGCGGTCTCCACAGCGCGCAGCAGCGGGGAAGAGAACACCGTATCCACCTGGGGATACTCGAACCGCTCTTTCAGGTCCGCCAGCTGCGCACGGCCCTCCGCGCACAGCGGCAGGTCGGTGCCGCTGCCGATATACAGGCCCTGCAGGTTGCCCGCCGTCATACCGTGGCGGATAAGATGTAGCTTGAAGGTTTTCATGGATCACACCTCTTATCGTTTGCAGATCGTTGCCGGAAGCACTCAGCCCTCGGCGCGGTTGACCTCCACGGTGGAGGGGAACACGTTCATATCCAGGCGGCAGTCGTTGCGGATGGTCACGCTGGTCAGGGCAGTGCAGTCCTTAAAAGCGCCGGTCTTGATGTAGCCAACGCTCAGGGGGATGTTGACCTCGGTCAGGGCGGTGCAGCCGTTAAAGGCGCCTGCCTCGATGTACTCCACGCCGTCTGCGATGTTCACGGTGGTCAGGGCAGTGCAGTCCTTAAAGGCGGTAGCGCCCACGCTGGTCACGGTGCCGTCCACTTCCACAGTGGTGATCTGGTCGGCCTGGTCAGCCCAGGGAGCCGGAGCGTCCTTGGTAAAGTTGGTCATACGGCCGGTGCCGCTGATGGTCAGGGTGCCATCGGCCAGTGCCCAGGTCACACCCTCGCCGCAGCTGCTGTCAGCGGCGGAAACGGTGGTGCTTGCGGATGCTGCCGTGGAGGCAGAAGCAGCAGTGGAACCGCCGCAGCCGGTCAGGGCGATGGCGGCGATCAGGATGGCGGCAGCAGCGCTGCACAGACGAACTTTGCGCTCGAGTTTCATGTGTGGGTTCCTCTTTCTTTTTTCACTTTTTTCCTTTTATAGCATCTGCCCGGGCATCGGCCGTGTTGTGCGCCGGGCGAGAACAGATACCAAATAGAGATTATAGCACAAACCACCGGAAGATGGAACCACCCATTTGAAAAATTTTTATGTTGTAAAAGACGGCCTTTCACCCGGAAGCACCGGGAAATACGCTTTTTTTCTGCACCGGGCCTTCCGGCCGCCGGCCGGAAAACACAAAATCTATGCACTGCGCCTCCAGTTTAACATAGATATGGTGTCCCGGACAAGGCTTTTGACAAAAATGACGAAAAACGACGAAAAATATCGGCACTTTTCTTGCTTTACAAGTCGTTTTCCAGTGTGTATAATCAACCTGTTGTAAACCAAGAACAAGGATGTTACCAAAAAGATCCTGCGGATATTGAGGAGATCGCACCATGGAATTCAATCGCATCATCAAACTGCTGCGCAAGGAGCGCGGCATCACCCAGAAGCAGGCAGCCGAGGACCTGGGCGTTTCCCAGGCGCTGCTGTCCCACTACGAAAAAGGCATCCGCGAGTGCGGGCTGGACTTTGTGGTGCGGGTGGCAGACTATTATAATGTTTCCTGCGATTATCTGCTGGGCCGCAGCGCCGAGCGCAACGGCATGATGCTCTCCGCAGAGGACCTGCCCAACCCCGATAAGATGAAGGACAACGTCTACCACGGCAGCGTGCTGCCCACCATGAATAAAAAACTCATCTCCAACAGCCTGAACGTGCTGTATGCCAAGATCGGCCAGTGCCACAGCAAAGCCCTGACCACCGAGGTGAGCACCTACCTGATGATGGCGGTGGCCAAGATGTTCCGCCTGCTCTACTCTGCCGAGCCGCACAACGCTGCCAGCATGTTCAGCATCGGGCCGCACCGCTGGCACGGCTATTCCGATGCTGTGATGCGGATGTCGGAGTCCAACGTGGAAGCGCTGCTGAACGGCCTGGATGTGAACGGCGGCGAGGGCGTAAAGGATCCTGCCTGCCTTGCCATGACCACCGAGAGCCTGACCCGGGAGTTCCCGCTGTACACCCCCAGCCTGTTAAATCTGGTCAAAACCAGCGAGACCCATGTCAAAGGCCTTTCTCCGCAGGAATGAACGTCTTGTGAAATTGTTGTAAAGAATCCGCCCGCCCTCTTGCATCCGCGCACCGGAAACGGTATAACCAGAAAGAGAAGGATCTGAAAAAAGAAAAAAGCAACAAATCGGTCCAAGGAGGATTTAAAGCTATGTCTACTGTTATTTCCCGCCGCAGCTTTCTCAAGTGCACCGGCGCTTCCGCCGCTGCCATGGGTGCCGCAAGCCTGCTGGGCGGCTGCCACTCCAACGGCAACGACACGGTGGTGGAGGTCAAGGTCGGCGACAGCATCCGCAACTGGAACGGTCTGGGTGTGCAGCTGACCAGCGTATTCCACCTGACCCAGGACCCCGCGCAGGAAGGCTACGAGTACCTGGGCGTGCGGGTGACCACCGTAAACCACAGCAAGACCGAGAGCTATACCATCGGTGCGCAGGGCATTGAGGCCATCAACGCCGCCTACCCCGTACCGCCGCTGGAAAACGTGGACGCAAACTTCCAGGCACTGGTTGCAGCCACCCCGGATTTTACCGCCGCCTGCGATGGCCAGAGCGTGCCCTGCTGCGCCAATATCTCGCTGTACAACGCCAATTCCCAGAGTTTCAGCGATGTGGAGGCCCTGCCGCCGCAGGGCAGCGCCTACATTGTGCTGATGATCATGGCACCCAAAGGCTGGAAGCAGCTGGAGGTGACCTATGTGCCCACTTTTGTGGAGGACAAGACCCTGACCTTTATCATGAACGCCTCTGATGTGATCCGCAGCTGATAAAACTGCCAAAAATTGCGCTTAAACTTCGTCTAAAATGCACGATGATGCCACAAAAACTTCACATTTGTTTTGTGCAAACCCATTGACTTTTGTCACTGTTTCGCCTATTGTATAGGTAGTGCCAAATGGCATACTCTGTATTTTTGCCTTTTTAAAGGAGGAACGAATATGACTGGGGCATTTTCCCGCCGCTCTTTCCTGAAATATACCGCCCTCACCGCTGTAGCCGTGGCGGGCAGCAGCCTGCTGTCCGGCTGTGAGTATGGCTATAACCCGGTGCAGACCGAGATCGGCACCACCAACGTCGTTCTCAAGGCGGCAGTGACCCTGAATACCGCCGTCTACGATGCAGCGACCAAAACCGCCGTCTTTGAGCTTGCGCTCATCAATGGCCGGAAAAACGCGCTGAACATCACCTCCCGGAACTTTACGGTAACGGCAGGCTCCTCTTATTGTGCACATATGGACGATAAGATCAAGATCGTTTCTGCCGACCGCGCCGACCCGCAGATCCCGCAGAATGGCACTGCGACCTATAAGATCACCGTGACCCGCCTGGATCTTGCAGAGGGCGATACGTTGCGCTTCACCTTCTACCCGGATCTCCCGGAGTACACCGAGTACAGCGCAAACTGGGATCTGACCGCCGCCAAAATGAAGGCCGGTACCGCTGCAGGCTCCGGTTCCTGACCTGCCATCGATCGCGAACCTGAAAATATCTTTGCTATCGTCAGTCAGCTGATAGTAACGGAGGAATGAGTTATGTCTTATACATTTTCCCGTCGCGCATTTCTGAAATATTCGGCCGCTTCTGCTGTTGCCGTTGCAGGCATGAGCATGCTGGGCGGCTGCAGCGAGTATCAGGACCCCCAGAACCCGGTCTCGACCGCTACCGCCACCACCATCGCCCTGAACGATCTGCGCATCGCCGGCACGCTTGAAAGTGCCGATGCCGGTGTTTTTAAATTCACCGTTAATACCGAGCGCGATGTTCCGCTTCTGGTAGACCGCAGCTGCTTTGCAGTCTGGGTCGTAAGCGGCGAGGACGACACCACCCGCCTGTACTCCAGCTTTGATACCAGCGGTGTGCTGCTGAACGGCCTGAAAAACCCCATGCTGGGCAAGCAGGATACCGCCACCTTTACGGTCACTGCGCCCGACTTCCCGGCTTTGGCCCCCGGTGATACCGTGTACTTCAAGTACATGCCCATCGGCACCAGCCTGTACTCCAGCTACAGCATGACCTGGAAGCTGGAAAAGGAGCTTGATATCACCACCGGCTCCGGGACCTGAGCTTTGCACAGGTCTGTCCCATAGTCCTTATAGGGGCTGCCGCACCATACAACGTGCGGCAGCCCCTTTTTGCGCTGTTCTGCCCGCTGTTGTTATTGCATCCAAGTTTTTGGCAGTATGCACGCAAAACCGCAAGGTTTTTCAGCAGGTTTGTGTCTTGTGCACAGCGGCGTTTTTCAGTACAATAAAGGAGCAGAGAAATAAAACGAGCGCAGCAGCTAAAAAAGGCTGCCGCGCTGTTTTGTATTTTGCGGCGCACCTGCGCCCGGTGAAAAAAGGAGTGCTGTATCCATGATCAATATGGTCAAGCTGCCCACCAGCAAAAACGAGCTGTTCCTGCGCGTGGCCAAGGGGCATTTTGCCACCAGCCACAGCCATATCAACTACTACATTGATGTGACCACCCAGAAGTCCCGTCTTTCGGAGGCAAAGGCCGTGGCAAAAGAGCTTGTCAGCGTCTACCAGCACAGTACCATTGTGGATACCGTGCTCTGCCTGGACGGCACCCAGGTCATCGGCACCTGCCTGGCCAACGAGCTGACCAAGGACGGCTTTACCAATATGAACGCCCACAAGACCATCTACATCGTCACGCCGGAGTACACCACCGGCAGCCAGATCATCCTGCGGGATAACCTGGCCCCCATGGTCAAGGGCAAGCATGTGCTCATCCTGGCAGCCTCCGTTACCACCGGCTACACCATGCAGGCCGCTGTGGAAGCCGTAAACTACTACGGCGGCATGGTGGCCGGGCTTTCGGCGATCTTTGCCACCACCCACGAGTGCATGGGCTACCCGGTCACCTCCATCTTCGACCCCACCAGCCTGCCGGATTACGCCAGCTTCGACTCCCGCGACTGCCCCCTGTGCAAGGCCGGGCAGCACATCGATGCCCTGGTCAACAGCTTCGGCTACTCGGCCCTGTGACTGGGAAAGCCATTTCATCCATAAAACGCCATAGGGGCTGCTGCGCCGGATACGGTACAGCAGCCCCTTTTTATGCGCCTCTTGCCAGCGCCTGCAGCTTTTTCCGGTCCAGCACCTGCACCCCGCCGCGGTACAGCCGCACCCAGCCCTCCTGCGCAAAGTATTTGAGCATCCGGCTCACGACCTCCCGGGCAGATCCCATATACTTTGCGATCTGGTCGTGGGTCATATGGATCTCCTCGCCGCCGGTCTTGGCCAGCTCATCGGTCAAAAAGATCGCCAGCCGCCGGTCTGCGCTCATAAACAGGATCTGCTGCATCATCCACATCGTGTCGGAAAAGCGTTCTGCCGTCATCTGGTAGGCGTAGCAGCGCACATAGATATTTTCCTGCATCAGCTGCCGGAAGATGCCTGCGCTGATGCACAAGGCCTCGGTATCCTCCTCTGCATCGATGTACAGGTCGATGTTTACCGCGTCCATCACGCAGGAGGCGGACAGGATGCACACCTCGCCCCCAAACAGGCGGTACAGGGTCACATCCCGCCCATCCTCCGACAGCAGGTAGCTGCGCAGCTGCCCGCTGCGCAGCAGCAGGATACCCACGCAGCTTTCCAGCGGGCTGTGCACCCGCGCCCCTTTGGCGTAGTGCACCGGGCGGGTAAAACGGCACAGCCGCTCCTGCTCCTCTGCGCTCAGCTGTGCCCAGAACGGGAAGGCACAGGCCAGACAGTTCTGCTGCTTTTTTGCTTGTTCTTCCACGCAGCTCACCCCTTCCGCAGGGCTTTGGCGGCTTCGGTACCCGCCACTGCCCCTTCATATACTGCTTTTGCCACCTGCAGCAGCCCGCCGGTACAATCTCCGGCGGCGTACAGGCCGGGCACAGTGGTCTGCATCTTCTCGTCCACCACGATGCGGCTGCCCGCTACGGCAGCGCCCAGCTTTCTGGCCAGGGCAGTGCTGCCTGCCACCCCCAGCGCCACGAACACGCCCGCCGCCGGCTGCACCGCGCCGCCGGCCAGCTGCACGCCGGTAACAGCCTGCTCGCCCAGAAGGGCCTCTACCTTCCGGGTGCAGATGTTCACTTCCGGCGGGAACTGCGCCGTCAGGGCTGCGCCATCCGTCAGCAGGGTAACGCTTTTGGCCACCGGCAGCAGCGCCTGCACCTCGTGCAGGGCATACTCGCCGCTGCCCAGCACCGCCACATCCCTGCCACGGTAGAAAAATGCATCACAGGCAGCGCACCAGCTTACGCCGCGGCCTTCCAGCCCGGCCAGCCCCGGGATGCGCGGCACCGCACGGGATGCGCCTGTTGCCAGGATAACGGCATCCGCCGGGTAGTCCCCGGCCAGCGTTTCCACCGTAGGGCGGTCGGTCCAGGTAAGCCCCACCGCTTCGGTCTGCACGAACTGCACCCCCAGCCGCCGGGCGTTCTCGATGCCGCTGCGCTCCAGCTGGGCCCCGGAGACCGGCTGGGCAAAGCCGTAATAGTTTTCGATCTTTTCGGCGCGGTCCAGCGCACCGGGGCCTTTGGTCAGCACGGTGGTCTGCACACCGGCGCGCACCGCATACAGGGCGGCGGACACCCCCGCCGGGCCGGAACCTACGATCACGATATTGGACATGGTACTTGCTCCTTTGCCTGATCCTTTTGCCCTTATTATACACAGATCCCCGGCAAATTTCTGTGACCGGGTCGCAAAATGTTTTTTTCGGCAGCAGCCCCACTGTTCAAGCCCGGGGGAGTATGTTATACTGAGGGCATATCAAAATCTACTGCCACAGGGGGCTTTATCCTATGTCCAAACAGCGTCTGCTTTTTATCACGACCGGCGGCACCATTGCCAGCGTCTGCACCCAGCAGGGCCTGCGGCCCGTGCTTACCAGCGAGGAGCTGCTCGCGCACCTGCCGGAGCTGAACGAGCTGTGCATCCCGGAAACGCTGGCGCTGTGCAGCATCGACAGCACCGACCTGGGGCAGGCGCACTGGCTTATGATGGCGCGCGCCATCCAGGAAAACTACGCCCTGTACGATGGCTTTATCATCTGCCACGGCACCGACACCCTGGCCTACTCTGCCGCAGCGCTCTCCTACCTGATCCAGAACGCCGATAAGCCCATCATCCTCACCGGCGCCCAGCAGCCCATCTCCAACGAGATCACCGATGCCAAAAAGAACCTGCGGGACAGCGTGATCTGCGCCATCGACCCGGGCAGCCGGGGCGTGATGGTGGTATTTGGCGGGCATGTCATCGCGGGCACCCGCGCCAAAAAGAACAAGACCATCAGCTACGATGCTTTTGCCTCGGTCAACTTTCCGGAGCTGGCGCTCGTGCAGGGGGATCGGCTGGTGCGGTACATCCCCTCGCCCTGGCCCACCGGCCCGGTGGAGTTCAGCCGGGTGCTGGACCCCCGGGTATTCCTGCTCAAGCTGACCCCCGGCATGTCGCCGGAGCTGATCCCGGAGATCTTCCGCCTGTACGACTGCGTCATCGTGGAGAGCTTTGGCGTGGGCGGCATCCCGCAGCAGCTGATGGATGCCTTTGCCGCCGGCCTTGGCGACTACGAGAGCACCCATAAGGTGCTTATCATGACCACCCAGGTCACCTACGAGGGCAGCGATGTGGGCCTGTATGAGGTGGGCAAGCGGGTGCGCAACCGCTTCCGCTTTCTGGAAGCCCACGATATGACCATTGAAGCCGTGGTGACCAAAAGCATGTGGCTGCTGGCGCAGAACTGCGACAGCTTTGACCAGCTGCAGCAGCGCTTTTACCGCCAGATCAATTTTGATACCTTCTATCACTGAGCATCCACGCTCAGAACACCAGCTGCACCAGCAGTACGTAGCAAAGGGTGCCCCCGGCCACGCTGAGCAGGGTCTGGTGCTTCCACCGGTGCAGCGCAGCGGTGGCCAGCAGTGCAATGGCTTCTGGGATGCCGTGGCTGCCGGAGAACGGGGTAACGCTTTTCAGGCAGTAAACGATCAGCATCCCAAAAATGGCGGCGGGCAGCACCCGCCCCAGATACCGCACCACCTCCGGCGGCTGCTGTTCCCGGCTGGAAAATATCAAAAAGGGCAGAAAGCGGGTGAGCATGGTGGCCGCCGTGCACACCGCAATGGTAAGCCCCATCTGAACTGCCGTCATCTCTCCACCTCCCCGTCTGCAGCGGCAGCGCCCGCTGCTTTTTCCATCGGGCGGCGCAGCGCCAGCAACAGCACCAGAATGCCGCCCATGGACGGCAGCAAAAAGCTGTCGGCACCAAAAACCATCAGGCACACCAGCGGCACGGCAACGCCAATCAGGGCACTGCCGTGCTGCTTATCTTTTTCCCACTGGTTCAGGAAGATGACCGTGAACATTGCGGTCATGACAAAATCCACCCCCTCGGTGCTGAACGGCAGTACGGTGCCCACCACTGCCCCCAGCCCGGCGCTGCCCACCCAGTAGAGCTGGTCCAGCAGGGTGATAAAAAACATGAACCAGCCTTTGTCCACCCCTTCCGGCGGCACCGCGGAACAGGTGATGGAAAAGGTCTCATCGCTCATGGCAAAGATCATGTAAAAACTGCGCCAGCCATAGCCCTTGTAGCGCTCCAGCATGGCAAGGCCGTAGAACAGATGCCGCGCCTGGATCATCAGCGCCATCAAAAAGGCCGAAAGCGGCGAGAATGCGCCCAGCAGCAGGCTGGCCAGCACAAACTCCAGCGAGCCGCCGTATACCACGGCGCCCATGAGCATGGGCATCCACACCGGCAGCCCCAGGGACTGCACATAGATGCCATAGCCCAGCCCCAGCACAAAATAGCCTGCCAGCACCGGGACAGTCTGCGGAAACGCTGCCCGCAGTGCCGCCAGGCAGGGGTGCGGCAGGGCAGGCGAGAGGGTTCGGGATAATTGCTGCATGGAAGTTCTCCTTACTGGAGGGTATGGGGCGGTCTGTACCCGATATACCCATATATCTTGTATGAAATAGACACCTGTATTATAGCATATCCCGGCGCATTTGCAAGATGGCCGCCGCCTGCCGCTGCGTTCCCGCCCGCAAAAACAAAAAAGCATCCGCAGCGCCGCCGCTCTGTACTGCACAAAGCGCGGCTGCGGATGCTTTTTTATTTTGCAGGTCACACCCTGCTGTATTCCGCCGGTTTACTGCCGGGTCAGGTCTTTGGTATACAGTGCGCGGGTGGCGTTGAGCACTGCGATCACCATCACGCCCACATCGGCAAAGATGGCCGTCCACATACCGGCAAGGCCCAGTGCACCCAGCACCAGGCACAGCGCCTTGATGCCCAGCGCAAACACGATGTTCTGGTGCACGATGCGCAGGGTACGGCGGGCAATGCGCATGGCCAGCGCGATCTTGGCCGGGTCGTCGTCCATCAGCACGACATCCGCAGCCTCAATGGCAGCGTCCGACCCCAGCGCACCCATGGCGATGCCCACATCTGCGCGGGACAGCACCGGCGCATCGTTGATGCCATCGCCCACAAAAGCCAGGTTCTCCCGGGGCTGCTTTTCGGCAAGCAGCTTTTCGATCTGCTCCACCTTATCGCCGGGCAGAAGCCCTGCATGGTAATCATCCAGCCCCAGCTGCCCGGCCACAGCCTTTGCCACCGGCTCGGCATCACCGGTCAGCATGACCGTCTTGCGCACGCCCGCCGCCTTCAATGCACGGATGGCGGCGGCACTGTGGGGTTTTACCACATCCGCAATGAGCAGATAGCCTGCGTAGCGCCCCTCTACGGCAACATGCACGATGGTGCCGGTCTCCCGCACGGCGGGCACGGTCAGCCCCAGCTTTTCCATCAGACGGGCATTGCCGGCTGCAACGGCCCTGCCGTCCACCTTTGCGGTCACACCGTGGCCGCCCAGCTCCTGGACCTCGGTAACGCGGGCCGCATCGACAGGCTTGCCGTAAGCGGCCTTGATGCTCAGGGAGATGGGGTGCTTGGACCAGCTTTCGGCCAGCGCAGCGGCTTCCACCAGCTGCTCTTTGCTTACCCCTTCCGCCGGACAGATGCCGGTCACCTGGAAGGTGCCCTGGGTCAGGGTGCCGGTCTTATCAAACACCACCACACCGGTGCGGGCAAGCTCTTCCAGATAGGTGGAGCCTTTGATAAGGATACCGCAGGCCGATGCACCGCCGATGCCGCCAAAAAAGCTCAGCGGGATGGAGATGACCAGCGCACACGGGCAGCTGATGACCAGGAAGGTGAGCGCACGGTAGACCCACTCGCCAAAGCGGGCGGGCTGCCCCATGAGCAGCAGTACCACCGGCGGCAGGAAGGCCAGCGCCAGTGCGCCGTAGCAGACAGCCGGGGTATACACCCGGGCGAACCGGGTGATAAAGTTTTCCGCCCGGGCTTTTTTCATGCTGGAGTTTTCCACCAGATCCAGGATCTTGGATACGGTGGATTCGCCAAATTCCTTGGTGGTGCGCACCTTCAGCAGGCCGGTCATGTTCACGCAGCCGCTGATGACCTCGTCCCCGGCGTTCACATCCCGGGGCAGGCTCTCGCCGGTCAGGGCGGCAGTGTTCAGGGCCGAAGCACCTTCCACAACAACGCCATCGATGGGCACCCGCTCGCCGGGCTGCACCACGATAACGGTGCCGATCTCCACATCATCCGGGTCCACCTGTTCCAGCTTGCCGTCCTCGCCCTCAATGTTGGCGTAGTCCGGGCGGATATCCATCAGGCTGGCAATGCTCTGGCGGCTTTTGCCCACGGCCACGCTCTGGAACAGCTCTCCGATCTGGTAAAAGATGATAACGGCGCAGCCCTCCACATAATCGCCCAGTGCAAATGCGCCCACAGTAGCCACCGCCATCAAAAAGCACTCGTCAAAGGGCTGGCGGTTTTTAATGCCTTTCAGCGCCTTGCGCAGCACATCCCAGCCCACCACAAGGTAGGGGATGCAGTACAGCGCCAGCTCCACCGGCGTGGGGAAGGAGGGCAGCAGCTTGAGCAGGATCACCAGCGCCACGGCGATCAGGATCCGCTCAAGGGTCTTTTTCTGTTTTTTGTTCATAACCAAACTCCTCATTTTCCCGGGTGCCGGGCGGCATACGGGACAATTTTCCACGGTTTTTCCCGTAAAAAATGGTTATTCCACAGTTTTACCCGGGTTTTCCACACAATTTTCCAGAAAAAAAGCGCTTTTCCACGTTTCTTTTCTGTTTTTCCCCCGAAATCTGTTGAAAACCCGGTGGAAATTGTTGAAAACCGGCAGATCTTTCCACAGAAAAACTCTCCCAGTCAGCGCCGGCCGGGAGAGCTTTTTTCCATCAGATATCAAAGATCTCGCAGTCGTCCTCCACCTTTTTGCAGGCGGACAGCACGTTCTCCATGGTGGCGTGGGGGTCGGCGCCCTCGGCAAACTCCACCTTCATCTTCTGGGTCATAAAGCTGACGGTCGCCTTTTCCACACCGGCAACGGTATTGGCAGCGTCCTCCATCTTCTGGGCGCAGTTGGCGCAGTCCACTTCGATCTTGTAGGTCTTTTTCATAATCGTACCAGCCTTTCTTTGCATACGGGCGGTGTGCCCGGCTTATTCTTCGATATGGTCCATCCCCATGGAGAGGATGCTGCGCACATGGTCGTCGTCCAGTGCGTAGTAAACGGTCTTGCCCTCCCGCCGGAAGCGCACCAGCTTGCAGTCCTTGAGCACCCGCAGCTGATGGCTGACGGCAGACTGGCTCAGCTGCACGGCATCGGCGATATCCTGCACGCACAGCTCGCTATCGTGCAGCGCATACAGGATCTTGATGCGGGTGGAATCACCAAATACCCGGAACAGGTCGGCCAGTTCATACAGCACTTCGTCATCCGGCATCTCCACCGGCTGTTTTGCCACTTCCGGGGCGGTCTGTTCAAGCCCGGTCATCCTGCCATCTCCCTTCGTTTCGATATATGAGCATTTGTTCATGTGTTCATGATAGCACGCAGCGCCCCCCTTGTCAAGCAAAATCCGCAAAGTTTTTTACATCCCCCCAAAATTGCTGAAAATCACTGCAAAACGCAAAAAAGATGCAGTTTCAATTTGCAAACAGGGTGCAGATTTTGCCCCAAAAACGATTTGGAATGCGCTCCGCTTCGCTCTGCGCATCATCAACGGAATCATTATTTTAAATTCGCAATTCTGGAAAATCTGCGGATTTTCCAGAATTGCCTTTTCACAGGAGAGGCCGTGGCGGCAAACGGCATTTGCAGCGCACCTGCTCCCCTGGGGGGAGCTGTCGCGCAGCGACTGAGGGGCTATAAATGGAGAAGCGAAAAAAGCGTTAAAGCGATAGCGCCGACTGG
>CAKTFD010000035.1 GCA_934553285.1 uncultured Faecalibacterium sp. | reverse complement strand
AAAAGTGTTAAATCTTGTTTTCGCTCAGCACGCAATCGCTTGCGTCCTGTGTGAATTACTTTTGTTTGGAATTGTTTTACGTGTTTTTCCAACACGAAAATAGGTTCCGTTACAAGTTCTTTCGATATTGTTCAATTTTCAAGGTCCTGTGCGCCTCAGCCTTAGCGGCTGACAGCTTATTTATTTTACCACTTTCGTGATAAATTGTCAAGCACTTTTTTGAAAGATTTTTGAGATTCTTTTCAGATCCTGTCGAATCTTTACGTTTGAACGTCCGTTCCGAAGTGTTTCATTCTGTCGGATGTCCGCCTGACAGTAATGTATTTTAGCACAGCGTCCCCCAAAAAGCAAGCACTTTTTTGCGATTTTTTCACCAAAAGTATTCTTTTGACTTTTTGCCCAGTTTTTTACATTTGTTATAGGTGATTCTCACCTCATTCCTCCAAAAGCCGGCTGCGCAGCTGGATCAGGATCTTGCGTTCCCGCCGGGAGATCTGTACCTGGGTGGTATGCAGTACCTTTGCAGTTTCGCTCTGGGTGCGGTTTCCAAAAAAGCGCAGCCGGATCAACTGCTTATCCTGTTCCGGCAGGGCCTCGATCACCTCCGCAAGGCCGATTTTGTCTGCCAGCTCTTCCTCCGGGGATTCCACCGGGATATCCAGCTGCCGGTCTCCCTCCGCAGTATTTTCCGGGGTCAGGCTCATGGCAGGCTGTGCAGCCTGTATGGCAAGGGCTACATTTTCCACCGGTTCTGCCAATTGTTCCGCCAGCTGCTGCAGGGTAGGCTCGGAGCCGCACAGTTTCATGGTATGCTCCCGCGCCGCCTGCACACGCATCCCCAGTTCTTTAAGAGAGCGGCTCACCTTGACGGTGCCGCCATCCCGGAACAGTTTTTTGATCTCGCCCAGGATCACCGGCACGGCATAGGTGGAAAAGCACACTCCACGGCTCTCATCAAAATTATCATAGGCCTTGATAAGCCCCACACAGCCTGCGCTGTACAGGTCATCGTATTCCATGCCGCGCCCACGGAATCTGCCCGCACAGGCGTGTACCAGCCCCAGGTTCTGTGTGATGAATGCTTCGCGCCGGGTCTTATCCGTTACCATATACCGGACCGCCTTTCCTTTTTATGTAGGTTCCCGCTGGGTCAGGCGCTTGACCAGCAGCACTTTGGTCCCCTTGCCGGGCCTTGAGGTCACCTTTACCCTATCCATAAAGCTCTGCATCACCGCAAAGCCAAGGCCGGAGCGTTCTTCCGGGTTGCCGGTCGTGAACAGGGGCTGCATTGCCTGTTCCACATTGGGGATGCCGATGCCCTTATCCGTGATGCTGATGTGCACCTCCCGGTCGGGATAGACCGCAATGGTCATGGAGATCGGCCCGATATGGTCCGGGTAGGCATGGACGATGCAGTTGGTCACCGCCTCCGACACGGCTGTTTTCAGGTCTGCCAGCTGGGGCACGGTAGGGTCGTACCGGGCCAGAAAGGCTGCCGTGATCCCACGGGCATAGGCTTCGTTGCTGCTGAGGGAATCGAACTGGACCCGGGTGCTGTTTTCTGCTTTCATCGTACATTCTCCTTTTCTGTGTTCTCCGTACAGGGGATGCCTGCCAGCTGCAGGACTTTTTGCAGCTGCACAGGCGTATGCTGCAGCCGGAGCGTGGTGCCCAGGATGCGGGCGCAGCGCTGCCGCCCCAGGATCAGCCCTATGCCGGAGGAATCCATGAATCCCACCCCGCCAAGATCCACGATCAGCGTGCGGGGACTGCGGCTGACCAGTGCATCGTCCAGCTGCATACGCAGGCTCTGTGCTGCATCGTGATCGATCTCGCCTGCCAGATAGGCATACAGGGTCTCCCCTGCCGCGCTGAAGGTCACCGTTGCCATTGCTTGTCCATCTCCTTTGTGCAAAAAATAAAAGATCCCGTACACATAGTTTCAGTGTACAGGATCTTCGGGTTATTTTTTAGAAAAAGCTGTCGGCACAGCCGCTTAGTTTTCTGCCAGCAGGGCGGCGGCTTCCAGCGCTGCGGCCTCGCTGCCGCAGACCAGCAGGCCGCGGCGGGTGTTGGCATGCGCCAGCTGCACAGCTTCGTTCATATCGGTACAGAACTGCGCATCGAAATGATACTTTGCCTTTTCCGCCAGCCGCCGGGTCAGGGCTTCGTCCACACCGGCGGGCGTGACAAGATACACCTTATCAAAGGGGTTCTCGCTCATGCCGGGCATGGTGGATTTATCCTTTTTCTGCTCCTCTGGGGTGAGGCCGGTCTCCAGCGCAGAGAAGAAGGCTTCGGCGCCTTCCTCCTCGGCCAGGCCGATGATCGCGCTCATATGGCGTACCTTTGCCATGTTGAGCACGCGCAGCAGCGCAGCCGCCTGCTGCGGGGTACGGCAGGCATCCAGAATGACCAGCGGCCGCTGGGAGAGCACCCGGATGCTGCAGCGGTTCTCCACAGCTGCAATGCCTTCCAGAATGGCTTCATCCGTGATGTCCACATCCTTGCGGCAGAGCGCCAGTGCCAGCTCCACGGCCATTGCCGCGTTGCCTGCAGCGTGACGGCCCAAAAAGGCCAGCGGCACGGTATATCCGCCGTAGTCCACCCGGCTGGCGAACTTTTCCGCTTCCAGAAAGGTGATATCCTCCGGATCCGGCACCACCAGCTCGCAGCCGCATTTGCCTGCAGCCACGATAAGCTCGCTGAGCACCGCCTTGGGCTGCTCCGGCGCGGTAACGCAGATGCTGCCCCTGCGCATGACACCGCCTGCCAGCGCCGCCAGCCGCTCCACCGAGCGGCTCACACCGTCCGGGCCAACAGCGGTAACGGCACACACCGGCATCCGGGGCAGCGCCGCAGCCAGACCGGCATCCGGCAGCTCCACGACCGCCAGCGCGCAGCCCGCTTCGCCAAAGCAGAAGGCTGCCGCTGCAAGCTCTGCTGCCTGCTGAGGCAGTTCCTCGCGGGCAGCAAGGGCCTCGGCAGCACGCTTGAGCAGGGCTTCGTCCACCGGTTTGCCCTCCACCCGGATACGGGCCGCAAGCGGCTCGCACCCGGCATGGTAGGCACCGGCACGGATGCCCTGTGCCTGCAGGATGGCCGCCAGCAGGCGGGCGACCGCCGTTTTACCGGCCGTGCCTGCCACGCCCACGAACTGCACCTGCTGCACCGATGCGGGCAGGATCTCCTGCAGCTGTTCCGGCGCGGCAAAGCCGTCCGGCAGGGCTGCAAAATACTGATTTGCCTGTTCGATGGTCATTCGTTACTCCTTTTTATGTGATAATACAGTCCCTCGCACATCAACAGCAGCACCAGTGCGATCACAATGCCTGCCATCGAACCGGCAAAATCCAGCCACACATCCACGACCTGGCTGCTGCGCCCGTCCGAAAACAGCTGGATAGTCTCATCGGTCAGCGCCGTGAGCACACTGCCCAGCATGGGCAGCGAGATGTGCCGCAGCGGATGGCGGCTGTACACCCGCATACAGAGCATGAGCAGAAAGCCTTCCAGCATATACTCACAGAAGTGCGCCAGCTTGCGCACAAAGTGCATGGTCAGGCGCTCTGCCAGCCCCGGGTGGCCCAGGCGGCGCAGAATGATGCGCATCCACGCCAGCACCCGCCCGCTTGCACCGGAGGAAACAGCAGCCACTGCCATGGAGTTGGAAAAGATGAACACGATACAGGCAATGAGTGCACAGGTAAAGACCACCCGCCCCGCAATGACCCACGGCGAGATGCGTTCCGTATTCTTATAGTCTTCCACGATCAGCCCAGAGCCTTGATGCTCTGCTCGATATTGGCCAGCTTATCCTGGCTCTTGGCGTACTTATTGCGGATCTCCTCCACCAGCGCCGCCGGGGCACGCTCCACGAACTTGGGGTTGTTCAGCTGGTTGCCGAACATGGCCATCTCTTTTTCGGCCTTGGCCTTTTCCTTGTTCAGGCGCGCAAGCTCCTTTTCGCGGTCGATCAGCTCCATCATGGGGATGAAGCCGCGTGCTGCGTGGGTAGATACCTGCACCATGCCATCGGTGCTGCCCTCGTACTTTTCGGTAAAGGTCACATCGGTGGCAAAGGCAAACTTTGCCAGGTAGACCTGCGCATTCTGGAACGGGGCGGCATCGGCGGTCTCGATGATCATGCTGGTCTTTTTAGCGGGGTGCACGTTCATCTCGGTGCGCATGGTACGCACAGCCTTGATATAATCCATCACCTTTTCAAAGGCTTCCTCCTCGGCGGCCCAGTTGTGGGCTGCGTCAAAGGTGGGCCAGGCCTGGGTCATGATGGTCTCGGCAGAGCCAGGCAGTGCCTGGTACAGTTCCTCGGTGATAAAGGGCATAAAGGGATGCAGCAGCTTGAGCGCCTTATCCAGCACATACACCAGCACACGGCGGGCAGTATCAGCCTGCTGGGCATCGCCGGAGTTCAGGCGGGGCTTTGCGATCTCGATGAACCAGTCGCAGTAGACATCCCAGATAAAGCTGTTGATCTTGGCGGCAGCCAGGCCCATCTCATAGTGCTCCAGGTTGTCGGTCATGGCACCGGCCACCTGGTTCAGCTTGGTCAGCACCCACTTATCGCTCATGTCCAGCATCTCCTCGCTGGGCAGGCCCGGTTCAAAGTCCTCGGGCAGGTTCATCAGCACAAAGCGGGTAGCGTTCCACAGCTTATTGGCAAAGTTGCGGGCAGACTCCACCTTCTTTTCGCTGTAGCGCATATCGTTGCCCGGGGTGGAGCCGTCCACCAGCATAAAGCGCAGCGCATCCGCGCCGTACTGGGCAATAACTTCCAGCGGGTCGATGCCGTTGCCCAGGCTCTTGGACATCTTGCGGCCCTGGCTGTCGCGCACGATGCCGTGGATGCAGACCGTATCAAAGGGTGCCTTGCCAGTGTAGGCCAGGCCGGAGAAGATCATGCGGCTGACCCAGAAACCGATGATGTCGTAGCCGGTGACCAGGGTGTTGGTGGGGTAGAAATACTTGAGGTCGGCACTGTTCTCGTCCGGCCAGCCCAGGGTGCTGAACGGCCACAGTGCAGAGGAGAACCAGGTATCCAGCGTATCGGGATCCTGGGTCAGCTTTGCGCCGCCGCACTTGGGGCAGGTGCAGGGCGCGGCCTTTGCCACCACGGTCTCGCCGCAGTCATCGCAGTACCAGGCCGGGATCTGGTGGCCCCACCACAGCTGGCGGCTGATGCACCAGTCACGGGTGTTCTTCATCCAGTTCATATAGTTCTTGGTAAAGCGCTCGGGCACAAACTTGATATCGCCCTTTTCCACGCTCTCGATGGCAGGCTCTGCCAGCGGCTCCATCTTGACGAACCACTGCTTGGAGACCATCGGCTCGATGGTGGAGTGGCAGCGGTAGCAGGTGCCCACCTCGTGCTTGAGCGGCTCAATCTCCTTCAGGAAGCCGCCCTCTTTCAGATCGGCCAGGATGGCCTTGCGGGCTTCCAGGGTGGTCATGCCGGCGTACTTGCCGCAGTCCAGCACATGCGGCTCGTTGACGGTGTTCTTACCGGCAGCAAACAGGGCATCGGCGGCGGCCTTATCGGCAGCACCGGTCATGTGGCCATCGTAGGTGAACACGCGGACGATGGGCAGGTCGTGGCGCAGGCCGACCTCAAAGTCGTTGGGGTCGTGGGCGGGGGTGATCTTCACGACACCGGTGCCCTTGGTCATATCGGCGTGCTCATCGCAGACGATGGGGATCTCCTTGTTCAGCAGCGGCAGCACCACATGGCAGCCGTGCAGGTGGGCATAGCGGGGATCCTCGCCGTTGATAGCCACGGCGGTATCGCCCAGCATGGTCTCGGGGCGGGTGGTGGCCAGTTCCAGCATCTCGCCGGTCTCCTTGACCGGGTACAGAAGATGCCAGAAGCTGCCGTCCTTTTCCTCGTACTCCACCTCGGCATCCGAGATGGAGGTGTTGCAGTGCGGGCACCAGTTGACCATGCGGTTGCCGCGGTAGATCAGGCCCTTATCGTACAGCCGCACGAACACTTCCTTAACGGCTTCGGAGCAGCCCTCGTCCATGGTAAAGCGCTCGCGCTCCCAGTCACAGCTGCTGCCCAGCTTTTTCAGCTGGCTGACGATGCGGTTGCCGTACTTGGTCTTCCAGGCCCAGGCGCGCTCCAGAAAACCATCGCGGCCCACCATCTCCTTGGTCAGGCCTTCGGCGCGCATGGCCTCCACCACCTTAGCCTCAGTAGCAATGGAGGCATGGTCGGTGCCGGGCACCCACAGGGCGGCGTATCCCTGCATCCGCTTGGTGCGGATGAGGATATCCTGCATGGTGTTATCCACTGCATGGCCCATATGCAGCTGGCCGGTAACGTTCGGTGGCGGCATAACGATGGTGTAAGGTTTTTTGTCCGGATCGGCCTTCGTGTGGAAGTAGCCGCCATCCAGCCAGAACTGGTAGATGCGGTCCTCCACCTGGCTGGGATCGTACTGCTTTGCGAGTTCTTTCATAGTGTCCTCCCGAAAATGTGATGAAGTGGGACGCAAAAAGCCGCCCCACGGAACGTTCCATGGGACGGCTGTAAATACATACCGCGGTACCACCCAAATTGCACGGGAAGCTCCCGTGCCCCTTGATGCCCCGGTAACGTGGGGCAGGCCCGAAAGCAGCTTGCCGCCACGGCTCACTGCTTCTGCTCCAAAGTGACAGCACACCGCCGGTATCCCGCCGGGTTTTCAGCTGCCCCCGGCTCTCTGTGTGGTCCCAGACGATGCGCACTCTTTTTCAACGCATTTATAAAAAGAATATAGCGTTTTTTGTGGGATTTGTCAATCCGTTTTTTCATCGTCCGGGCATTTTGGCCCGTCTGCCGCCTCGTCCAGCACCTCGGTGCGCAGGCGGGCGATAAGCCGCTCCATGAGCGCCACCCGGTTAAAGGGGGTCATCAGATAAAAGCCGTCCGCATAGGGAGCGGCGGCTCTAGCCGCCTGGACCGAGATCTCCAGCCCCAGCTCCTCGCCTGCGGCGCGGTCCAGCCCCTCAAACTTCTGGATGATGGCCTCATCCACATGGATGCCGTTGACCTCGTTTTCCATAAAGATGGCGTTGCGCTGGCTGACCACCGGCAGGATGCCTGCCAGGATCTTTGCCTTATCGCCCAGCACTGCACGGGCCTTTTGCAGGTTTTCCACCGCCTGTGCCGACAGCACCGGCTGGGTCAGGAACCCGCTCATGCCGTTTTCCAGCTTTTCCACCGCGCGGCGCAGCTCCACCTCAAAATTGCGGGCATTCAGGTTCAGCGCACCGAACACGGTGATGGGGCTGGGCATCTCCCGCCCCTCCCCAGCCAGCGATACGATATACTGCGCCAGCTTGCGGGAGTTGAACTGGTACACGTTTTTCACCTCATCCCGCTCTGCCGTGGGGATGGGGTCGCCGGTGATGGCCAGCACCTCCCGCACGCCCTCGGCGTACAGCCCCAGCAGCAGTGCCTTGGTAGCGTTCAGGTTGCGGTCCCGGCAGGTCATGTGGGGCAGCACGTTCATGCCCAGCTCCCGGTGCACCCGACAGGCCACCAGCGAGGAATCCATCCGCGCCCGGGCAATGGGGCAGTCGGCAATGGTCATCAGGTCGGCACCGGCAGCCTGCAGGCGGCCGGCCCCTTCCAGATAGCCGGTCAGGTCTGCATCCTTGGGCGAATCCAGTTCCACCGCGATGACCTTCTGCCCGGCTTTCAGCTTGCGGAGAAAGGCATCGTCCGCTTCCACCACCGGCTTTGCGGCAGGGGCAGCCTGTACGGCAGGGGCAGCGGGCAGGCCCTCCGGCAGTGCATCCAGTGCGCTGCGCAGGGCCGCAATGTGCTGGGGTGTTGTGCCGCAGCAGCCGCCCAGGATGCGCACCCCTTCGGCAGCCAGACGGCTCAGTTCCCGTGCAAAATACGCCGGCTTGCCCTGATAGTGCACCTGCGCCCGGGCGACCACCGGGTAGCCTGCATTGGGCATGACCGAGAGCGGCAGGCCCACCGCCCCCAGCTGCTGCACCAGCGCCCGCATGGCACCGGGGGCTGACACACAGTTCAGGCCCACGGCATCCACCACCCCGCTGTCTGCCATGCGGCGCACCAGCTCGGCGCAGTACCGGCCCTCGCGGGTGTAGCCATCCGGCAGCACCGCAAAGGACACCATCACAAAGGCATCCGGCACCTGCTGTTTCAGTGCACCGGCGGCATCCAGAATGCCATCGTCAGCACTCAGTGTCTCAAACAGAAAATTCTTTGCGCCCAGCAGCGCAAACCGCTTTGCCACGGCAAGATATACCTGCCCCGCCGGGGTATTCTCGGTGTCCGGGGCGGGGCCAAGGTCCGCAAACACTGCGGCACCGGTCTCCCCGGCGGCGCGGGCTGCCAGCTGCCAGCCCGCATCCGCCAGCTGCTCCCAGCCCGGCATCTGTGCTGCCGCCATGCGCGGCAGGCTGAATGTATTGGTCTTGATGGCATCGGCACCGGCCGCAAGATATGCCCGGTGCACTGCCAGAATGCCCTCGGGGTCGGTCAGATTTGCCTGCTCGCACTCCTGCCCGGGTTTTACTTTATAATAGGTGCCCATGCCGCCATCAAACAGCAGCGGCCGCTGGGCCAGCGTTTTACGTACGTCCAACATCTATAACTTTTCCTCTCCCTTTAAAGGATTTCATCTTTCAGTTTAGCGTAGTTCATCCATCCGGTCAAGCGGTTTTCTGCTTTTTGCTTGCGGAGGTCTGGTTTTTGTGCTATCTTAGGAATAACTTTTTGCAAAAGGGAGAGGATGTATCATGCGCCACCTCGGCACCGTTGAACTGGAGACCGACCGGCTGCTTTTGCGCCGCCTGCTGCCGCAGGATGCCCCGCAGATGTACGCAAACTGGGCCAGCGACCCGGCGGTGACCCGGTTTTTGCGCTGGGAGCCGCACAAAAGCCCCGCCGAGACCCGGGAGCTGCTTTCGGCCTGGGCAGAACTGTATCCGAACCCCGATTATTACCAGTGGGCCATCGCGGAAAAGGCCACCGGGCAGGTGTTCGGCTCCATCTCCCTGTGCAATGCCCTGCTGGGCGAGCCGCAGCAAAAAGCCCGCTGGCCGGAGCTGGACCTCTCCGGCGGCATCTGGGAGCCGGGCTACTGCATCGGGCAGCAATGGTGGGATAAAGGCTTTACCACCGAGGCGCTGCAGGCCGTGGTGGACTTCTGGTTCGGGCAGGCGGAGGGTGCTTTTCTCACCTGCTGCCACGCCGTGCCAAACCCTGCCAGCGGCCGGGTGATGGAAAAAGCCGGTTTTGTGTACCATCACGATGATGTGTACCATAAATTCGATGGCACCCCGGTGGAATGCCGGTGCTATCTGCTGACGAAAGACCGTTATGATAACAGGAAGGACTTACTTTGAGCGAACTTTATGATATTCTGACCGAGACCCCTCCCACAAAGGTGGTGCTGCTGGCACTGGACCAAGGGCTTTGGGACTGCGAGCGCAGTCTGGCCGAGCTTTCCGCCCTGTGCGAGGCCAACCACATGGAGGCTGTGGCGCAGGTGACCCAGAAGCGCCAGACCCCGGAGACCGGTATCGTGCTGGGCAGCGGCAAACTGGAGGAGGCCGCTCTCGCCGCCGAGAATCTGGGTGCGGAATGCGCCGTATTCGACGGAGAGCTGACCGGCAGCCAGATCCGCAATATCTCCAATGCTCTGGGCGGGCTGGAGGTCATCGACCGCACCATGCTGATCCTGGAGATCTTCCGCAGCCGCGCCGTGACCAACGAGGGCAAACTGCAGACCGAGCTGGCGCTGCTGCGCTACCGTCTGCCCCGGCTGCAGGGCATGGGCGAGGTGCTGAGCCGCCAGGGCGGCGGCGGTGGCGGCGGCGGCGGTGCCCGCCGTGGTGCCGGTGAGACCAAGCTGGAGCTGGATCGCCGCCATGTGCACGCCCGCATCGATGCTCTGGCCGAAAAGCTGGCCGAGATGGAAAAGCGCCGGGGCGAGAGCCGCAAGTCCCGCGCCAAGACCGGTATGCCGGTGGTAAGCCTTGTGGGCTACACCAATGTGGGCAAATCCAGCCTGATGAATGCCCTGTGCGGCCCCAGCGTTGCCGAGGCGGACATGCTGTTTGCCACCCTGGACCCCACCAGCCGCAAACTGGTGCTGCCCAGCGGCATGGCGGTGCTGCTGGTGGACACGGTAGGCTTTGTATCCCGCCTGCCCCATAATCTGGTGGAAGCCTTTAAATCCACGCTGGAAGAAGCCGCCTGGTCGGATGTGATCATCCGGGTGGCAGATGCCGGGGACGAACAGCGGGAAGAGCAGCTGGCTGTTACCGATGAGGTATTGGACGGGCTGGACTGCGCTGATATCCCTCGCCTGACCGTATACAACAAGTGCGACCGCCCCAACACCCTGAGCTTTGACCCGGACATCCTGCTTACCAGCGCCAAAACCGGCTACGGGCTGGACAAGCTGCTGCAAAAGCTGGACGAAGTGCTCAGCGACCGGGTACACACCATCCGGGTGCTGCTGCCCTACGATAAGCTGGGACTGGCCGCCCCCATGCGGGAGCGCGGCAGTGTACAGGTGGAGGAATACCGGGCGGACGGGCTGTATCTGGAAGGCATCGTCAAGACCGAGGACCTGCACTGCTTTGAGGGCTATCTGGTCTGAGCGCGGGCAAAACGATCCGAACCGGCTGGCAGAACACCTTTCTCAGCCAAAAATAAAATCATCTGCAGGATTCGCTTCTGGCGCTCAAAAGCGCGTCGAATGCTGCAGATGATTTTTTATCGCAATTTTCAAAAATAGTGCCTATCAAAACGGCATATTTGCGATATGCAGTTTGCGGATGTTGCTTGTGCATTAAAAACGCAAACTGCTATATTTTCTATAAACTATCGCGGGGCCGTTTCAGCGGTACTGCGCGAGATATTCTTCCACCGAGCGGCTCATCTCTCTGGCAAAGTCAGAGTTGTATTTGCGGTTGCAGAAGGCGGTGCACCACCGCTCAAAGGGGGCGCTGCCGCCCTTGTAGCCAAAGGTCTCCCGCAGCTCGGCACCGTCCATGGTACGGTAGCCATTTTCGTGCACGATATGCTCCATGGCGCAGCGCTGGGGTTTTACCCGGTCTTTCTGCTGCTGGGTGGGCCAGCCGAACACCAGCATCACCGCCGGGAACACATAGTCCGGCAGGTGCAGCAGGCTGCGCTGGGTGGCGCAGTTTTCCATGATATCCCCGATGTAGCACGAGCCGATGCCAAAGCTCTCGGCGGCTACCACGGCATTCTGGGCGGCAATGGCGGCATCGGTAACTGCCAGCATCAGATCGCCCACGCCCGGGGTGCGGGGCGTGCAGCCCGCCTCAAGGTAGGCATCGTACCACTTTTTGCAGTCGGCACAGAACACCAGTACCAGCGGGGCCTTTGCGATAAAGGGCTGCTGGTCGCAGCTTTCGGCCAGCGCCTCTTTCAGCGCCGGGTCTGTAATATCCAGGATGGTGTACAGCTGCTGGCAGCCCGCAGTGGGTGCCTGGGCAGCAGCTTCCAGGATGGCCTGCTTCATCTCGGCAGGGATGGGCTTTTCTTCATACACCCGCACCGACTTGCGGTCGAACAGGCTTTGCAGGATGGGGTTGTATTCTGTCATGGTTCTTTCTCCTGTGCTTTGCGCGTTATTCATAATCGATGGGCAGGGTGGGCAGGCCGTTCAGCTCCAGCCCGGCAGTGTGCCCGGCAATGTACTGGTAGTATCCCTGCGCGGCGATCATGGCACCGTTGTCGCCGCAGAATTTCAGCTCCGGCAGATAAACTTTGGCCCCCAGCTTCTGGGCACCATCGTTCACCAGCTGCCGCAGACGACCATTGGCAGCCACGCCGCCAGCCAGGCACACCTGTTTTGCGCCGGTGTCGGCAGCAGCCAGCAGCAGTTTTTCGGCCAGGATGCCTGCAATGCGCTCCTGGAAGCTGGCGGCCAGATCCGGCACGTTTACTTCCTCACCCTTCATCTGGGCTTTGTTCACCTCGTTGAGCACGGCGGTCTTTAAACCGGAAAAGCTCACGTTGTACCTGCCCTCCACATGGGGCACCGGCAGGCGGTAGGCTTTGGGGTCGCCGGTCCTGGCGGCCGCTGCCACACTGGGGCCGCCGGGATACGGCAGGCCCAGCGTGCGCGCCACCTTATCAAAGGCTTCACCGGCGGCATCATCCACCGTGTGGCCTAAAATGTGATAGTGGGTGTAGTCCTGCACTTCCACGATGTGGCTGTGCCCGCCGGAAGCCACCAGACACAGAAAAGGCGGTTCCAGCTCCGGGTGGGTCAGGTAGAGCGCTGCGATATGCCCCCGCAGGTGATGTACCGGCACCAGCGGCTTGTCTGCCGAATAGGCCAGCCCCTTGGCAAAGTTTACGCCCACCAGCACCGCACCGATCAGGCCCGGTGCAAAGGTAACGGCCACGGCATCCACATCGTCCATCGTTTTGCCTGCATCCAGCAGCGCTTTTTTGACCGTGGCGCTGATAAACTCGCAGTGGCGGCGGCTGGCGATCTCCGGCACAACGCCGCCGTACAGCGCCTGCTCCTTAACGCTGGTGGAAATGACGTTGCTCAGCAGGTGCCGCCCATCCTCCACCAGAGATGCAGCGGTCTCATCACAGGTAGACTCGATTCCGAGAATGATCATATCAGTGCGCCTCCAGCCAGTTTTTGCCTGCATGCACATCGGTGCTCAGAGGCACCGCGTACTGCACGCAGCCTTCCATTTCTTCCCGCAGGATGCGGGCGGCCTGTTCCGCCTCTGCCTCCGGGGCTTCCACGATCAGCTCATCGTGGACGGTCAGAATCAGGCGGCTGGCCATCTTTTCGTCCCGCAGGCGTTTCCACACCCGCACCATGGCCAGCTTGATCACATCCGCAGCAGTGCCCTGGATAGGGGTGTTGCGGGCCATGCGCTCGCCGCTGGCGCGCACATTGAAGTTGGAGCTGGCCAGCTCCGGCAGGGTGCGGCGGCGGCCGAACAGGGTGGACACATAGCCGTTTTCTTTGGCATCCGCGATGGTCTTATCCATATAGCCGCTTACACTGGGGAAGGCGGCCAGATAATTTTTGAGGAAGGCATCCGCCTCCTTTACGGTGACCCCGATATCCTTGGACAGGCTGTAGGCCCCCTTGCCGTACATGATGCCAAAGTTGATGGCCTTGGCCGAGGAGCGCAGCCGGGGCGTGACCTCGCTCTGCGGGATGCCGTAGATCTTGGCGGCAGTGCTGCGGTGGATATCCTCGCCGTTCAAAAAGGCCTGCTGCATATGTGCATCGCCGGTGATGTGTGCCAGGATGCGCAGCTCGATCTGGCTGTAGTCCGCATCCACCAGCACGCAGCCCGGCTTTGCGACAAAGTAGGCCCGCAGCTGGCTGCCCAGCTCGGTGCGGATGGGGATGTTCTGCAGATTGGGGTTATCGGAGGAGAGCCGCCCGGTGCGGGCTTCGGTCTGGTTAAAGGTAGAGTGGATGCGCCCGTCCGCGCCGATGACCTTGAGCAGGCCCTCCACATAGGTGGAGTTCAGCTTCTGGTAGGCGCGGTACTGCAAAACATCCTCCACCAGCGGATACTCCCGCAGGCTTTCCAGCGTTTCAGCATCGGTAGACCAGCCCCGCTGGGTCTTTTTGCCGTGGGGCAGCCCCATGGTGTCGAACAGCATCTCGCCCAGCTGCTTGGGGCTGTTGGGGTTAAAGGTGGCGCTGCCGGTCTCCATATGGATGCGGGTCAGCACCTGCTCCAGCTCCTCTCGCAGCTTTACGCCAAACTGCTCGATGCCGTCCCTGTCCACCAGCACGCCGGTACGGGTCATATCGGCCAGCACCTGCGCCAGCGGGAACTCGATATCGTTGTACAGCGCATCCTCGCCGCAGGCGGTGATCTCGGTCTTCATCCGAGCAAACAGGTCGGCCAGCCGCCCGGCATCCGGGTAATCGGTGCAGGTAAAGGCTGCTGCGGCCTTGTAGCCGGGCACCAGCTCACCGATCTGGTATTTGGAGGCGGAAGCATCCAGCAGATAGGCGGCCAGCTTGCCGTCCCACCGGATGCTGCTGCCCCAGCCGCCCGCTGCCATGGCTTTGGCGTACAAAGGGGCGGCGTTGAACACATCCAGCGTTACATCGGCATTATCCAGCAGGCGGAGCAGGTCGGCATCCTCCAGCGGGTACACGGTAGTGTCCTGCACAGCGTACCAGCTCTCCGGCTGCAGGACCACATTGCGGGTACCCTGCTTGCCGGTGACAGCGGGGCGGGATGCCACCAGATAGTGCCCGGCGGGGGTCAGGGGCAGCGCGGCGATCTCGGCTTCCGGCAGCGGCTCGGCCTGCGCTTCTTCGGCAGCTTCCGGTGCCACACCGTCCAGCCCGAACCGCGGGATCATGGAGTGGATCTCCAGCTCCTGCAAAAGCCGCACGGCAGCGGGCTTATTGCCCTCGCCCACAGCGTAGGCACCCTCGGCGGTGTCGATAGGGGCATCGGTGCGGATGGTGCCCAGGGTATGGCTCAGCTCCGCCAGGGGCTTATCTTCCAGCAGGTGCTCCCGCTGCTTGGGCTTGATCCGTTTGTCATCGATATTTTCGTACACACCCTCCAGCGAGCCGAAAGCCTGCACAAGGGCCAGGGCCGTCTTTTCCCCGATGCCCTTTACGCCCGGGATATTATCCGAGGCATCGCCCATCAGGCTCTTGACATCGATCAGCTGTCTGGGTGCAATGCCGTATTTTTCCTGGATAGCGTCCACATCCATGGTCACGGTCTTGCTGCGCCCCATAACGGTGGCAGCCAGCAGCACGGTGGTGCTCTCGCTCACCAGCTGCAGGCTGTCGCGGTCTCCGGTGGCCAGGAAGCAATCATCCTTCCGGGCCGCGCAGGCAGCAGCCAGGGTGCCCAGGATATCATCGGCTTCCCAGCCCTCGGCCGAGATGGTGCGATAGCCAAGGTCGGCCAGCAGCTGCTTGAGCACCGGCATCTGCTGTGCCAGTTCCTCGGGCATCCCGTGGCGGGTGGCCTTGTAGCCATCGTACATTTTATGCCGGAAGGTAGGGGCTTTCAGGTCAAACGCCACAGCCACCTCGTCCGGCTCGCACTCCTTGAGCAGGGAGAGCAGAATATTCAGAAAGCCAAAAATGGCATTGGTATAACGGCCGTCCTTGGTGGTCAGCAGCTTGATGCCGTAAAAGGCGCGGTTGGCGATGCTGTTGCCGTCAATGACCAGTAAACGCATAATGCAGTTCCTCCATTGCGTGATTTCACATTTTATAGTATAGCACAAAACCGCCCCGGGCGGGAGATTTTTGTGCAAAAAAGGCTGCCACACAAAATACTGTGCAGCAGCCTTACAAATGCGGGGGCTTATTCCTCGATGCGGATGGCGCTGACCGGGCAGCTCTGGGCTGCAGTAACGGCCTGGGGTACTTCTTCCGGCGGGATGGGGCCGGGCGCGGCAACGGCCAGGGTACCCTCCATGCGGAACACTGCCGGGCAAAGCCCCGCACACTGGGTGCAGCCGATGCACAGATCAGGGTCTACAAATGCATTCATGCTCACTACCTCCTTTACAGGAAGCATTGCCCGTTTTGCGGTAAATTATGCCCCTATGCAAGTTGTTTGCGGTGTGGTACAATAATACCGCAAACTGCAGGCAGGAGGACAAGCTATGAATATCCAGATCTTTGGCACCAACAAGTGCTTCGATACCAAAAAGGCGCAGCGCTACTTCAAGGAGCGCGGGGTACGCTTCCAGATGATCGATCTAAAAGAAAAAGGCATGAGCCGGGGCGAGTTTGATAATGTGGCGCGTGCGCTGGGCGGCTGGGAAAAGCTGGTGGATCCGGATGCCCGGGACAAGCAGACCCTTGCCCTGCTGGACGCACTGGTGGACTGGCAGAAGGAGGACAAGCTGTTTGAAAACCAGCAGCTGTTCAAGACCCCCATCGTGCGCAACGGCCGCCAGGCCACCGTGGGCTACCAGCCCGATGTGTGGAAGGCGTGGGAATAAGGCGGCACCCACTTTCACAAAAAAACCACCCCGCAGGTTTTGCACTCTGCGCCGGGATGTGGTATACTGTGATTTACAGCATAAAACTTTGGGAGATTTAGACCAATGAAAAATTCGATCACCCCGGAAGAACACGCCCGGATCAAGCGCCGCCGCTGGCGGCAGACCTTGGGTCTGCTGATCGCGGTGCTGGTGCTCATCGGGTTTATCACGGTGCTGCGGGCCGGTGTGGGCTTTGTGGCCAACCTGTTTGATGACACCGCCCAGAAGCAGGAATACGAGAACAAGCTGGAAGGCCTGGTACTGTTTGACCCCATGCCGTTTGACGGCATTGAGAACATTGACGACCTGACCCTGCGCGAAGCCGCAGTGTGGGGGTGCGTGTACAACATCCAGGAGACCCAGGGCGGGTTTGATAACTATAATACCGACCCCGATACCGAACAGCTGCTGCTGCCCTCGGTGGAGGTGGATGCCTACCTGGCAAAGCTGCTGGGTCCCGGCTTCAAGCTGAGCCACCACAGCTTTGAGATGGAGGATATGAGTGTCGTCTTTGATGACACCACCCAGTGCTACAAGATCCCCATCACCGGCAGCGTGGGCTACTACCGCGCCACCGTGGTCAAACTGTTCAAGCGCAGCGGCAGGCTGCATGTTACGGTGGGGTACATCCCCACGACCAGCGCCGATGACAGCATCATCAACCAGTCCTCGGATACACCCACGAAGTATATGGACTACCTGTTCGAGCGCCAGAGCGGCAGCTGGTATCTGACCGGCCTGACCGAAAGCGAGACCAAGCCAGAAGGCACTGCAAACTCTGCAGCCGCACAGCCGGAGCCTATGGCTGAAAGCGATGTGCAGGATGCCATTCTGGCTGCTGCCGGAGATTCCGCTGCGGCAGATTCGGCTGCTGCCTCGGCTGTGCAGCCGGAGGTGCAGGCAGAAGCGAACGCCGACAGCGCCGTGGCAGAATCCCCCGCCGCTGAGGATGCCGCCAGCACGGCAGCATAAAATGCAAATGCAAAAGGGACCGTTGCACAGTTTTGGTGCAGCGGTCCCTTTTATCGTGGGACGATTTTGTTTTGGCTGAGCGTTTGCCCCGGCGCGGGAAGGATCTGTCCCGGACGGGGGAAGCTGCCAGAGGGAGCAGCAAGATTATAATTGTATAGCGGCCACTTTTGCGCATCTTACTTCAAATCAAATCTGACCACGACCAGCCGATACCACAGGTAGGGTACCATGTTCCAGATCATCCACAGTTCCATCAGGATATAGTTGGGCAGATCTTTCAGGCGGAAGGGGCGCTTACCCAGTTTGCCGGCTTTGAGCAGTGCAAAGGCCTCGTGCATTCCCTTGTCCCAGGCATCGCCAAAGCCCTGCTTATGGAACTTGTAGTATTTGAGCAGATAGCCCAGCGCCAGCGGGATAAAGTTCAGCACCAGCATCAGCAGCGGCTCGTTTTTGAGCGGCAGCAGAATGCTGTTGCGTCCGCTCTGCTGGCTTTTAAAGGCATTGTATTTGACAGCGCCGGTGCTGGCGCCACAGATGTGGTAGCACCTGGCCGCCGGGCAGAGCACATTTTTGTAGCCTGCGTTGTTGGCACGCCAGCTCAGGTCCACATCCTCGAAATAGGCAAAAAAGTTCTCGTCAAACCCGCCGATCTCGTCCAGGATGCTTTTGCGGTACAGCGCTGCGCCGCCGCAGGCCGAGAAGATGCGCTTTTGCTTTGTGTAGCGGCTGACCCGGCGGCCATCGCCGGTCTTGCAGGCAAAGCCCATCCATGTTACATAGTCCCCGGCATCGTCGGCCAGATCCCGCGCAAAATGGCGGATCATCAGGCTTTGCACCGCAAAGATCTTCGGGTCCGCCTCAGCGGTGCGGAGCAGCTCGGCCAGCCACTGCGGCTCTGCAAAGGCATCGTTATTGAACAGTACCACATAGTCGCTCTGCGCCCGCGCAATGCCCTGATTCACCGCGTGGGAAAAGCCGGTGTTGCAGCCGTTTTCGATCAGGGTAAAGTTGGGGCGGGTGCAGTAGCTGCGCGCCTGCGCCAGGCTTTCGTCTGTGGAGCCGTTGTCCACTACGATCAGGTCAAAATCCTGCTCGGTCTGGGCGTAGATGGACTCGATGGAGTCCTTCAGCCAGCCTTTGCCGTTGATATTAGGGATGACGATGGTTGCTTTGCTCATAGTATTTTCTCCTGTGGATGTACAGATCCATGGGGTATTATAGCATAACCCGCTGCAAAAAGAAACCGCACCCTTTGCAGGTGCGGTTTCTGAAAAGCGGATTTATGCGGCCAGGGCCTTTTCGATATTGGTCAGGATGGTGTCGTGGTCCTCGGCGCACACCAGGATCACCTCGCCGGTGGGGGCCACGGTAACGGTTGCTGCCTTGGCGATCAGGTACTGATCCTCCAGATAGTGCTCCATGGACTGCTGCTCGCTGGCAACATAGGCTTCCAGTGCGGCCTTAACGGCATCGGTCTTGCCCTCGGCAGGCTTTACGATGGCCACGGCATAGCTGCGCACCATCATGCTGGAGATGGAGGCGGCAAAGGCGGTGTACTGGTCATCCTCCAGGTTCAGCGGCGGCATCAGGATCTCCCGGATCTCCTCGTCCAGCTGGCCGGCCTCGTACTCAGCGCTGTAGCCATCGATGGCGGTAAACTTGCCGTCCTCGCCCTTGGTAAAGATCATATCGTATTCATTGTCCTCGTCGCTTCGGGCATCATGGATGATCTGTGCGTAGTCCTTGGGGGTGGAAGTGTCGGCCTTGCTGCCGGCAGAGCAGCCCACCAGAGAAAACAGGGTCAGCCCTGCCAGCAGGGCGGCGATGATTTTTTTCATAATATAAAGATCCTTTCGTATTGCTGTGTGTGAAATGCTGCAGCCGGACGCATCTGCTACAGGTAGTGTGCGCTGGTTTTCGGCTGCTATTCTGGATACGAACCACAGAGCAGCAAAATTGCAGGAAAAAAGTAACAGTTTTATGAACGGCACCCGGCTCACAGCATCAGTGCATCCAGATCCCCATGGTTCACCGGGGTGGACAGGATGATCTGGGTGCTGGTGGTGCCCAGCTTCTGGAACTGCAGGATCAGATGCTCCAGCTGTGCCATGCTGCCGCAGCTGACCTTGACCAGAAAGGTATAGGCGCCCGTAACATGGTAGCACTGCAGCACCTCGCGGCTGTTCTGCAG
>CAKTFD010000034.1 GCA_934553285.1 uncultured Faecalibacterium sp. | reverse complement strand
TCCACGCCGGAATACTTCTTCACGGCTTCCACCATGGTCAGGCGCTCCCAGTGGCCCATATCGATCTGCTTGCCCTGGTACGGGATAACCAGACTGCCGCAGATCTTGACGGCCAGGCGCTTATACAGCTCCTCCACCAGATCCATCATGCCGTGGAAATCGGTAAAGGCCTGATACAGCTCGATGGTGGTGAACTCCGGGTTGTGCTTGGGATCCATGCCCTCGTTGCGGAAGATGCGGCCCACCTCGTACACGCGGTCCATGCCGCCCACGATCAGGCGCTTGAGGTACAGCTCGGTCTCAATGCGCAGCACCATGTCCATGTTCAGGCTGTTGTGATGGGTGTAGAAGGGGCGTGCGGATGCGCCGATCTCGAAGGGGGTCAGGATGGGGGTGTCCACCTCCAGGAAGCCCTTCTCGTCCAGATAGGCGCGGATCTCCTTCAGGATCTGGCTGCGCTTCACGAAGGTGTCCTTCACCTCGGGGTTGGCGATCAGGTCCACGTAGCGCTGACGGTAGCGCATCTCGGTGTCGGTCAGGCCGTGGAACTTCTCGGGCAGGGGGCGCAGGCTCTTGGCCAGCAGGGTCAGCTCGGTGGCGCGGACGCTCAGCTCGCCGGTCTTGGTGCGGAACACCTCGCCCTTGACGCCGATGATATCGCCCACATCCAGCTTTTTAAAGGCTGCGTAGGCTTCCTCGCCCAGCTCGTCGCGGCGGACGTACAGCTGGATATCGCCCTTATCGTCCCGCAGGTGGGCAAAGCTGGCCTTGCCCATCACGCGCTTGGACATCATGCGGCCTGCCAGTGCCACCAGCTTGCCGCTGTCGGTCTCGTTGGGCAGGTCCTTATATTCTTCTTTCAGGTCGGCAGAATATGCATCCTGCGGGAACTTGGTCAGGGTGAAGGGGTCGTTGCCTGCGGCCTGCAGGTCGGCCAGCTTCTGGCGGCGCACCTGCACCTGCTCGCTCTCAGACAGACCCGCAGCAGGGTTTCTCTTTTGCTCTTCCATGGTTTCTCCTACTTAGCTCTTAGAATGGGTGATGGCCAGCACAGTGTACTCCACAGTCTGGCCGGTGGGCAGCAGCACTTCGGCCTTATCGCCCACAGCTTTGCCCATCAGGGCATGGCCCACGGGGCATTCATCGCTGATCTTGCCGCTGAAGGCATCAGCTTCGGTGCGGCCCACGATATCGTATTCCTCGGCATCCTCCTCGCCGGTCTCCCGGATGGTGACATGGGTGCCCACGGAAACGCTGTCCACGCTCAGCTCGCTCTCGTCGATCAGGACGGCGTTCTTGATGGTCTGCTCCAGCTCGGTGATGCGGTTCTCCACCAGGCCCTGGGTGTTCTTGGCCTCGTCGTACTCGCTGTTCTCGGACAGGTCGCCGTGGCTGCGGGCTTCTTTGATCTCTTCTGCCAGTTCCTTGCGGCGGACGGTTTTGAGGTATTCCAGTTCCTCCTGCATTGCCTTCAGACCGGCAGCGGACATCTTGATCTCTTGTGCCATTTGAGAATCTCTCCTTGTCAATTGCTGTATTTGTTTCGCGCAGCTACAAAGCCGCACAGGAATGCCATTTTGACTACACCATTATAATAGCAAGCGGGTGCCTTGTCAACAAAAAAGGCGGCAGTATGGCAGAAAAAGCAGCACTTGCAGCGGCCCTTTTTCCATGCTGCCCCCAAAGACGGCAGCCATGCGCGGCCCGCGGATGGCAAAGGCGGAGCCGCGCAGCGCTGTCTCATCATTGCAGAAAGACAGTGCAGGGCATGAGAGAAATCTTTACAAGACAAAAAAACACGTTGGACTTTTCGGTCTAACGTGTTTTGGTGGTTGCGGGGGCCGGATTTGAACCAACGACCTTCGGGTTATGAGCCCGACGAGCTACCAGACTGCTCCACCCCGCGATATTTACTTTTGGCTTTCAGCGGTTCTCGCTGACTGCTCAAGTATAATACCACAGGGTGGGGAGAATGTCAACCCTTTTTTGAAAAAAGTTTTACTTTTGCTTTTTCTTCTTCCGCCAGACAAGCGCTCCGGCAAGGGCGGCGCACAGCAGCACCACCGGCCAGGCGTAGGCCAGCCAGACCACCAGCTGCTGCACACCGCTTACAAAGCGGCTCCAGCCGGTGCTGAATGCGGCACCGATGCGGGAGAAAAAGCCCTCATCAACGGGGGTGTAGGTCTGCACCTCGTTCAGGTCCACATATACGGTGCACTGCTGTACCTGGTCGCTGTACCAGTTCAGCTGGCTCTGCCAGCTTTCGATCTGGGATTGCACCTCGGTGAGGGAGTCCTCGATCTGCAGCAGGTCGGCAAGGTCTTCGGCCTGTGCCTGCAGCTGCTGCAGGCGGGTGCGCTGGGCCTGCAGGTTGGCAAGCCGTGCGGATACATCCATATACTGGGCGGTCACATCATCGGCCTGCTGGCTCTGGTAGGTCACGTTGCCGGCAGCGGCCACGGCATCCAGAAAACTCTGGTAGTTAGCCTGCGGCACACGGCAGGTCATGCTGACAGAGCGGCTGGAACCCGTGCGGCTGTACTCGCTGCTGGATTCCAGATAGCCGCCCGCCTCGGCCAGGGCGCTGGCCAGGGCGCTGCGGGCTGCATCGTAATCCTTGCTTTCCAGGGTAAGGTTGGCGGTGTAGATGATCTTGGCGCTGTCCACTGTGTGTGCGGCATCGGTGCTGCCGGTGCCGCTGTAGCCGCCATCGGCAGAACGGTCGTCCATCTCCAGGCTGTAGTTTACCGCCTCGGAGGTATCCAGTGCGGCATGCTGGAGCGCGATATCATCCGACGCCATGGAAGCTGCAGCGCTGTTGGCAGCCCCCTCGGCTGCGTACAGTGCGGGCGCGCTGCTTTTGGCGCTGCCCAGGCCGAGGCCCCCCAGGTTTAGGACACTGTAACCCAGCACACACACGGCCAGGCAGGCAGCCAGGGTGCCCAGCTGCTTTACCGGGAAGTGGAGGGGCTTTTTCTTTTTGGATCCTACGGGTGCGGCAGCCTGCGGGGCGGGGGCGGCCATCATCGGCTCGGCCTTTTCCTCTGCAGTCAGGGTATCGGTCATGGCCAGCAGTTTTGCTTTCAGATCGTCTGGAGCAGTCAGGTCATCGACCTCCATTTTATATTCATACCACCTCATCTTCGATCTCCTCCTTCAGCATCGTATGTAACTGTGCCCGTGCACGCCGCAGCCAGCTCAGCACTGTATTGGTCGGCACCGCCATCATCCGCCCGATCTCTGCCGCCGTGTATCCCTCGTAGTAGTGCAGATAGATGGCATTGCGGTAATTTTCCGGCAGGGTGCGTATGGCGTCCAGCACGCTGCCGTCCTCCTGCAGCACATCCGGGGCGGGCAGGTTCTCGTCCAGCTCGGTGTCCTTCTGGTGTGCGGCGCGGGTCAGGTCGCGGCAGCGGTTGATAGCCACCCGCAGCAGCCAGGCTTTGAGGTGCTCCTCACTCTCAAAGATGCCGTTATAGTGCAGCAGTTTTTCAAATACATCCTGCACCACATCCTCGGCGTCGGCTGTGCAGCGGCAATTGTGCACCGCAGTGCGGTAGACGGCGTCGCTGTAGCGCTGCACCGCCAATGTAAATACTTCGTTTCTGGTCAGCTGTCCCATTGTAATAAACTCTCCTTGGATGCCCGGGAACGGGCTTCTCGATGGAATGTTTTTGGTTCTCACGGGGACGTTCACCTGATATACGGCTGAACATCCCAGATTATTGCAGAGCAGAACCCGGATCGTTCCATTTTATTTAGGGTGTATCTGAAAAGTCGAAAATTTAGCCTATTTCTACAACCACAGCTGGATTTTGCGTTAAACAGCCTTGAAATCCACAAAGGATTCCTGCGGCTATTTGCCTTAAATCCCGCTTGTGCTTGCGAAATATTCGTCATTTTCTTTGTTTTCAGATACACCTTCGTGTTCCGGGCGCGCACAGCCGCATGGCGCACCCACGTTCTCCAACAGGTGTCGGATATCCTGCCGGCTTACCGGCCAGTATACCACGGGATCGTGGAAAGCGAAAGAGGGCGGGTTATCCCGCAAAAAAGCCGCCTTCTTTATTTATATACCCTTTGCAGCAGTGCCAGCCGCTCGGAAAGAAAGGTCTCGGCCCGGGGGTGGTGCAGCCAGCGTTTGCCCTCGGTGCTGTGCACCAGCTTGTGCGCCAGTGCGGCGGGGTCGGTATCGATGGCCGCCACATCCTGCATGGTCAGCTGCAGGCAGAGCGCCGCCGGGGTGTCCGGCAGCGGCGGCAGCGGATCCTCCCATACAAAGGGCGGCAGCAGCTGCACCGCCACGGTCAGGTGGGTGCATGCCTCGGTCAGCAGCAGCGCGGCGGGGGTACCGTCCGGCTGCACCTGCAGCGTGCTGTACAGCAGCTGCATCCGGGCAGGGGAGAGCAGGCGGGTCATGCCATCTGCCTGCGCACAGGCAAGCTGCAGATACCCGGCGGCTTCCTCCCGGTAGATGCGCCGGGCAGGTGCCTGCAGCCCTGCGTAGAGGGCGGGCAGCATAAAGCTGCCGCTGTTGTCCAGCGCATGCTGCGCCAGCAGATAGAACTCGGTCAGCGGGTATGCTGCATCCGGCTGCGGCATACCAAAATCCGGCCGCGAAACATGGCCTCCGCCCATGGGCTACCTCCGTGATCTTTCCTGATGTTCCGTACAAAATGAGCGATAATGCTGCATGGAATAAGAATGACCGCGCAGTGCCTGGGAGACTGTGGGCGGTCGATTATATTTTATCATATTTTCTGCGGTATTACAATCGGGGATGAATTGTAAACCTTTTACGAACTTTTTCGTTGACCTATGGCGCGCCGGTGCGGTATACTCGGCCACAGATGCCTTGCAAAAACAAAAAACAGAGGGGAAAACTGACTATGAAAGACAAAAAACTGACCACCTACCAGATGGCTGTCACCGCTGTGATGGCTGCCGTGCTGTGCGTACTTGGCCCGCTGACGGTGCCCATCGGAGCCGTGCCCATCTCGCTGGCAAACTTTGTCATCTGCCTGACCGTCTGGCTGCTGGGGCCGAAATTCGGCACCCTGAGCGTGGTCATCTATCTGGCGCTGGGTGCCATCGGCATCCCGGTGTTCTCCGGTTACGGTGCCGGCCTTGCCAAGCTGGCAGGTCCTACCGGCGGTTACCTGGTGGGCTATCTGTTGCTGGCCTTCATCGGCGGTCTGTTTATTGAAAAAAGCAAGGGCAGCCCGGTGATCTCGGCTGTGGGTCTGGTGCTGGGCGATGCTGCCTGCTATGTGCTGGGCACCGCATGGTTCGTGTTCCAGATGCAGTGCGAGCTGGGCTATGCGTTGACTGTCTGTGTCTACCCCTTCATCGCGCTGGACCTGGCAAAGATCGTGGTTTCCTGCATCGTGGGCGCCCTGCTGCGCAAGCGCCTGGTACAGGCCGGGGTGCTGAAACTGCAGAGTGCAGTTTCGGAATGATGTGCCTGCGGCATGATGTTGTGCGCGGCGTGCACAACGGATAAGATCCTTGTATGAAAAGATCCCTGCGTGATTTTTTTTCACGCAGGGATCTTGCTGTTGTTTTCAGTTTTGCTCATGCCTGCGCAGCAGGCACGGTTTTCGCACAAGCGGAATACATCCTTACGCTTTGTATCCCAGGGTGGCCGCCATGACCGCCTTGATGGTGTGCATCCGGTTCTCAGCCTCATCAAAAACGATGCTCTGGGGGCCTTCAAACACTTCGTCGGTCACCTCCATGGCATCGCGGCCAAAGCGCTCGCCCATCTCTTTGCCCACGGTGGTCTTGTGGTCGTGGTAAGCGGGCAGGCAGTGCATAAATACAGCGTTGGGGCCTGCAATATCCATCAGGTCCTGATTGATCTGGTAGGGGGCCAGGTCGTGGATGCGCTCAGCCCACACCTCTACCGGCTCGCCCATGGATACCCACACATCGGTGTACAGGACATCGGCATCCTTTGCAGCTTTGGCGGGGTCCTCTTCAAAGTTGATAGTGGCACCGGTCTGGGCGGCAATGGCCTGGCACTGTGCTACCAGCGCGGGATCCGGCTGGTACTTTTTGGGGGCGCAGGCGGTAAAGTGCAGGCCCATCTTGGCGCAGCCCACCATCAGGCTGTTGCCCATGTTGTAGCGGGCATCCCCAAAGTAGACGAAGCGGATGCCCTGCAGATGGCCGAAATGCTCCCGGATGGTGAGGAAATCTGCCAGGATCTGGGTGGGGTGGAACTCGTTGGTCAGGCCGTTCCACACCGGGACCCCGGCGTAGTGTGCCAGCTCCTCTACGATCTGCTGGCCGTAGCCGCGGTACTCGATGCCGTCAAACATCCGCCCCAGCACCCGGGCCGTATCAGCAATGGATTCCTTTTTGCCGATCTGGCTACCGGAGGGGTCCAGATAGGTCACCTCCATGCCCAGGTCGTGGGCGGCGACCTCAAAGCTGCAGCGGGTGCGGGTAGAGGTCTTTTCAAAGATCAGGGCAATATTTTTGCCCCGCAGCTGGTCGTGACGGATGCCGGCCTTTTTTTTGGCCTTGAGGTCGGCGGCCAGATCCAGCAGCTGCCCGATCTCAGCAGGGGTGTAGTCCAGAAGTTTCAAGAAACTGCGATTTTTCATTCCCATTGCATATATCCCTCTCTATTCATACCATAATGCATATTTATGCGTACGATAATTCTATTATAGTACGGCAGAAAGGCGCAGTCAAGAGCGAGCTTACAAGGCAAGCTCTGCTTTGCGTCCGCTGGGCTTATACTGGGTCAGCCGGACACCGGCATGCTCGAACATGAACCGCGCTGCAATGCTGGAATCACTGTCGTGATATTTGTCGCCATAGTACACCACTTCGGCAATGCCGGACTGGATGATGGCCTTGGTGCACTCGTTGCAGGGGAACAGGGTCACATACACCCTGGCACCCTTGAGGTTATTGTGGGCACTGTTGAGGATGGCGTTAAGCTCTGCATGGCAGACGTACATGTACTTGGTCTGCAGCGGTGCGCCCTCGCGCTCCCAGGGCATCTCGTCATCGCTGCAGCCCATAGGCATACCGTTGTACCCCAGGGAGAGGATCTTGTTTTCCGGGCTTACGATGCACGCGCCCACCTGGCTGTTGGGGTCCTTGGAGCGCATGGCGGTCAGCAGGGCAATGCCCATAAAATATTCGTCCCAGTTGATATAATCTTCACGTTTCATCGCGTAAAACCTCCTGTATTTGTAAGCGGGTCGAACGCACAGCAAACCCGATAAGATATGTATCTACATAACTAACAGAATACCATAAAGTTCCAGCGTTTGCAATCCGGGTTATGTTGGTAACAAAAAGGCGGTCAAGGAAAATCCCCATGCCTGGATGTCAACTTGCACAAAACAGTGCCTGGAAGTTTGGCAGGCTTTTTTACCCGTTTTTTCAAACGATATATTTAAAAAACGTTTCGAGTGTGGTATTATCTTTGTAAAATATGCCACAAAAACGGAGAGAACGCTCCGTGCGGCGGAAATGAGGGAAAAACCGATATGAAATACGCAAGCAACAACATCCGCAATATTCTGATTGCCGGCCATGCCGGCAGCGGCAAGACCACGCTGACCGAAGCACTGGTCTATTTTTCGGGCGCTGCCGAGCGTATGGGCCGGGTCGAGGACGGCACCACGATTTCGGACTTTGATCCCGAGGAAGCAAAGCGCAAGGCCAGCCTGTCGGCTTCCGTTGTGCCGGTGGAATACGAGGGCATCAAGTACAACCTGATCGATGCACCGGGCCTGTTCGACTTTGAGGCAGGCGAGTACGAGGGCATCCGTGCCGCCGAGAGCGTGCTGGTGTGTGTATCCGGCCGCAGCGGTGTTACCGTCGGCGCAGAAAAAGCCTTCCAGCTGGCCCGCAAAAACGGCAAGGCTACCATGGTATTCGTTTCCAAGTGCGATCTGGAAAACGCCAACTACTTCAAGATCCTGGAGGACATGAAGATCCGGTTCGGCTCCACCGTCTGCCCCTGCGTTGTGCCCGCCAAGCTGGACGATGGCACCCCTGTGTACATCAACCTGTTCAGCCAGAAAGCATTTAAGTATGAGAGCGGCAAGCAGATCCAGGTGGATCTGCCGGATATCGGCCACCGCTTCCAGGGCCTGATCGAGGCCATGAGCGAAGCCATTGCCGAGACCGATGACGAGCTGATGGAAAAGTTCTTTGGCGGTGAACCCTTTACCACCGAGGAGATCGTGGAAGGAATGCGCAAGGGCGTTAAGGACGGCCTGATCACCCCCGTGTTCTGCGGCAGTGCCGTCAACATGCAGGCGCTGGATATGCTGCTGTTCAACATGCACAAGCTGCTGCCCAGCCCGGAGCACGAGGCCAGCACCCTGGCCGAGGATGCCAACGGCGAGCCGGTGGAGCTGCACTGCACCGAGGCAGAGCCTACCGCCGCCTATGTGTTTAAGACTGTGGCCGACCCGTTTGTGGGCAAACTGAGCTATCTGCGCGTTATCAGCGGCAAGGTGGCTGCGGGCACCCCGCTGACCAATGCCCGCACCGGCGATGTGGAAAAGATCTCCAAGCCCCTTACCGTCATCGGCAAAAAGCAGGTGGAGACCGATGGCATCAGTGCCGGTGATATCGGCGCAGTGGCAAAGCTGGTGAGCGCAAAGACCGGCGATACCCTGTGCGATGCCGGGCGGGTAGTCAAACTGCCTGCACCCGTGTTCCCCAAGCCCAGCCTGTTCATGGCCGTTACCGTGACCAAGAAGGGCGATGAGGGCAAGATCTCCAGTGCACTGGCCCGCCTGATGGAAGAAGACCCCACCCTGTGCTACATCAACAACGCCGAGACCCATCAGCAGGTCATCGGCGGCCTGGGCGAGCAGCATTTGGATGTGGTCAAGGCCAAGCTGAAAAATAAGTTCGGTGTGGAGATCGGGCTGGAAGCACCCCGCATCGCCTACCGCGAGTCCATCCGCAAGGCCTGCCAGAAGCAGGGCCGCCATAAAAAGCAGACCGGCGGCCACGGCCAGTTCGGTGATGTTATCATCAACTTTGAGCCCTGCGACAGCGAGCAGGTGGTGTTTGAGGAGAAGGTGTTCGGCGGCAGCGTGCCCAAGAACTTCTTCCCCGCTGTGGAAAAGGGCGTGCGCCTTGCAGCCGAAAAGGGCGTGCTGGCCGGTTACCCCGTGGTCGGTTTGAAGGCTACCCTGCTGGACGGCAGCTACCACCCGGTGGACAGCTCCGAAATGGCCTTTATCATGGCAGCAAAGCTGGCCTATAAGGCTGCCATGCCGGAAGCCGGCCCCGTTATCCTGGAGCCGATCCACACCCTGAAAGCCCATGTGCCCAACGACAACACCGGTGATATCATGGGCGATGTGACCAAGCGCCGTGGCCGTGTGCTGGGCATGGAGCCGGATGAGGACGGCCTGCAGACCGTCATTGCCGAGGTGCCGCTGGCAGAACTGTCCAACTTTACCACCTTTATCCGCCAGACCACCCAGGGCCGCGGCTGGTTTACCACCGAGTTTGCCCGCTACGAGATCCTGCCCGAAATGCTGGTGCCCGCCGTGGTCGAGCAGGCCAAGAAGCTGGGCAACCTGGACGAAGCAGCAGACGACTGACCCCTGATCTGACATTACCCCGGACCCCCGCCGACGCTTTTTCCCTCTGTCGGCGGGGGCCTTTTTGCGCTTTTTGCGGCATGGCTTTGGGCGCGTGCGCTAAAACGGGGGCCGGGGCGCGGCAGCGATACTTTTTTGCATAAATTCGGAGCAGGTGGTTTGCACTGCGCCGGAGATGGTGGTATTATATAGGTATATATAATGGAATTTTATGCTTTGAGGCATTTTGGGGGGAGGAACCAGAATGGAAAACAGGATCTCGCGCCGCAGCTTTCTGGCGGCGGCCGCAGTTTCGGCTGCAGCGGCTGCAATGGCAGGCTGCAGCGGCAAAAAAAGCCGGGAAATCACGAACATTACGGTGTGGAACTACTACAATGGCGACCAGCTGGAGAGCTTCAACAAGCTGCTGAGCACCTTTAACGATACCATTGGCAGGGAACAGAACATCCATGTGGAGGGGTCCAGCCAGGGCACGGTGAACGACCTGGAAACCAACGTGATGGAAGCTGCCGAGGGCAAGGTGGGAGCTGCGGCGATGCCCAATATCTTTTCAGCCTACGCAGATACGGTCTATGCACTGGACCAGATGGGGCTGGTGGTGGACCTGAACGACTACCTGACCTCAGAGGAAAAGCAGGCTTTTGTGCCAAGCTATGTCACCGAAGGCGATTTTGACGGCAATGGCAGCATGAAGATCTTTCCGGTGGCAAAATCCACCGAGCTGCTCTTCCTCAACGATACCGACTGGGAGAAATTTTCGGCCGATACCGGCGCTGCCTATGCAGACCTTGCTACCATCGAGGGCGTGACCAGAACGGCGGAGCTGTACTATGACTGGTCGGACGGCAAAGCGCTGTTTGGCCGCGATGCCATGGCAAACTATATCCTTGGGGGCGCAAGGCAGCTGGGCTGCACCATTTTTGATGTCCGGAACGGCAAAATGACCCTGCATTTTGACCACGATGTGGTGCGCAGGTTGTGGGATAACTACTATGTGCCCTTTGTCAAGGGACATTTTGCCGCCAGCGGGCATTTCCGCAGTGATGATGTCAAGACCGGCAGCATCCTGGGCTATGTAGGCTCCTGCTCCAGCGCTACGTTTTTCCCAAAGCGTGTGATGCTCAGCGATACGCAGGTGCATGATATCGAGATGAAGGTGCTGCCCGCGCCCCGGTTCACAGGGGGCAAAAAGGTGGTGGTGCAGCAGGGCGCCGGTATGGTGGTGACCACCGGCACCGAGGCCGAGATCAAAGCCTCGGTGACCTTCCTCAAGTGGTTCACGATGCCGGAGAACAACATCGCCTTCTCGGTAGAGTCCGGCTATCTGCCGGTGACTACGGCGGCCAACGATATGGCGGCCATCCGGGCCAGCGGGCTGCAGCTGTCGAAAAATATGGAGCAGATCCTGGACTGTGCTGTGCAGACCGTGCAGGAGAACGCGCTGTATACCCCCGGCGCCTTTGCGGACGGCAATGCAGCCCGCAAGGTGCTGGATTACGGGATGAGCGACCTGGCCGCGGCGGACCGGGATACCGTGCTGGAACGCATGGCAGCAGGCCAGAGCGCCGAAAAGGCCATGGAAGAGTTTTTGACCGATGCGTATTTTGAAGCGTGGTATCAGGATATCCGCGCCTGGCTGGAACAGTACGAAGGCTGAAAAACCCTGCGCAGGGCAGGATAAAACAGATAGAAATGAGGCAGAGCAATGTTTGGCAGGTTGCAGGAACGCTACCAGGCTTGGAAGGCAAAAAAGCCGGAAAAGGCGGTGTTCTACTCTATTTTTACCACGATGATGCTGGTGCTGCTGGTCGAGGTGCTGCTGATGAGCGTTAGCGTGCTTGCAACCAATGTGACCGGCCAGCTGGACCAGAATGCCAAGGACATCCTTGATATGCAGGTACACAACCGCGCCAGCTACATCCAGGATATGCTGCAGGAAGCCCAGGACCTGACCGCGCTGAGTGAGCAGGTCAATACTGCGGCCCAGCAGCTGCTGCAGCGCGGCGCGATCTCGCTGCGTACCCTGGACGAGAGCAGCGAGCAGAGCGATGCTTTGCTGGAAGCCGTTGCACCGGATCTGCTGAGCACCCTGCGCAGCAAGCAGGTCACCGGCATTTTTATCATGCTCAACACCCATGACCTGGATACCTGCGAGGTGGGCAAAAAGATGCCCGGCATCTACCTGCGGGACCTGGACCCGGACGCCCGCCCCTCGGAGCGCAACAGCGACCTGCTGCTGGAACGCGCCAGTGCCGGGGTGGTAAAACAGCTGGGCATCAGCACGGATAAGGGCTGGCAGCCAGCTTTCCCTTATCAGGGAAATACAAAAGGCGGGATCATACGCACCGTATTTCAGAGCGCATATAAGGATGGTGCCAGCCTTTCTGCCGAGAACTATGGCCGCTGGACCACCACCCCCTACTGCCTGGAAGGGGACGACCGGTACGCCATCGCCTACTCGCAGCCGCTCATCCTGCCGGACGGCACCGTGTACGGTGTGCTGGGCGTGGAGATGCTGAACGAGTATCTGGACACCAAACTGCCCTATATGGAGCTGAATGAGAATAAAAACGGCACCTATTTCCTGCTGTCCACCACCGATGACCTGAAAGCGGAGCAACTTACCCTGACCAAGGCGGTGACCTCCGGCGAGGATCAGCGCACGGCTGTGGCACCGTATGGCATCCTTACCTGCCGCCGCGATGATGAGCATGGCGACTGGATAGAGCTGGACGGCAAGACCTACTATGCCGCGCTGGAGCCACTGCAGCTATACAACCGCAATGCGCCGTTTGCCACAGAGCAGTGGATGCTGGTGGGCACTATGGAGCGGTCGGTGCTGCTGGCCTTTTCCAACCGGGTGCGCAGTGTGCTGCTGTCTGTAATGCTGATCACCCTGCTGCTGTGCGTGCTGGGCAGCCTGCTGGTATCGGCCAGCCTGGCACTGCCCATCAACCACCTGTACCGCGAAGTCGTGGAGGCACAGGAGAAAAAAGTATTCCCCCGCCTGTCCCGCACCGGCATCCGGGAGGTGGACCGCTTTGCCGAGACCATCACCGAGCTGAACCGGGAACTGGTGACCAACTCCACCAAGTTTTTGCGCATCATGGATATGGCCAGTGTGGAGCTGGGCGGCTATGAGCTGCGTACCGACTCCGGCAGTGTGTTCGTGACCGATAATTTCTTCTCGCTGCTGGGGATGCCGGATGTCCGGGGCAAGGAGCTGAGCGTGCGCGAGTTTGAGGAGGTGCTCAAAGGGGTGCGGGAGCATAACCCCTGTGTCAGAAACGCCAATGGAGCCTCCCTGCTGACCATCCGGCAGGGCGACCAGGTGCGCTACATCATGCTGCGCAGCACCATCGAGGGACATGCCAAGATCGGCCTGGCCGAGGATGTGACCGTTGCAACGCTGGAGCGGATCCGCATCGAGCACGAGCGCGATTACGATATCCTGACCGGGCTGTACAACCGGCAGGCCTTTAACCGGGTGTGCGAGACCCTGTTTGCTGCGCCGGGGCAGATGCGCGTGGCAGCGCTGATGATGATGGATCTGGATAACCTCAAGCATATCAACGATACCTATGGCCACGACTGGGGCGACCAGTATATCCGCCGCACCGGCCAGTGCCTGAAGGAAAATACACCTGTGGATACGGTATGCGCCCGGCTTTCCGGCGATGAGTTCCTGGTGCTGTTTTACGGGTACGAGAGCCGGGATGCTATCCGGGAAAAAATCGATATCCTGTGCAAGGCCATGCAGCGGAGCGTGGCGATGCTGCCCAGCGGCAATGCTTTGCACATCAGCCTTTCCGGCGGCATTGCCTGGTATCCGGACGATGGGCAGGACTGGGAAACCCTGAAAAAATACGCAGATTTTGCCATGTATCAGGTCAAGCACTCCAACAAGGGCCGTGTGGAGGAGTTTGATATCGGGGCGTACAACCGCGAAGCCTATGCGGAGCGTACCCGCCGGGAGTTCCAGCTGCTTATCAGCAACGAGCGGGTGTTCTACTGCTTCCAGCCCATCTTTTCGGCACGCAGCGGCCGGGTGGTGGCTTACGAGGCGCTGATGCGCTCCGACCTGCCCACCCTGCGCTCTCCCGCCACCATCATAAGGCTGGCGCAGGAGCAGGGCGCGCTGTACGAGATCGAGCGGCTGACCTTTACCAAGGCGCTGGAGACCTTTGAAAACCTGTGCCGGGATGGCAAGGTGCCGGCGGATGCCATGCTGTTTATCAACTCCATCGCCAGCACCAACCTGACCGAGGAGGATAACGCCTATCTGGATAACCGCTGGCACGACCTGCTCCGCCGTGTGGTGGTGGAGATCACCGAGGAAGAAGCCATCGACAAGGACTCGCTGGAGCGCAAGCGCCGCGCAGTGGGATTTCCCGGTATCTTTGCGCTGGACGATTACGGCAGCGGCTACGCAAACGAGAACAGCCTGCTGGAACTGTCGCCCCGCTTTATCAAGCTGGATATCGCCATCATCCGGGGCATCGATACTTCTCTGGATAAGCAGCAGATCCTGCGCAATATCGTGGCCTACGCCCGCCCCCGCAGCATGAAGATCATTGCCGAGGGTGTGGAGACCGCCGCCGAGATGCGCAAGGTCATCGAGCTGGGTGCAGACCTGCTGCAGGGCTACTTCCTGGCACGCCCGGCCATGCAGCCGGATGCGATCTCGCCGGAAGCAGAGGCCGTGATCCGGGAGATGCGCTGCTACCGGGAAGGCTGAAAAAACGCTCTTTTCAGGCGCAGTTTTTACGCTTATCACAGGAGGTACGGACGATATGGTACAAGTAGACCTCATTACGGGGTTTCTGGGGGCAGGCAAGACCACCTTTCTGCGCCGGTATGTAAGATATCTGGTGGCACAGGGGCACAAGGTGTGCATCCTGGAAAACGATTTTGGCGCGGTGAACGTGGATGCCATGCTGGTGCAGGATGTGCTGGGCCAGGGCTGCGATGTGGAGACCATCAGCGGCGGCTGCGACTGCGATACCCACCAGCGCCGGATGCGCACCAAACTTATCACCATGGCAATGCGCGGGTTTGACCGTGTGGTGGTGGAACCCAGCGGCATCTTTGATGTGGACGAGTTTTTTGATATCCTGCGGGACGAGCCGCTGGACCGGTGGTATCAGCTGGGCAGCGTTATCGCCGTAGTGGACGCATTTCTGCCGGAAGAACTTTCGCCCCAGGCGGAGTACCTGCTGGCCTCCGAGACCATGAACGCGGGCCGGGTGCTGCTGAGCCGCGCCCAGCTGGCCTCCCCGGCACAGTGCGCGGCGGCCAGCGCCCATCTGGAAAGGGCGCTGGTGCAGGCAAAGGCTTCCCGCCGCTTTGCGCCGGAAGAGATCCTCGCCCGGGACTGGGCCTCTTTTACCGATGCCGACCTTGCCGCGCTTGCCGCCTGCGGTTACCGGCAGGCCAGCTGCGAAAAGCTGCATTTTGATGTGCACGATGCATTCAGCGCCCTCAGCTTTCTGGAGCTGCACCTGACCCCGGAACAGCTGCAGGCAGCTGCAGACCGGCTGTTTGCCGCGCCGGAATGCGGGCAGGTGCTGCGGGTCAAGGGCTTTGCCCCTGCCCCGGCGGGCGGCTGGCTGGAACTGAACGCTACCGCTGCCGGCAGCACCTTTGCCCCCATCCCGCAGGGGCAGGATGTGCTCATCGTCATCGGCACGGGGCTGGATAAGGCAGCCATCGAAGCAAAACTGAAATGCTGAGTTTTCCCCCGTAAGAAACACAATTGTGGAAAAACAGGAGGTATCGCCATGCAGGAAGTACGCACAGCCGTGATCGGCACAGGTGTTATGGGGCGCAAGTATGCGCAGATGATCGCACAGGGCAGGGCGGGCGCGCTGCGCCTGGCCGCCGTGGTGTGCCGCAGCGCCGAGGCACAGCAGTGGGCAAAGGATACCCTGCCGGACACGGTGCAGCTGTGCACCAGTGTGGAGCAGCTGTATGCCCGAGCACAGACCTTTGACGCCGTGCTGGTGGTAACCCCGCACAAGACCCATCCGGAGCTGGTGATGCAGGCATTTGCCCACGGCAAGCATGTGCTGTGCGATAAGCCCAGCGCAAACTCGCTGGCACCGGCGCTGGAGATGAACCGCGCCGCCCAGGCCAGCGGCCTTGTTTTTGCCATGATGTTCCATCAGCGCCGCTACAAAAAGTATATGCGGCTTAAAAAATTACTGGATGATGGGGCGCTGGGCGAGATAAAACGGGTTCAGCTGGAAAACAGCCGCTACTTCCGCACCTGGATGTACCACCGCTCCGGCAGCTGGCGTTCCAGCTGGGCAGGGGAGGGCGGCGGTGCCCTGCTCAACCAGGGGCAGCACATCCTGGATATCTGGCAGTGGCTGTTTGGCATGCCGCAGAGTATTTACGCCATGATACCATACGGTAAGTATAACGATTTTGCGGTGGATGACGAAGCCACCCTGCTGATGGAGTACCCGGCGCAGCGCACGGCCACCTTTATCCTGTCCACCGGCGAGGGCAGTTACACCGAGCGGCTGGAGGTCGTGGGTACCCGGGGCACCGCCCTGCTGGAAAAGGATACCCTGACCCTGCACACCTATGCGCAGGATACCGAGGTCTACCGCCGCACCGCCGCCTGCACCGAGCGCCAGCAGTTTGCCGAGACCACCATCACCGAGCAGTTTAGCCCTCAGGAGGAGCCGTACCCGGAGATGCTGGCAAACTTTGCGGACGCTATCCTGCACGGCACCGCCCTTACGGCACCGGGTGTGGAAGGGGTGCGTGCACTGGAACTGACCGATGCCGCCTACCTGTCCGCCTGGCTGGGGCAGAAGATCACCCTGCCAATGGACGCAGACCGCTTTGAGCAGGAGCTGCAGAAGCATATCCGGGAGGAACAGGCAGATGGCTGAACTGCGTATTCTGGTGGTTGGCTCCGGCTGGCGGTCGCTGTTCTACTGGCGCATCGCACAGGCACTGCCGGAGCGGTTCACGCTGTGCGCCATGCTCTGCCGCACAGCGGAAAAGGCCGAAAAAATGCACCGGGAGTACGGTGTGCCGGTGAGTACCTCGGTGGAGGAGTGCATCGCACTGCACCCGGATCTTGTGGTGGTGGCGGTGAACAAAGCGTCCATCGCCGCCGTCAGTACCGAATGGCTTGCCCGGGGCTTTGCCGTATTGTGCGAGACCCCGGCAGCGCTGGAGGAAGATACCTTGCGCACGCTCTGGCAGCTGCATACCCAGGGGGCAAAATTGCAGGCAGCAGAGCAGTATTGGCTGTATCCCACCCTGGCAAGGCGGCTGGCGGCGGTGCGCAGCGGTGCACTGGGCACGCCGCAGTTTGCGCGGCTCTCGGTGGCGCACGGCTACCATGCGGTCAGCCTGGCACGACAGTTTTTGGGGGCCGGGCAGCAGCCGGTGCGGGTGACCGGGCGCAGCTGGACGGAGCGGATCGTGGAAACGGACTCCCGCTGGGGTGCGATCCGGAACGGTGCGCTGGTAGAAAAGACCCTGCAGCAGCACACGCTGGCGTTTGCAGGCGGCGGCACCGCATTCCTGGATTTTGACAGCGTGCAGTACCACTCCTATCTGCGCAGCACCCACACCAGCGTGCAGGGAGAGCGAGGCGAGCTGTTTGATGATACGCTGCGCTGTCTGGACATCACCGGAGAACCCGTGTGCAGGCAGCTGGCCCCGCTGCCCGACCCGCTGGCTGCCGCCGCCGCGCAGGCGGGGCTGGGAGAGGATGAGACCGCCATCGCCTGTTTTCTGGACAGGATGCAGGACTATCTTGCCGGCGGGGCAGAGGTCTATCCGCTGGCGGATGCGCTGCAGGATGCCTATCTTGCCCTGCTGATAGAGCGTGCCCTGCAGGCCCCCGGGCAGGTGGTGGAAAGCACCCCGCAGCCCTGGAATGCAGCAGAGCGATAAAACGAAGAAAAAGGAAAAGCGGCCGCTGCACAAAACCATGTGCAGCGGCCACTTTTTGTAGATTCAGATTCAGGATCAGACCTTGAACAGCGGGGTGCCGGGCTGGACATCGCCCTCGGCCAGCATCTTTACGTCATCGCCGCCATCGGTCACGATGATGGCGGTTGCGGTGGGATGGCCTGCTGCACGGACAGCAGCCAGATCGACCTTCAGCAGCGGAGTGCCGGCGGTCACCTTCTGACCCTCCTTGACCAGTGCGGTAAAGCCCTGGCCGTTCATGTCCACGGTATCCATGCCGACATGGATCAGCAGCTCGATGCCATCGTTGCTGGTCACGCCCACAGCGTGCAGGGTGGTGGCAATCTGGGTCACAGTGCCGTCAAACGGTGCATACACGGTGTCGCCGGTAGGCTCGATGCCACAGCCGGGGCCAAGGATGCCCTGTGCAAAAGTTTCGTCAGGGATATCGGCCTGTGCCAGAACTTTGCCCTGCAGCGGAGTCAGGACCGTCTTGCTCTGGTTGGTGAATTTGCTGGTGTTTTCGTCTTTGGCCTTACCGCCGAACAGTTTGTCAAAAAAGCCCATGATGTATATCCTTCCTTCTTGTCATTGTTCAAAAGCAGCAAGGGAACTATACGGTGGCCACCTGCCGCTCCCAGAAACATACCTATATACAAAAGATACCATACCTTACCGTAAAATGCAAGAACTAACATGCACAAAGTACAGTGGCAGAAACGGTCACATCAGCGCGATCAAAGCGTCCACCTCGTCCATGCGGGTGGCCCAGCTGGTGGCAATGCGCACCACGGTGTGGGTATCATCGTATTTTTCCCAGAAACCGAACTTTGCCTTGCCCTCCAGCGCAGCCAGCTGGGCGTTTTCCAGCACAAGGAAGATCTGGTTGGTGGGCGAATCCATAAAGAACCGGTAGCCCTTTGCGGCAAAGCCTTTTTTCAGGGCAGCAGCCGTTGCAATAGCGTTTTTGCTGATGGAGAGATACAGCCCATCGGTAAACAGCACATCGAACTGGATGCCCAGCAGACGGCCCTTGGCCAGCAGTGCGCCCTGCTGCTTGACCATGGTCATAAAGTGTGCCGGTGCGCCATGGGGGAACACCACCGCCTCGCCGCAAAGTGCACCCACCTTGGTGCCGCCAATATAGAACACATCGGCCAGCCTTGCCAGGTCGGGCAGGGTCACATCGGTGCCCTCGGCGGCCAGGCCGTAGCCCAGGCGGGCACCATCCACGAACAGCGGCATCTGATACGCCTGGCACACTGCGTGCAGGGCTTCCAGCTCGGCTTTGGTGTACAGGGTGCCGTACTCGGTGGGGTGCGAGATGTACACCATCCCGGGGAACACCATGTGGTCGTGGTTGTCGTCCGCATAAAAGGTGGCAACAAACTCCCGCAGCTCTTCCGCATCCATCTTGCCGTTGTGCTGGGGCACGGTGAGCACCTTGTGGCCGGTGTACTCGATGGCACCGGCTTCATGGCCGGCCACATGGCCGGTGGCGGCAGCCACGACCCCCTGCCACCGCTGCAGCATGGAGGCGATCACAATGGCATTGCTCTGGGTGCCGCCGGAGATGAACTGCACATCTGCATCCGGGCAGGCGCAGGCGGCGCGGATCTTCTCCCGGGCGCTGGCACAGTAAGGGTCGGTGCCGTAGCCGGAGACCTTTTCAAAGTTCGTTTCGGTCAGTTTTTGCAAAATGGCGGGGTGAGCACCCTCGCAGTAGTCGTTTTCAAAATACAGCATGGCAAAACGCTCCTCTATGGTTTATGTGGCGACCGCGCAGAATACACCTTGTCCCATCCGGCAGATCTGCGCGATCAGGGAAAACATATCTCTATTCTACCTCGCCGCGAAAAGCATGTCAAACCCGTTCCGGCAGCGCAGTCCGCCCACCCTGCCGGAACGCCTGGCAGTATAGGCCATGCCTGCAGCAGCTTCCATGCCCGGAAGCCCCTCCTAAAGCTATTTTTGACGAAAGTATGATTTATTCTAAAAAGATGAAAACTTTTTTGTAAAAATGCTTGACATTTCTCCTGCATCTGGTATAATAACTATCGTTCCGAGCGTCACAGCTCACGAACACAACAGAATATGCGGATATGGCGGAATTGGCAGACGCGTTAGATTCAGGTTCTAATCGGGGC
>CAKTFD010000033.1 GCA_934553285.1 uncultured Faecalibacterium sp. | reverse complement strand
CTGGCGTGCCAGAGCCGTACCGACCTTGCCGCCGCCCACCAGAATGATCTTCATAACAAGTCCTTTCTCCTTTGGCATCCCCTTTTTTAGGGATATACAAGTACAGAATAGTATAACATATCCCGCCGCAAAGTTCTACCATTTGCCCCACAAATGCATTGAATTGCTTAAAACACGACATTTTTTCACGCCGGGGCCGTGCTTTTCCGCACACAGACGCAAAAAAGGCTGCCGCACAGCTTTGTGCAGCAGCCTCTCAGGCCAAAACGTTCCGGTATGCCCTCTGCGCGTGCTTTGGGTTTTTTCAGCGGAAAACAGCAGCGCCTGTTTTTCGGGATCCGCCGCGTTCCGGGAAAGCTCAGTACCGCTCTACGCCGTCTTTGGTGACGAGCGCGTACACCAGCGGGGCTTCTGCCGGCTTTTCGGTGCCGTAGACCAGGCCGCTGCGGTACTCGGCAGCGGCAGCGGCAAACTTATCCGCTGCACCGTAGAAGGTAGCCAGGCTCTCGCCCTTATGGACGTAGTCGCCGCGCTTTTTATGCAGGGTGATGCCTGCAGCAAAGTCCAGCGGGTCGCCCTTTTTCTGGCGGCCTGCGCCCAGCAGCACACTGGCCGAGCCGATCTTTTCGGCATCGTTGGCCACGATGTAGCCGTCCTGCTCTGCCAGCAGCTCGTAGCTGGCGGCAGGCTGCGCAAACAGGCTGTAATCGTCCAGCACCCGGGTGTCGCCGCCCTGCGCCGCAAACATCTCCTTGCACTTGGCAAAGGCAGAGCCGTCCGCGATGACTGCCTCGGCCATGGCACGGCACCGGGCGGTATCGCCCTTACCGGCCAGCACCAGCATATTGGCCGCCAACTGCAGGCACACCTCGGTCAGGTCTGCCGGGCCATGCCCCTTGAGCACATCCATGCTCTCCATCACTTCCAGGCTGTTGCCAATGTTATGGCCCAGCGGGGTGTCCATGTCGGTGATCATCGCAGCCACCCGGCGGCCATGATGGGTGCCGATGGATACCATCAGCTCTGCCAGCGCGATGCTCTGATCCACCGTTTTCATAAAGGCACCGGTGCCGGTGGTCACATCCAGCAGGATGGCATCCGAGCCGGAGGCCAGCTTTTTGGACATGATGCTGGATGCGATCAGGGGGATGCAGCTTACGGTGGCCGTTACATCCCGCAGGGCGTACATCTTTTTATCCGCCACCGCGATGCCCTCGCTCTGGCCGATGACCGAAAGGCCCATCCGGTTCACCTGCGCAAAAAATTCTTCCTGCGTGAGCGCCGTTTTTGTGCCGGGCACGCTCTCCATCTTATCGATGGTGCCGCCGGTATGCCCCAGGCCGCGGCCGCTCATCTTGGCGATCTTTACCCCGCAGGCCGCTACGATGGGCGCGATGACCAGGGTGGTCTTATCGCCCACGCCGCCGGTGGAGTGCTTGTCCACCTTGATGCCCGGGATGGGCGAAAGGTCTACCATCACGCCGCTGTGGGCCATCACATCGGTCAGTTCGGCAGTTTCCTCGTCGGTCATGCCCCGCAGGTATACCGCCATCATCCAGGCAGCCATCTGATAATCGGCTACATCCCCGCTGACAAAGCCGTTGACGATGGCTTCCAGTTCTTCACGGGTATGGGTGCCGCCATCGCGCTTTTTCGCGATCAGATCATAAATACGCATCGTTCCACGCTCCTGTTTTTTATTCTTCTGCCGTCCGCAGCATTTTTATGCCCGGATCTCCTGCCACACGCTCTGGCCGTCCAGGCTGGAGGCGTCCACGCCCAGGTAGGCACAGATGGTCTGTGCAATGGTACCGAAGCACAGTCTGGTGCCCAGGTCTGTCCCGGCCTTTACGCCCTTGCCGTACACCAGATACGGCACATACTCGCGGGTGTGGTCAGTAGTCTTGGTGTAGGAGGGATCGCAGCCGTGGTCTGCAGTGACCATCAGCAGGTCGCCCTCCCGCATACCGGGGATAAACTCTGCCAGGAAGCGGTCGAACTCGGTGGCTGCGGCTGCGTAGCCTGCCACATCGCGGCGGTGGCCGTACAGCATATCGAAGTCCACCAGATTCACAAACGCCAGGCCCTCAAAGTCCCGGGTCTGCAGCGCCTTTGTAAAGGCGATGCCGTTGGTGTTGCCGGTGGTCTTGATCTTTTCGGTCACGCCCTCGCCGTCAAAGATATCATAGATCTTGCCCACCGCGATCACATCCTTGCCAGCCTGCTTCAACAGGTCCAGCATGGTGGCGCGGGGCGGTTTCAGGCTCAGGTCGTGGCGGTTGGTGGTGCGGTAGAAGGTATCGGCGCTGCTGCCCAGGAAGGGGCGGGCGATCACGCGGCCCACGCCGTACTTGCCCTTGAGCATCTCACGGGCGATCTCGCAGTAACGGTACAGCTCCTGCACCGGCACCAGCTCCTCGTTGGCGGCCACCTGGAACACGCTGTCGGCGCTTGTATACACGATCAGGGCGTTTTCCCGCATGGCCTGCTCGCCGTAATCTTTCAGCACCTTGGTACCGGAGTAGGGCTTGTTGCACAGCACCTTGTGGCCGGTCTTCTGTTCATATTCCCGGATCAGCTCCTCGGGGAAGCCATCGGGGAAGGTAGGCAGCGGCTCCGGGCTTACCACACCGGCGATCTCCCAGTGACCAATGGTGGTATCCTTGCCCATGCTCTGCTCCTGCAGCCGGGCAAATGCACCTATGGGGGCATCGGTCTTTTCCCCTGCAGTCACGCCATCGATATTGAACAGCCCCAGCCTGCGCAGCGCAGGGCAGTTGAAAGCAGGATGCTTTGCGATCGCTCCCAGGGTGTTGGTGCCCGCATCGCCAAAGGCGGCAGCATCCGGCTCCGCGCCGATGCCAAAGCTGTCCAGCACGATCAGAAAAACGCGTTTTTCCATAATGGTCACTCCATTTCCCCGGGGCGCGCCCCGGAACAGTAGTACTTTTGTACCCTTTATTATAAGCAAAAATCACGCCGGATGCAAGAGGCGGCGGCGCTGTATCGTTTTATCCTTTTTCAGGTTTTGCAGCAGGTTACACAGGGCAGGTGATCGCAAAAAAGCAGCAGGATATCGTTAAACTTTCCACGATCACTCAGCCCATGCCCCTGTCCCGCAAAAAACTTGTATTCAAGCAAAAATTCCTCTTGCTCTCTTGCACCGGAGTGATTATAATAATAAGTGGTAGAGTTTTGGGTTTTCCGCTTTACCACATATTTCGACCCGCCGCACAGGAGCATCTGCTCCCGTTGGTCGTGCGCAGCTGCCTGCATGGCAGCGCCGCAGAATATAAGAGAGCGTTGACGGAGGTATATTGTATGAGAAAAACAAAGATCATCTGCACCCTGGGTCCTTCCACCGATAAGGAGGGCGTGCTGCGCGAGCTGATCGCCAACGGCATGAACGTGGCCCGTTTCAATTTTTCCCACGGTTCCCACGAGGAGCACAAGGGCCGTTTTGACAAGCTGAAAGCTCTGCGCGAGGAACTGGGCAAGCCCGTGGCCGCCCTGCTGGACACCAAAGGCCCCGAGATCCGCCTGAAGGACTTCAAGAACGGCTCCGAGATGCTGAAAGCCGGCCAGACCTTTACCCTGACCACCCGCGATGTGGAGGGCACCAACGAGATCTGCGCCATCACCTATAAAGACCTGCCCATGGATGTGGAGCCGGGCGGCACCATTATGCTGGACGATGGCCTGATCAAGCTGCAGGTCCAGACCGTGAACGACACCGACATCATCTGCACCGTGCTGAACAACGGCAAGGTAAAGAACAAGAAGGGCGTCAATGTGCCCGGCGTACACCTGTCCATGCCGTATATGAGCCAGCGCGACCGCGATGATATCATCTTTGGCATCCAGCAGGGCTTTGATTTCATCGCCGCTTCCTTTGTGCGCACCGCACAGGATGTTTACGAGATCCGCAACCTGCTGAACCAGTACGACTCCAACATCCGCATCATCGCCAAGATCGAGAACCGCGAGGGCGTGAACAACATCGACAGCATCCTGGCCGCCGCCGATGCCGTTATGGTCGCCCGTGGTGACCTGGGCGTGGAGATCGACTTTACCGAGCTGCCCGGTATCCAGAAGACCATCATCGACCACTCCTTCTCCTTTGGCAAGCCCATCGTCACTGCTACCCAGATGCTGGACAGCATGATCGTGAACCCCCGCCCCACCCGTGCCGAGATCTCGGACGTTGCAAACGCCATCTACGACGGCACCTCTGCCATCATGCTGTCCGGTGAGACCGCTGCAGGCGATTACCCCGTGGAGGCCCTCAAGACCATGTCCGCCATCGCTGAGCGCACCGAGCAGGACGGCCACAATGTGCGCGGCCGCCTGATGGATCTGAACAACGGCAAGATCAGCGTATCCGATGCTACCGCTCACGCTGCCTGCCTGACCGCTAAGGATGTGAACGCCGCTGCCATCGTTACCGTGTCGGAATCCGGCACCACCGCCCGCCTGCTGAGCAAGTACCGCCCGCAGCAGCCCATCATCGCCTGCGTCATGCGCGAGCAGGTACAGCGCCAGCTGGCACTGAGCTGGGGCATCATCCCGCTGATGATGTCTCTGGCACACAGCACCGATGAGCTGATCGAGATGTCCACCTCTCTGGCCAAGGAGAACGGCTACCTGCACAACGGCGAGCTGGCCGTTGTGACCGCCGGTGTGCCTGTGGGCGTATCCGGCACCACCAACATGATCAAGATCCACATGGTGGGCAACTGCCTGGCCACCGGTGTTGGCGTAGGCCCTGAGAACAACGATGTGGCCAATGCCACCGGCAAGGCCTGTGTCTGCCGCACCATGGACGAGGTGCGTGCAAAGTTCAAGCCCGGCATGGTGCTGGTGGTGCCCTCCACCAGCAACGAGATGCTGAGCTACGTGCGCGATGCCGCCGCCCTGGTGGTAGAGGAGCCGGGCCTGAACAGCCACGCCGCCATTGCCGGCAAGGCTCTGCTCAAGCCCACCGTTGTGGGTGCCACCGGTGCCACCAGCCACATCCGCGACGGCCTGATGGTCGCTGTGGACTGCGCACACGGCAGCGTACAGCGCCTGCAGGCATAATCGCAATTTCCAAAAATAGGTTCTATAATGGTTCTATAATCAATGTTTGGGGTCTGGATTTTTCTAGACCCCAAACATTTGACAAAGAACCTAAAATTTGAATTGCTATAAACACATCAAACAAAATGAGCGCCGCACGACACCGTGCAGCGCTCATTTTTGTTGTAAGTGATTTTTTCAGATCAGCCCCAGGGCTGCAAACTCCTTTGCAATGCCGTCCTCGTACACCGAGGGGGCAATGCGGTCGCAGCGCTGTTTCAGATTTTCGGAGCCGTTGGCCATGCATACGCTGATGCCGACCACATCGGTCATCTGCAGGTCGTTGTCGCTGTCGCCAAAGCCGATGCTGCTGCGCAGCGGCACGCCCAGATAATCGCAGACGGCCTTGATGCCGCGGCCTTTATCAAACCGGCGGTTGATAAGCTCGCCATTTACAAAGCTGCCGCCCAGTTCGTCCAGTTTGCTCTCGCAGAACACGAACCGGTCTCCGTACAGCTGTTTTGCTTCGTCCAGGTCCTGCGCATGTTCCGCGATGAACACGATCTTATACAGCGGCTCGCCCTTATACTCGGTCAGCGGGCTTATGGTCATACCCTCTTCCATGGCTTTGCGCCAGCGGGCGGCCTCGCTGTTCAGCGGGCCTGCATCCCGGTGGGTAAAACTCCAGCGCTCCATCATCTTCATGCTGCCATAGGTAGCATCCCGCGCCTCCAGCGTGCACTCCACACCGTGGCGCTCCATGGCATCGCATACGCCCTTTGCCAGCTCCGGCTCCATGGGCAGATCCACCAGCACCTTATCCCCACAGAACACATAGCCGCCTGCGCTGCACACTGCGCCATCAAAACCGTATTCCAGCAAAGGCTGGGTCATGCGGTGGTTGCGCCCGGTGCACAGAAACAGCTTGTGTCCGTTGGCGCGGGCTTTGTGCAGGGCTTCTACCGCGCTGTGCGGTATCAGCATTTCGCCCGGCGGCAGCAGGGTGCCATCGATATCCAGAAAAATCAGTTTTTGTTCCATTTGTTCCTCTTTGTCTTTACAGTGAGCCGCGCTCCACCAGCGTATAGCCCAGGGTGGTCTGGCGCACCGGTGCCGTTTCCTGCTCGGGATGCTCCAGCATCTGCAGCAGCATCCGGGCAGCTTCCTCCCCTACCTGCTTCTGGTAAAAGCGGATGGTAGTCAGGCCGGGTTGTACCACCTTGCCGACCCAGTTGTCCCCGATGCCGGCCAGGCCAACATCCTGCCCCACCATGCGCCCGGCGGTGCGCAGCACCTGCAGGGCACCAAAGGCCACGGTATCCGTTACGCAGACCACGCCGTCCAGCTGCGGGCAGCAGAGCAGCAGCTCCTGCATACAGCGCTGGCCCTCCTCCATCGTAAAGGCGGCGCAGCACGCCCGGGGCAGCCCGTCCGCGTTCAGCCCGGCTTCCGCCAGCGCATCCTGCACGCCCTGACGGCGGGCGATGCCGGTAGCGGCATCCCGCTCGCTGCCGCCGATGTACACGATATTTCTGCGGCCATGTTCCAGCATCTTCCGGGTCAGATCCCGGGCGGCAGAACGGTCGTCGTTATATACGCAGGGCACATCCGCCATGCGCTGCCCTGTGACCACCACCGGCACACGGCAGCTTTTGAGCACCTTTTCCAGCTGCGGGCTGCTATCGTACCCCAGCAGGATGATGCCCGCCACATGGTTGTGCTGCAGGGCGGCAAAGTATTCCAGTTCCTGCTGCTCGTCCAGCTCGGTATTCGCCAGCAGCATCAGGTAGCGGTTTGCCGTCAGCTCGGCCGCGATCCCGCTGGTGATCTGCCCTACCGACTGTGAACTGATGCTGGGCACGATCACCCCCACCTGCCGCACCTTGCCGGTGCGCAGGGTCTGGGCTGCAGTATCCGGGCGGTAGCCGGTCTGCTCCACCACAGCGTGGATGGCATTGCGCTTCTGCTCACTCAGGGGGCCGCCGTTCAGATACCGGCTGACCGCCGCGTTGGAAACACCTGCCAGTTTTGCAATATCACTGATGGTCATGGGGTTTTCTTCTCCGTTCCCTCTCCGGTGGGTTGGTGTAAACGTTTTCATACTTATTATAAATCGATTTCACCTTTCCCGCAAGAGGTGCAATGGCCGTTTTTCTCCGGGCAGGCCCGCCGCTTTTTTGGTAATTTTGTATAGCCCGGGCTGTTTTGCTTTCTGCTTTACCACCAGTTTTGCAAACGCTGTTACTTTCACAGCACTCCCATGCTCAGTGCCCGGGCCGCCAGCCCCAGCACCAGCGCCGCCAGAATGATGCCGAACACCACCTTGCGCTCGGCAGCTGCCTGCTGCTTTTTGCGGCGGTTTGTGCTGCTGCGGTTCTGTCTGGTACCGGTGCTGCGGCTGCGGTCTGCTGTGGTCTGCCGGGCGGCAGTGCTTTTGGTGCTGCGGTTGGTCTGGGTATTGCGGGGCTTGCTGCGGGCTGCAGGCTTTGCCCGCTGTTCTGCGGCATCCGGGCTGCTCTGCCGTGCGCGCAGGGGTTTTGACGCGCTGCAGCGGTCCAAAAAGGCTTCGGCCTGGCGGTAATACTGCGCCAGCTCGTTTTCCTTAAAGGCGGAGCCGGCATAGCCATCTTCCAGCGCCTCCACTGCCTCATTGAACAGCAGTGCTGCCTGCGCGCCATCCGCAGGCACTGCCGCATGGGCGGCTTCGTTGCGGGCGGTGCGGACCGCGTTGCAGGCGTGCCGGGCGGCAGCAGGGTGCGCCGTGCTGCCCAGCAGGTCCAGCGGGCGGGCGGCATCGGTTTCCGGGTCCAGCAGCACCCGCATACACAGGGTGGTATCCAGCTGCTGCCAGCTGGTCTTGCCGGTCAGGTCCGGCATACGGTCGTAGTAATCCGGGCTTTCCTGCCTGCGCCGGTCGATATGTTCCAGCAGGGCATCCAGGCTGTGCGCACCGGGCTTATGTTCCCAGTGCCAGCGCAGCAGACGGCGGCTGATCTCATCGCAGGCGGTCTTGATCTCAAACGCAACTTGTAGAGCTTCCTCGGGCATAGGGGGATCCTTTCTGTGCAGTGCACGCAAAAGGCGGAGAAGGCACGCTGCCCCCTCCGCCGGGATAACCTCTTTTTACAGGACGAACTGATAGTACACAAAGCCGCACAGTGCAATGACTGCGCACAGGATCGCCGTGATAGGCGGCACCCAGCGGATCAGCGCTTCGGCCACGCTGTCCCGGCTGTCCTCGTACTCTTCCTCCTCCACGGGTTCCGGCTGCCGTACCGGAGCCGGTTCCGGGCGGCGGACGGCGGCAGGGATCACACGGGTCCCCTCGTCTGCTGCGGCGCTGCCCGGGAACTTGGCCCGGGTGGGAGCATCCAGTACCCGGGTAGGCTCTGCAACAGGGGCCGCAGGGGCTGCCTTGGGCTGCTCATAAGCCGTGGCCCCCATCACTCGGGTCGGTTCCTCTGCCGGAACTGCCGGTGCTGCCGGGGCTGCCCCCACGATGCGGGTAGGCTCCTCTGCCGCAGCCGGTGCGGCGGGTGCTGTGAGCGGTGTATCCATATCCTCCGCCGGTGCAGCGGGCTGCAGCAGGGTGTTCAGGGCATTCTGTAGCAGGATGCGGTCGCAGCCGCACTCCGAGCAGTACACGGTGTCCTCCTCCGTGGGGTGGAAGGCACCGCAGGCGCAGTACCAGCCGTTTTCAAACACCTGGGGCTGGTATTTCAGGCCGGTGCGGCCCATGCGGGCTTCCAGCGCCTTTTCCAGCTCCGGTGCCAGGCGGCGGGGCGCAGGCAGGCGCACCCGCTTTATGCCATCCAGATGCACCACCCGCTTGCCGTTGTACACGTTGCACAGCGAAACATCCACGCTGGTGATGGCCTTGGCCGTGATAAACACGGCATCATCCTGGCCGAACAGCTCGCCGGGCTTTACTTCCAGGTCCCGGTACTCGAACTTATCCTCACACAGGATCACACCGTCTACGCCCTTGCACTTGAAGTGGATCTCCAGCGCCGTCAGGGTCACGCGGGAAATATTCTTGAAGGTCAGGCAGACCGCGTGCTCGCCGCTGGTATCACCCTTGAGCAGCTCCACGCAGACGAACTGCACCGGACTGCCGGGCGTGTAGTAGTTGGCACGGGTCTGTGCGACCGGGTTAAAATTTTCCTCCACGATGCTCGCTCCTTTCCTCAAAAAAGATCAGTCCTGCTGCTCCGGGGCATCCTGTTCCGGCGCTTCCGGCTGGGCAGTTTCGGCCTGCTCGGCAGGTTCGGCCTGCTCGGCGGTCTCCGCAGGCTCTGCGGGCTGCACGGTCTGGCCGGGCTGTTCCGGGGCGGGTTCCTCGTCCTCACAGGGAGGCAGGGTGCCGCCGGCCATGATGGTGTTGAACTGCTGCTCGTTGAGCTTTTCGCGCTCCATCAGCGCTTTGGCCAGCGCATGCAGCTGGTCGATGTGCTCGGTCAGGGTGCGGCGGCAGGTCTCGTAGGCTTCGTCAATGATATCCCGCATCTCGCCGTCGATCTCGGCAGCGGTGGTCTCGCTGTAGCCCTTGCCCTGGCCGAAGTCACGGCCCAGGAAGGTCTCCTCCTGCGAGGTACCGTACACTACGGGGCCAAGACGCTCGGAGAAGCCGTAGCGGGTGATCATCTGGCGGGCGATGTTGGTGGCCTGCTGCAGGTCGTTGGAAGCACCGGTAGAGATATCCTCCAGGATCAGCTGCTCGGCCACACGGCCGCCCAGGCTGGACACGATGTCCTCGAACATCTCGCCCTTGGTCACATAGCTGCGATCCTTCTCCGGCAGATACATGGTATAGCCGCCTGCCTGCCCACGGGGGATGATAGTGATCTCGTGCACACGGGGGTGGTGCTTGCAGTAGAAGCCCGCCACCGCATGGCCTGCCTCGTGGTAGGCGGTGAGCTTTTTCTCCTCCGGGGTGACCACGCGGCTCTTCTTCTCGGGGCCTGCCATCACCTTCATGGAGGCTTCCTCGATATCCTCCATGGTAATGGCCTTGCGGTTGCGGCGGGCAGCCAGCAGCGCGGCCTCGTTGACAAGGTTCTCCAGGTCTGCACCGGCAAAACCGGCGGTGCGCTGGGCGATGACCTTAAGGGATACATCCGGTGCCAGCGGCTTGTTTCTGGTATGGACTTTCAGGATCTCCTCGCGGCCCTTGACGTCCGGCAGGCCCACGCAGACCTGGCGGTCAAAGCGGCCGGGGCGCAGCAGCGCCTTATCCAGAATATCGGCACGGTTGGTGGCCGCCATAACGATGATGCCATCGTTGGCTTCAAAGCCATCCATCTCCACCAGCAGCTGGTTCAAAGTCTGCTCGCGTTCATCGTGTCCGCCGCCCAGGCCTGCGCCGCGCTGGCGGCCCACGGCATCGATCTCATCGATAAAGATGATGCAAGGCATGGACTTTTTAGCCTTATCGAACAGATCGCGCACACGGGATGCGCCCACGCCGACATACATCTCCACAAAGTCGGAACCGGAGATGGAGTAGAAGGGCACCCCGGCCTCACCGGCGCAGGCACGGGCCAGCAGGGTCTTGCCGGTGCCCGGAGGGCCTACCAGCAGCACGCCATGGGGGATGCGGGCGCCCAGGGTATTGAACTTTTCCGGGCTTTTGAGGAACTCCACAACTTCCTTAAGTTCCTCTTTTTCCTCGTCCTCACCGGCCACATCGGCAAAGGTGGCAGTCTTTTTGTTCTCGTGCTCGTCCTTTACCTTGGCCTTGCCTACGTTCATGATGCCGCCGCCACCGGCACCGCCGCGCATCATGGAGAACAGCAGGAATCCGGTGCAGCCCAGCATGGCCAGGTAGAACAGGATCTCCATCCAGGGGATGCTCTCCTTTGCCGGCACATAGTCGTATACCATGGGGGCATCGGGGTTGGCTGCATCGTACTGGGCGATGTAGTCCGACACATGATCCACGAACATCCGGGCGTAAGGCAGCTTATAGCTCACCGTTTCGGTGCCATCGTTGTTCTTGGTCACCCCGGTAGGTGCCGAGGAGGACAGCATACCGGACAGCAGCCCGCCCGTGGACTGGGTGGTGCTCTGCTCGGTGGCATCCGGCAGTGCCTGGGCGCCTTCCTTCAAGGTCAGGGTGATCACGCCGGTATTCAGATCCAGCGAGAACTTGGTGACCTGGTTGCTCTCAAAATAGTGTACCACCGTGGAATATGCCATGGAGGAACTGCCGGTACTGCCGCCGGTGCCGCCCAGCACCGACCACACCATCAGCACCGCTGCCAGCACGATGGCCAGCACCAGCGGATTAAAGCGGGGTCTTTTCGATTGCAAAAAAATCAACTCCAGTTCTGGATTTTATATAATATACACGTTACTTCGTGTAGATCTCCGGTTTCAGCACGCCGATATAGGGCAGGTTGCGGTATTTTTCGTCATAGTCCAGGCCATAGCCCACCACAAACTCATCCGGCACCTGGAAGCCCTCGTAATCCGGCTGGATGTCGGCCTTGCGGCGGCTGGGCTTATCCAGGATGGTGCAGATCCTGACCGAGTTCGGGTTGCGCATCTTGAGCATGGGCACCAGGTTGGACAGGGTGACGCCCGTATCCAGGATATCCTCCACGATCAGCACATCCTTGCCGGACAGATCGCCGTCCAGATCCTTGATGATCTTGACCAGGCCGCTGGTGGTGGTGTTGCCGCCGCCGTAGCTGGACACGACCATAAAGTCGATGCTGCAGGGGATGCTCACAGCCCGCATCAGGTCGGCCATAAAGACCACCGAGCCTTTGAGGATGGACACCAGCACAAGGTTTTTACCGGCGTAATCCCGGCTGATCTGGGCACCCAGCTCCGCCACCTTGGCTTTCAGTGCTTCCTCGCTGACCAGAACGGCCTTGACGTCATCATTCATACTCATTCGTTTTTTCCTCCTATGTTTCGATCTCTGCATCCAGTTGCAGGATCCATCTGCTTTCCTCGTCCGGTGCAAGGCCATCGGCAAAGCCCTGCCCACACACCCATATCACCTCGCTGCCGCTGGCCAGCAGCGGCAGGGTATCCCGTATCGGTGCCGGGATACCGGCCTCGTTCATCCATTTGCGCAGCGGTTTGTGCACGCCGCGCCCCGCAGGGCGGAACCGGTCTCCCGGCTGCCGTGCGCGCAGAACAAGGCCAGTGTATAACGTAGTTATTCTAGCATAATCCGCCCGATTTTTTAAGTCTTTTTTATGAACGACTTGTATTTTTTCTTCAAAATCAGCGGATAGCACCGCAGCTTTCACCTTCCAGCCCCCGCGCAGGCGAAGATCGGCCTGTTCTGCGGGCTGAAAAGGCTGCTGTTCCGGCAGCAGCTCCGGCGGCTGCAGCGGCTGCTTTTCCTGCCAGAAGCGCCCGCTGCCGGCGCAAAAGCGTACCTGCGCGGTCAGCTGTACTGCGCCGCTGCCCTGCTGCACGATGCCGCACAGCAGCTGCACATATTTTTCCTCTGCATCCCGCACCGGTGCCACCAAGCTGTGGAGCACGGTCTCCAGCAGCAGGGGGTCTGCCGCCTGCAGGGGGGCCAGCCGCCATGCCGGTGCTGCGCCGGGCAGCTGTGCGGCTGCCAGCAGCCTTGCGGCTTCGGCTGCAAGGTAGGCATCCACCCGGGCGGCCTTTTCGCAAAAGCGCGCCAGGTTCTGCACGGCGGCGGCGTTGGTGCTTTGCAGCGCAGGCAGCGCGCTGTGGCGCAGCCGGTTGCGGGCATAGGCATCGGTAACATTGGTCTCATCAGTGACCCATGCCTGCCCCGCTGCCCGGCAGACGGCCTCGGTCTCGGCCCGGGTAAGGCAGAGCAGCGGCCGCAGGTAGCATCCGCGCTTTGGCCGGATGCCGCCCGCTCCGTGCAGCCCGGTGCCCCGCGCCAGACGCAGCAGCAAGGTCTCGGCCTGGTCATTTGCAGTATGGGCAGTCGCAATGGCATCTATCCCCTGCCCCGTAAGCTGCGCAAAGGCAGCGTAGCGCAGGCGGCGCGCCCAGTCCTCCCCGGGGTGCGGCGGCGGTGCGCCCACCTGGCCGGTCAGTGATGCTGCATGGAACACCTGCAGCGGCACCCCCAGCCGGGCGCATTCGGCGCGCACAAAGGCCTCGTCCCGGTCAGCGCTCTGCCCGCGCAGGCCGTGGTTCACATGGCAGGCAGAAAGCGTATAGCCGAACACCGGCTGCAGCTGCCGCAGCAAAAGCAGCAGCGCCATGCTGTCCGCCCCGCCGGAAACTGCCGCCGCCAGATGCAGCGGCGCACCGGGCTGCAAAAGCCCCTCCCGGGTGCAGAAATCCTCCACCCGGGCAAGCATCCCGGTATCCATCAGCGTTTGAAGTCCACATCCATAAAGCGGGTGTGGGCACCATCCCAGCCCAGCGGCACAGTGCTGGTCTCGCCGTGGCGGTTCTTCGCCACGATGCACTCCGCCGTGTCCGCATCCACCTCGGCGCCATCCGGGTTCTGGCTGGCGTAGTAGGAATCGCGGTACAAAAATAGAACGCAGTCCGCATCCTGCTCGATAGAACCGGAATCGCGCAGGTCCGACAGCTGCGGGCGGTGGCTGGAGTTGTTGCCCTGTTTTTCCACCGCACGGGACAGCTGGCTCAGCGCGATGATGGGCACGTTCAGCTCCTTGGCCATGATCTTTAAGTTTCGGGTAATGGAGCTGATCTCCTGCACGCGGTTCTCGCTGCGCTGGCCGGTGGTCATCAGCTGCAGATAGTCTATGACGATCAGGCCTACATTGGGGCGGGCCGGATCCTGATTGACCCGGCGGATCTTGGCCTTCATCTCGGTAATGGTGATGCCGGAGGTATCATCCATATAGATCGGCGCATCGTGCAGTTTTTCCGTAGCAAGCGCCAGATATTCCCAGTCCTCGGCGCGCAGGGCACCGGTGCGGAAGGCCTGGCTGTCGATGCCGGCCTCGGACGAAAGGATACGGTTGGTCAGCTGCTCCTTGGTCATTTCCAGGCTGAAAATGGCCACCGGCACCTTTTGCTGCATGGCCACGCGGGTGGCAATATTCAGCGCAAAGCTGGTCTTGCCCATACCGGGACGCGCTGCCAGGATGACCAGATCGCCCCGGCCAAGGCCGGTAAGCACGGTATCCAGCAGGCGGAACCCGGTGGGGATACCCTTGTATTTATCCGCATCCGGGCCGCTGATCTTCTGGAGGTTTGTCAGGGTCTCCACCATGCTGGACGAAAGCGGGGTCAGGGCGCTGGAATCCCGGCCGGAGCGGATCTCGTAGATGCGCTGCTCGGCATTTTCCAGCAGAAGGTCGGCATCCGGCTCGTCCCCGGCATCCTGCAAAATATCCTTGGCCACCCCCATCAGCTGGCGCACCAGATATTTTTCCTGCACGATCTGGGCATAGGCCTTTACGTTGGAGATGCTGGGCACCGTTTCGGCCAGGCCGGTCAGGTACACCTTGGCCTCGTCCGCGCTGGGGAACACCCCATCGGACACCACTGCATCCAGCAGGGTGACAAAATCGATGGTCTGGTCGTTGGTGAACAGGCGCAGCATCTCGGTCCAGATCTGGGCGTTCTGCCGGGTGTAGAACATTTTCGGCTTGATGATTTCCACAAGATCGGTCAGGGTATCGGGCTTGAGCAGCACCGCGCCCAGCACGCTCTGCTCTGCCTGCATATTGTAGGGCAGATTGATGCCCACGCTCTCCAGATTCAGTTCATTGGAATAACGTCGTTCGTTCGGCATAGTAGTTTGTCCTTATCCAAAATCCAAAGCATCCTGTAAAGCCAAAAAGCGCCCCCTGCTGTGAGGGGGCGCAAACGGCACACAGATCAGGCCTGTTCCACTTCCACCTGGATCTTGAAGGAAGCAACGACACCAACGTACAGACGGACCTTGCCGTTGAACACACCGGCATCCTTGATGTCCTTGGTCTCCAGCTCGATCTTCTTTTTGTCGATGGGTGCACCTGCCAGCGCAGCCAGTGCTTCGGCAACTTCCTTGCCGGTCACCTTGCCGTGCAGACGGCCGGATGCGCCGCCCTTGGCCTTGATGGTCACGGTCTTGCCCTCGATCTTGGCAGCCAGCGCCTTGGCAGCAGCCACGGTCTCGGCCTCGTGGAAATCAGCAGCAGCTTCCTTGCTGCGGGCAACGTTCACAGCGCTGGCATCCGCCACAGCGGCCAGCTTGCGCGGGAACAGGTAGTTGCGGGCGTAGCCGTCGGAGACCTCATGGATCTCGTCCTTTTTGCCGATGCCCTTGATATCCTGTTTCAGAATCACTTTCATGATAGTATCCCTCACTTCTCACCGGAAAACCGGTGCAGTCTTATGATAATAGTATAGCGCATTTGTCGGATTTGGGCAAGAGGAAGCGGGAAAACCGTTTACGCCAGCTCCTTTGCGGCCACATCCAGCGCTACCTCGATGACCTTGTCCATATCGTAATATTTGTACTCGCCTAGACGGCCGCCGAACAGTACGCCCGGCTCGGCATCTGCCAGCGCCTTATACTGCGCATACAGGGCGCTGTTTTTCTCATCGTTGACGGGATAATACGGTTCATCACCCTTTTTCCACTCGGCGCTGTACTCCCGGCTGATGACCGTTTTGGGCTGGGTGCCAAACTCAAAGTGCTTGTGCTCGATGATGCGGGTATAGGGCGTTTCGGCATCGGTATAGTTGACCACCGCGTTGCCCTGATAGTTGTCGGTATCCAGCACCTCGGTCTCAAAGCGGACGCTGCGGTACTGCAGCGCACCCAGACGGTAGCCAAAGTAGGCATCCACCGGCCCGGTGTAGACCACCTTTTCGGCCAGGGCATCCAGCGCAGCCTTATCGGCCAGATAATCCACGCTCAGCCGTACTTCGGTATCCGCCAGCATTTTTTCCACCATCGCGGTGTAGCCGCCGTTGGGGATGCCCTGATACAGCGCATTGAAGTAGTTATCATCGTAGGTAAAGCGCACCGGCAGGCGCTTGATGATAAAGGCCGGCAGTTCGGTACAGGGGCGGCCCCACTGCTTGCCGGTATAGCCCTTGATGAGCTTTTCGTAGATATCGGTGCCCACCAGGCTGATGGCCTGTTCTTCCAGATTCTGGGGATCGGTGATGCCTGCAGCGGCTTTCTGCTCCTCGATCTTGGCCCGGGCCTCGGCAGGGGTCACTACGCCCCACATCTTGTTAAAGGTGTTCATATTGAAGGGCAGGTTGTAGATCTGGCCATGATAGTTGGCCACCGGGCTGTTGGTATAGCGGTTGAACTCCGCAAACTGGTTTACATACTGCCACACTGCCTTGTTGTTGGTGTGGAAGATATGCGCCCCGTAGCGGTGCACGTTGATGCCCTCCACGGCCTCGGTATAGATATTGCCTGCAATATGGTCGCGTTTATCGATGACAAGGCACTTTTTGCCTGCTTTTTTTGCTTCGTGCGCAAACACGGCACCAAAAAGGCCGGCACCGACGATGAGATAATCATACTGTTTCATGCTTTCGTTCCCCTTTTGCCGGTCATTCTTCCGGCGTGCTCTTTTTCTGGGACTTATAATATTGATCGATGGCGTCCTCGATACGGCTGCGCGCCGCCTGCGGCGTGATGTGCTTGAGCTGCGCTGCCGCCATGGTCTGATGGCCGCCGCCGCCCAGGGATTCCATGATCACCTGCACATTTACGGCACCCATGCTGCGTGCCGAGATGTTTACGCCGGTGCCCACCTGCACGGCCACAAAGCTGGCATCCACGCCCTGGATGCGCAGCAGGTCGTTTGCGGCCTGCGCAATGGCCACACGGGCTTCCGGGGCTACCTCGCCGCCAACGGAGACGGCGCAGTTCTTGTACATCTGTGCCTTTTCCACAAGGTCGGCCTTGGCGCTGTACTCCACCATAGTGGTATCAAACAGCTTGCGCACCCGCTCGGTCTCTGCGCCATAACGGCGCAGCGCCGCTGCGGCTTCAAACGTGCGCACACCGGTATGCAGGGTAAAGTCCTGCGTATCCAGCAAAATGCCGGAAAGCAGGCCCTCGGCCTCCACACGGTTGGGTTTATCATCCCGCTCGCCCACATACTGCAGCAGCTCGGTGACCAGCTCGCTGGCCGAGGAAGAATACGGCTCGTGGCAGACCAGCGCCGGGTTCTCGATATAGCCAACGCCCTTGCGGTGGTGGTCGATGACGGCCACCTTGCCGCATTTTTCCAGGATCTCCCTGCTTTCCACAAGGCCCACCTGGTATGTATCCACCACGATGCACAGCGTACGCTTGGAGATGATGGGCAGCGCATCTTTGGGATCGATAAAATCATCCTTCTGGCCGGCCTTGCACAGGGCATCGATCAGGCTGCCTGCCAGCGTGGCGTCCCGCCGGACGGCAATGACCGCCGGTACATCGCAGATCTTACAGATCCGCAGCACGCCCTCGGCTGCGCCGATGGCATCCAGGTCGCTCATACGGTGGCCCATGATGACGACATGGTCCGCTTCCTTGATAAGTTTGACCAGCTGGTCGGCCACGATACGGCTGCGCACCTTGCTGCGCTTTTCCACACCGTGGCTCACGCCGCCGTAAAAGGTAAAGCCATCCGGGGTCATCTCGGCAGCCTGGTCGCCGCCGCGTCCCTGTGCCATATCCAGTGCCTGCACGGCCATATCCTGGGCCTCCCGCAGGGTGCGTGCCCCACGGCCGATGCCGATGGAGAGCGACAGATTCACGCTCGGGTCCAGCGCCCGGATCTTATCCAGCACATCGTAGCCGCGGTTGGCAAACTGCTCCAGCTGGCGCTCTTCCACCACCGCGATGTAGCGGCCGCTGGCCACGCGGCGCAGAAAACCGCTGCCGCGCCCGATCATCTCTTCCAGAATGCGGTTGATGCCTTCCAGCAGGCGGGCGCGCTCGCTGTCCAGCATATCTCCAAACACATCATCGTAGCCGTCTACCAGAAAGACCAGATAGCCCGGTCGGCTGGCCTTATACTCCGCCTCGGTGCGGCGCAGCTCGGTCTCCTCGTTCAGCACCAGCAGGGTCATGCTCTCGGCGTTGCCGGGCACGGTGGAGCTGTGCACGCTCCAGTACCCATCCGCCAGGGTCAGCAGCTGGCCCTCCTGCTTGCGGCACAGCTGCAGATCCAGCCCGGGCAGTACCTTCTGCACCCGGCTGGCCAGCACATCCTGCCCGCCCAGCAGGCGGGTGCGGAACTGGCCGTTGTACCACAGCACCGTTTCGCCGGAGAGCACTGCTGCCGGCTGAGAGAGCGGTTCCAGGCTGAACTGCACCTTGGATTTTTCAAATGCGGTGCCGCTCATCCAGCACGCCACCCAGCGGCGCAGCTTATAGCGGAACAGCGCTGTGCCCACGCCCCACAGCACCACCAGCGCAGCCAGCAGCGGCCACCCTTTGGGGCGCTGTATCAGCAGTGCCAGCAGCAGCATGCCGCACAGCACCGCCAGGCTGACCGTGAGCATTTCCAGGGTCCATCTTGGTTTACGTTTCATTGGTTTTCTGCCTCCTCAGACGCTGCACCGCTTTTGCGGTGCGCCCGGATCAGACCTCCATCAGGATCGGCAGGATCATCGGGCTGCGCTTGGTGCGCCGGTAGATATAGCTGCTCAGCGCCTCACGCACGCGGGTCTTTACGCTGTTCCAATCCCGGACATGCTCGTCCACACAGCGCTCCAGCGCATTTTCCACAATACTCTGGGCACCGTCCATCAGGCTCTCGTTCTCGCGCACGTACACAAAGCCGCGGCTCACGAGGTCCGGCCCGGCCAGCACCTTGCCGGTCTTGCTGTCCACGGTCGCCACGATGATGACGAGGCCATCCTCAGACAGGTGCTTGCGGTCCCGCAGGACCACATTACCCACATCGCCCACGCCCAGGCCGTCCACCATCACGGCACCGGCGGTCACCGGCTCGCCCAGCTTGATCTCGTCCTGCGACAGGATGACGTTGGAGCCGTTTTCCGCAATCAGGATATTGCTGGTCGGGATACCCAGGCTTGCAGCGGTCAGGGCATGTTTTTTCAGCTGCTTATACTCACCGTGCACGGGCAGGAAATACTTGGGCCGGGTCAGGGTGAGCATCAGCTTCTGCTCCTCCTGGCAGGCGTGGCCGGAAACATGCACATCGTACATGCTCTCGTAGATGACCTCTGCCCCCAGCAGCAGCAGACCGTTGACGATCTTGGTCACGCTCTTTTCATTGCCGGGGATGGGGTTGGCGGAGATGATGATGAAATCGCCGGGGCCTACCCGTACCTGACGGTGGCTGCAGGAGGCCATGCGGCTCAGCGCGCTCAGCGGCTCGCCCTGGCTGCCGGTGGTCACCAGCACCACCTGTTCCGGCGGGTACTGGTTCAGCTCGTCCACGCTGATCAGGGTGCCCTCCGGGATATGCATATAGCCCAGCTCCTGCGCCATGGCGGTGTTGTTGACCATGCTGCGGCCGCTGAACGCCACCTTGCGGCCATCCTCCACGGCCAGATCGATGATCTGCTGCACGCGGTAGATGTTGGACGCAAAGGTCGCAATGATGATGCGCTTATTGCGGGCACGGGCAAACAGGCTGCGCACACCGGCGGCCACCTTCTGCTCCGTAGCGGTAAAACCCGGGCGCTCTGCGTTGGTGGAGTCGCTCAGCAGGGCCAGCACGCCGCGCTGGCCGTACTCGGCCAGGGTGGACAGGTCGGTCACGCCGCAGGCCAGCGGGGTGTAATCGATCTTAAAGTCACCGGTCTGGATGATGGTGCCTGCCGGGCTGTCGATGGCAAAGGCCACCGCATCCGGGATGGAGTGGTTCACATGGATCGGCTCCACGGTAAAGCAGCCCAGCTTGAGCTTCTGCCGGGGCACGATCTCCACGAACTTGGTCTTGCCGGCCAGACC
>CAKTFD010000032.1 GCA_934553285.1 uncultured Faecalibacterium sp. | reverse complement strand
GGCTTCCAGACCTGTGCATAGAAGGGGTTCTTCCGGGCGATCTCGGCATAGTGCCACTCGCTGCGCTGGCACTCCGGGCACCAGTGGCCGCCGCGCAGCACCGTGTTGGGGGTCGCCTTGAAGGTGTGGCCGAAGGCGCACTTCCAGACCAGCGGCTTATAGACGCTTTCCATCTCGTCGCTGACCACTGCGCCGCCGCGGAAGGCAGCAGCCTTTTTCATATCCTCCAGATCCAGTGCCTCAAAGTCCTTGCTCTCATCGTAGCCGTGGTCCAGCTTCTGCTCCTCCTCGCTGGGGTGGAACAGCTTGTAGCCCTCCTCCAGGCTGGGGATGGCCTCGGCTTCTTCCTTAGAGCCAAAGAAAGCGTTGATCCAGTCGGTCTCGTTGTTTTCCATCATCCAGTCGTAGCCCATGCGCTTATGGCCGATCTGCACATTCTGTGCCTTCATGGCCTCTGCGCCGGGGATCATGGCGGCGATCATGGGGTTCTGCATCATGGCCTTCATGCTGTCCACGATACCCTGCTGGTAGGTCTTGGGGTCGATGCAGCGGAAGTGCAGGATGTCGTTCAGGGCGTCTGCATCGCTGAAATAGTGGCCATGGAAGTTATACTGTGCCATCCGGCGGGGATCCTGCGTGTCGGCAAAGGTCATGCCCATGACCACCAGATCCACCTTGTCGGCTTCCAGAATATCCTCGGCCTGCTGGGGGTCGTTGATGCGGCCCACGCCGATGGTCAGCATCCCGGTGCCCTTGCGGATACGGGCGGCATTATCCACGTTGAAGCCACGGGGCAGATCCAGCGGCGGCACCTCGTACTTGCTGGCGGCGGTGACGATGTTGCCGCGGGAAACATCCAGCACATCCACACCGGCCTCTTTTGCCCAGTTGCAGAAGGTGATGGTATCCTCCACGGTCAGGCCTGCCCCGCCAAAGCCATCGTCCTGTGCGTCGATACGCATGAACAGGGGCATCCCCTCCGGCATAGCGGCGCGGATGGCGCGGATGCACTCCAGCGGGAAGCGGGCGCGGTTCTCCAGGCTGCCGCCGTATGCATCGGTGCGGTGGTTCAGGCCATCCGACAGGAAGGAGTGGGGCAGGTAGTTGTGGGCGCAGTGGAACTCGATGCAGTCGAACCCGGCAGCCACTGCACGGGCAGCAGCCTTGCCGTAGCAGTCCACCACCTCGGCGATCATCTCCTGGCTGATGCCGGGAACGGTAAAGCCGGGTGCCAGCTCGGTATCGCTGGAAAGCAGGATCATGGCCGTCTGGTCCATGCCTACGGCCAGACCACCCTGCCATAGCTGGATACCGGCCTTGCCGCCCTCGGCATGGATGGCATCGGTCAGCTCTTTCAGTTTGGGGATGTACTTATCCTCTGCGATGGAGAGGAACATTTTGGGGGCGCTGAGGGCGTGGACGGAGGAGACCTCCACGATATTCAGTGCACTGCCGCCCCGTGCGCGGGCAACATGGTATGCAATGTGCTTTTCGTTTACAAAACGGTCCTCGGTAAAACGGGTGCCCATCGCAGGCATGATGATGCGGTTACGCAGGGTCATGTCCTTGATGGTAATGGGCGTGAACAGCTTGTCGAACATAAGCAGCCTCCTTTTGAATCCGTGCTTTCGGTGTTTTCAGGATACCACGCACCGGCGGGGACTGTATACTAAAATTGAGAATTGTTTATCAATTTTCGGAACAGCTGCAGCACTGCAGCCGAAACGATAACGTCCGCCCATTCACAGACGCAAAAACGGCACCCGCTTTCCAGCAGGTGCCGTTTTGTTACCTTATTATGCGGTTTTGGGGCAGTGATTAGTACATGCCGCCCATATCAGCAGCAGGTGCTGCGGGGGCCGGAGGTTCCGGCAGGTCTGCCACCAGGCTCTCGGTGGTCAGCACCATCTCAGCAACGGAGGCTGCATTTTCCAGTGCAGAACGGGTGACCTTGGTCGGGTCCACGATGCCTGCAGCGATCATGTCCTCCACAAAGACCTCGTTCTGGGCATCGAAGCCGTAGTTGGGCTTGTTGGCAGAGATGATCTTATCGATGATGACGCTGCCTTCCAGCCCTGCGTTCTTGGCGATCTGGCGCAGAGGAGCTTCCAGAGCTTTCAGCACGATCTTGGCACCGGTGCGCTCGTCACCCTCCAGGGTGTCGCACAGGGCGCGCACAGCGGGGATCGCGTTGATGGGAGCGGTACCGCCGCCTGCCACAACGCCTTCCTGCACGGCTGCCTTGGTAGCGTTCAGAGCATCCTCGATGCGCAGCTTTTTATCCTTCATCTCAACTTCGGTAGCAGCACCGACCTTGATAACTGCCACGCCGCCTGCCAGCTTGGCCAGGCGCTCCTGCAGCTTTTCACGGTCGAAATCGCTGGTAGCGGCCTCGATCTGGCTGCGGATCTGGGCAATGCGAGCTGCGATGGCATCCTTATCGCCTGCGCCGCCCACGATGGTGGTGTTCTCCTTGGTCACCTTGACCTGGCGGGCATGGCCCAGCATCTGGACGGTAGCGTCCTTCAGCTCATAGCCCAGGTCAGAGGAGATCACGGTGCCGCCGGTCAGGGTAGCGATATCCTGCAGCATCTCCTTGCGGCGGTCGCCAAAGCCGGGAGCCTTGACAGCCACAACGTTCAGGGTGCCGCGCAGGCGGTTGACGATCAGGGTAGACAGTGCCTCGCCCTCGATATCCTCAGCCACGATCAGCAGCTTAAGGCCGTTCTGCATGACCTGCTCCAGCAGGGGCACCAGATCCTGAATGACGCTGATCTTCTTATCGGTGATCAGGACGGCAGCATTGTCCAGGTCTGCCACCATCTTGTCGGTATCGGTGACCATGTACGGGGTCAGGTAGCCGCGGTCAAACTGCATACCTTCCACGATCTCGTTGTAGGTCTCGGCAGTGGTCTTGTTCTCCTCGATGGTGATAACGCCATCAGAGGTGACCTTTTCCATAGCCTCTGCGATCAGGCGGCCGATCTCGGGGTCGCCGGCAGAGATGGTGCCGACACGGGCGATATCATTGCTGTCCTTCACCTTCTGGCTGTGTGCCTTGATGGTCTCCACAGCGGTGGTAACAGCCTTGCTCATACCACGGCGGATATCCATGGGGTTGGCACCTGCAGTAACGTTCTTCATACCCTCAGTGACCATGGCCTGTGCCAGCACGGTAGCGGTGGTGGTGCCATCGCCTGCAGCATCGTTGGTCTTGGTTGCGACCTCACGCACCAGCTGTGCGCCCATGTTCTCGAACTCGTCTTTCAGCTCGATCTCCTTAGCGATGGTCACGCCATCGTTGGTGATGACCGGGGCACCGAACTTTTTGCCCAGCACCACATTGCGGCCCTTGGGGCCAAGGGTGATCTTAACGGTGTCGGCCAGGGTATCAATACCAGCGCACAGTGCTTTGCGGGCGTCCTCGCCCTGCTTGATCTGTTTTGCCATAATAAATCGCTCCTTTAAACTGTAGACTCAATTGAAAAGGGAAAGATCAGGTTCAGTCTTCCACAACAGCCAGGATATCGCCCTGACGGACGATGGTGCACTCCTCGCCATCCACCTTGACTTCGGTGCCGGAATACTTGCTGGTGAGGACCTTATCGCCCACCTTAACGGTCATCTTGATCTCCTTGCCATCCACGACACCGCCGGGGCCAACTGCCACGACCTGTGCCACCTGGGGCTTCTCCTTGGCGCTGCCGGTCAGGATCAGGCCACCCTTGGTGGTTTCTTCAACTTCAACAGTCTTGATGACTACACGGTCTGCAAGAGGAATGATCTTCATAATTCTTGCCCTCCAATATAAGTAATTTATTTATAGCAGTTTGCGTTTTTAATGCACAAGCAACATCCGCAAACTGCATATCGCAAATATGCCGTTTCGATAGGCGTTATTTATGAAAATTGCGATAAACTCTGTTGCCGCCTGCAGGGCTTCGTGTCCCTCTGCAGGTGTTTAGCACTCCTTTTCCTTGAGTGCTAAGTGTATTGTACTCATCTTGGCTCAAAAAATCAAGGGTTTTTATGAATTTCTTTGTTAAGAATTTATGACGTCCGCAATGCCGGCCCGGTAAAACAAAAGATCTGCAGCATCCTCCCGCGTTTCCGTATGCCGGATATGCGAAACAATGCTGCAGATATTCTGGCTTTACTTTACATCTGCCCGCTGCGCGATGAACCGCTGATAGGCGGGCTGCGGCAGCAGGATGCGGCCTGCCAGCGGCTGCACCTTTACTGAGACCTGCTTGCAGGGGGCGCACTCGCCGTCTACCGTTGCAATGATCGGCCCGCGGCCATCCACCGCCCGCAGGGTGACCGCTTTTGCCCGCCGGTAGATAAAATAGGGCTTTGCAGCCTCGGTCAGTTCCCCATTGCGGAAATGCCCGCCGTTTTTATATAGCATCAGCAGCTTTGCAATGACCCGGCGGCTGACCTTACGCACGATGAACACATCCAGCCAGCCATCGTCCGGCATGGCTTCCGGCCCGGCCATAAAACCGCCGCCATAGGTGCGGCCGTTGCACACCGCACACATCAGGCAGTCCACCGTCAGGGTCTCGCCATCGATGACGTATTCTACCTTGCGGCCAATGTGCCCGCACAGCTGCTCAACGATGGACAGCGCATAGGCCGCCTCACCGCCGCACAGCGGGATGCGCCGAAATTTCGGGATGCCATAGGCCACCTGTGCATCCAGACCTGCCGCGCAGATAGTAGCCGAAAGGCCCAGGCTGGTGCGCATCAGGTCGATGGGCACCGCACCGCCTGCCAGCTGGGCGTCCAGGTCCAGAAACTCTTCCTTTGTGCCAAAGGTACGCAGAAAGTCGTTGCCGCTGCCATAAGGCAGGCAGCCCACGGCAGCCTTATCAAAGCCATTGGCCCCGGTGAGCGCCTCGTTAAAGGTGCCATCGCCACCGGCTGTAAAAATGCGCAGTTCCACTCCGGCCTTTTGTGCCGCAGCGGCGGCCGCGCGGGACAGCTCCCGGGCGTGGCCTGCGTGGGTAGTGACCCGGATGGTGTAATCCTCCGGGGCAAGCCCGGCACCGGCTGCAGCCGCTGCGATCTGCTGCGGCAGCGTCCGGGTACAGTCCGTCTTTCCGGCTGTGGGGTTGAGAAGAAACAGCGTATGCATCGGGGGTATCCTCCGTGTTGTTATTCCATTTCTTCTATAATAGACGAAAACCGTGCCGGTTGCAAGTATGGCAGCGCAATTTTTCAATGCAGCAGCGACAGCTTTGCATTGCATCCCGCCAATATGCCGTTTTGATTGGCACAATTGCGGAAAAGTGGGTGTGTTACAGGGTGGCTGTTTCGTCCTCCCGCAGAATGATGGTCCCATCGGCGGTGCAGTCTGCCGTCCAGTGCTGGCCCACGCTGGCCGTACCGGCGGCGATCTGGTTTGCCAGCGCCTGCTCCACCGCCCGGTCTACCTGGCGGCGCAGCTCCCGTGCACCGTAGGCCGATTGCGCCCGGGCAGCCAGCGCTGCCCCCACCTGCGGGGTGTGATGCAGCTGATACCCGCTGCGGGCAGCGCGCTGCTCCAGCTGGCAGAGCAGCTTTTCCGCAATGGCGGTCAGGTTTTCCTGAGCCAGCGGGCGGAATACGATCAGCTCATCCAGCCGCCCGATCAGCTCCGGGCGGAACCACTTTTTGGCTTCCTCCACGGCCTGTGCAGACTGTTTTTCAAACACGGCTTCCGCCCCGGCGGCAAAGCCCAGCGGCGCGCTCTGCCCCGCCAGGAACCGCGCGCCCAGGTTGGAGGTAAGCAGCACGATGGTGTTGCGGAAATCCGCCCTGCGCCCCATGGCATCGGTCAGCTGCCCGTCCTCCAGTATCTGCAGCAGGATGTTCTGGATATCCGGGTGCGCTTTTTCGATCTCGTCAAACAGCACCACGCTGTAGGGGCGGCGGCGCACCGCTTCGGTCAGCTGCCCGCCTTCCTCGTGACCCAGGTAGCCCGGCGGCGCACCCAGCAGGCGGGCGGCGGTGTGCTGCTCCTGATACTCCGACATGTCGAACTTGAGCAGGGCCTTCTCGCTGCCGAACCAGCTGACCGCCAGTGCCCGCGCCAGCGCCGTTTTGCCCACACCGGTAGGCCCCAGAAACAGCATAGCGCCAATGGGGCGGCCCGGCTCGCCCAGGCCGGTGCGGCTGCGCCGGATGGCACCGGCTACCGCTGCTACTGCCCGCCGCTGTCCCACGATCTCGGCGTTCAGGCGGCTTTCCAGCTTATCCAGACGTTCCCGCTCCTGCTCACCTACCCGCTCAGCGGGCACCCCGCTGGCCAGCGCCACCACCCGGGCGATATCCTCCGGGGTGAGCACCGGCTGGGTGCGCTGTTCCTTTTCGGCACGGATGCGCGCCGCCGCACAGGCCTCGTCCACCAGATCGATGGCCTTATCCGGCAGGCAGCGCCCGGGCAGATACCGCACCGAAAGCTCTACCGCCGCCTGCAATGTCTGGGGCGGCAGGCACACGGTGTGATACCGCTCGTAGCGCGGTGCCAGACCATTGAGGATCTCCACAGCCTGCGCCGGGCCAGGCTCCTCCACCTGCACCCTGCCAAAGCGGCGTTCCAGCGCGGCATCCTTCTGGATATGGGTGCGGAACTCCTGATTGGTAGTAGCTCCGATGAGCTGCAGCTCCCCCCGGGCAAGCACCGGTTTCAGGATGCTGGCTGCATCGATGGCGCCCTCGGCGGCACCGGCCCCCACGATGGTGTGAAATTCGTCCACGAACAGGATGGCCGTGCCGTCCCGCACCAGTTCCTCAAGCAGGTTCTTGAACCGCTCCTCAAAATCTCCGCGGTACTTGGTGCCTGCCACCAGGCTGGCCATATCCAGCGCCAGCAGCCGCCGCCCCTGCAGCGCTCTGGGCACCTGCCCGCCTGCAATGCGCAGGGCCAGCCCTTCGGCCAGCGCCGTTTTGCCCACGCCCGGTTCCCCTACCAGGCAGGGGTTGTTTTTTTGGCGGCGGCACAGGATCTCCACCATGCGATCCAACTCCTTTTCCCGGCAGAACACCGGGTCCAGCTCTCCTTCCGCAGCGCGGCGGGTCAGATCCCGACAATACTTATCGCTGGCGCGGCTGCCCCGGGGGATGCTGGCCGACACCCGGGGCTGCGCCGGCATCACGAACTGCCCGCTCAGCTGGCGGCACTCCCGCACAGCATCGGTCAGGGGCAGCCCCATGGCAGCCAGCAGCAGCCCTGCGGCACAGCCATCATCCTCCAGCATGGCGCAGAGCAGGTGCTCCGGCTCCGCCCGGCTGACCCGGGCGTTCTGCGCCCCGATCAGGGCGTAATCCATGGTGCGCCGCAGGTCCGGTGCCATAGCATACCGGTCCAGATGCTGCGCCGGGCCGCTGCGCCTTTCTGCCAGCTGGCGGCGCACCTCCGGCTCGGTGATCTTTTTCCGGGCCAAAAACTGCGCTGCCGTGCCATCCTGCTGCAGCATTGCCAGCAGCAGATGGCTTGTATCTGCTTTTTCACAGCCATAATTGCCCGCCAGCTGCACCGCCTGCTGCAACAGCCGCGCCGCCGTTTGCGAAAAGCCCCGGTAACCGCCTACGCCCAGTTTCTCCCAAATGCCCATCTGTCTGCTCCTTGCTGCAATAAAATCGTCTGCACTGGAAGTATAGCCCCAAAACCGCAGAAAAAATCAGTCATTTGTGTCGGGCAGCGGCAAACAAAAAAGGCCGTGTGCTGCGCGGGGGCTTTCTGCGCACAAAAGTAAAAGCACCCGCAGCCTCTCCCCGGCCCGTTAAAGGGCCGGGAGGGCATACAGGTGCTCTCTTTTATCGCAGGTCGGGCAGTCCCGCTGCGCTGTATCAGTTCATCTCTTCCAGTGCCTTTTTCAGATTCTGTGCGATCTGATCCGGGCAGCTGGTGCCGCGGAAGCCGCACAGGGTGCCGTCCAGCCGGGCGATCACATCCTCGGCCTTCATGCCAGTGACCAGCTGGCAGATGCCTTTCAGGTTGCCGTTGCAGCCGCCGATGACCTCGATGGACGCAATGGTGTGATCCTCATTCAGCACAAAGTTGGTCTGCTTGGAGCAGGTGCCCTTGTTCGGGAAGGAAAATGCCTTGCTCATGGTTTTAAATCCTCTCTCTTTTACGTTTTTCTACGATGGCACGCAGCTGTTCCACCGTTTCATCCGGTGCCGTACAGGTACCGATGGGGTGCGGGTGTTTGTGGTTGCGGCCATGGAAGTCTGTACCGGCGGTGACCACAAGGCCGTGCTGTCTGCACAGTGCAAGACATTCGGCGCTGTCCTCCGGGCTGTTGCTGGGGTGGTATACCTCGATGCCATCGATGGCACCCTCCGCCACCAGCTCACGCACCAGCGGCATACTTTTATACACGGTGGGGTGGGCAAACACCACTGCGCCGCCGCTGGCTTTTGCGGTGTCCAGCACCTGCCGCACCGGCAGATACTCCGGCGAGTGCAGCACGATGCCCCGGGGATCCCACCCGAACAGCTTGTGGTAGGTCTCGCCGTAGATGCTGCCATCGGTCAGCCCCAGCAGCTCCAGTGCCTGCATCAGCCCGCTTTTGAACAGCACCCCGCTGGCCTTCGTAGTCTCCCACGCAAGTTCTGTTGTAAACTGCGGGTACAGCTGCTCCAGCCCCTTTGCGCTTTGCAGCGCGCAGGCGTTGCGGCGCTCTTTCATGATCGCGCAGTGCTCGCGCAGCGCCTTGCAGTCAGGGTCCGGGTAGTAGCACAGCAGGTGCACCCGGTGCTGCCGCTGGTAGTCGTAGCCGGTCAGCTCCACGGCGGGGATCAGTTCTACCCCGTCCTGCCCGGTATGGGCATAGGCATACTGTGCACTGAGCAGGGTGTCGTGGTCGGACAGCGCGATGGCGTGCAGCCCGGTGCGGGCGGCAATGGGGGCCAGCCGTTCAATGGGCACCGCCCCGTCCGAACAGGTGGAATGGATATGCAGATCACAGGCCATAACAGATACTTCCTCAGTGCTTATAGAAATTGATCAGGCAGCCGTCTGCCAGGATCTGGCGCTCATCGGTGGTAAGCGGTGCCATGTACAGGCTGAACTCCTTAACGGTATCGCCCAGGACATAGGCTTTAATCTCCTGCAGGTCGCCCTTGAGTGCTTCCCGCACGTTGGGGATGAGCACATAGTCCCCCAGGCCAAAGGGGGTGGCACCTGCCAGCTGCAGCGGCAGCATGCCCCAGTTGATCAGGTTGGAGCGGTAACGCTTGGTGGCGTACTCGGTAACGATATTGGCACCGGCCCCCAGCACGCGCTGGCAGCTGGCAGCCTGCTCGCGGGCAGAGCCATCGCCGGGCTTGACCGCAAAGATGGTGGATGCGATCTGGATATCGTTCCAGCTCAGCTGCTCACAGCCGGGCACGGCATTTACTTTTGCCAGCAGGGCAGCGTCCCCTGCACCGGCGCGGCGGGCAGTTTCCTCCGCCTGCACAGCCTTGGCACGGCCCACATAGGCCGGATCCTTGCGGCTGAGGGTGAACTCGGCCAGACCCAAGGGGTTGGAACGGTAGGAAGAAGTTTCGCCGGAGGGGATCAGCTCATCGGTGGTGGTAACGGGGTCGGTGATGTAGGAGGCCACTTTCAGCAGCAGATTATCGCCCAGCGGTGCGATCTCCGGCCAGTCCTTGATGTTGGGGCCGAACTTGAGCAGGGCATCGTAATCGCCCTTGCCAAAGCCCTGATACACCCGGGTGTCGTAACTGGAAGCATCGTACTGGTACTCCGGCACGGTGGGGTCGTAGTCGATATCGGTGGCGGGGGTCAGGATGCCGCCGTTGGCGGTGGTGGCCGCAATGCTGCGGGCATCCATCAGTGCCACACCTGCCAGCTGGCCGCTGCCGGGCTTGGAGCCTTCGCGGCTGGGGAAGTTGCGGGTGGTATGGCGGATGGACAGCGCCCCGTTGGCGGGCACATCGCCGGCACCAAAGCAGGGGCCGCAGAAGGCGGTGCGGATGGTGGCACCGCTGGCCATCAGCTCCCCGATGACACCGGTGCGCACCAGCTCCATCATGATGGGCTGGCTGCCGGGGTACACGCTCAGCGCGTAGTCGCCGCAGCCGCCGGTATGCCCTTTCAGGATGGTGGCCGCCTCGTAGATGCTGTCGTACAGGCCGCCTGCGCAGCCTGCAATAACGCCCTGATCCACCCGCAGCCTGCCGTTTTCGATCTTGCTACACAGGTCCAGCTGCACATCCTTGCGGCCGATCAGCTTCTGCACATCCTGCTCGCAGTCGTGGAGGATATCCTCCAGGTTTGCGTTCAGTTCCTCAATAGTAAAGGCATTGGAGGGGTGCATGGGCAGGGCGATCATGGGACGGATGGCAGAAAGATCTACCTCCACCACGCCGTCGTAGTAGGCAAGCGGTGCCGGAGCCAGCTTTTTGTAGTCTGCAGCGCGGCCATGCACGGCCAGGAAGCGCTGCGTGACCTCGTCGGTCTCCCAGATGGAGGACAGGCAGGTGGTCTCGGTGGTCATGGCATCGATGGCGTTGCGGGTATCCTGCCGCAGGGATGCGATGCCGGGGCCTACAAACTCCATCACCTTATTTTTCACATAGCCGCTCTTGAACAGCTTGCCCACAAGGGCGATCGCTACATCGTGGGGGCCGCAGCCCACCGGCAGGCTGCCGGTAAGGTAGATGGCCACCACGCCGGGGCGGGCCACATCGTAGGTGCGGCCCAGCAGCTGCTTTGCCAGCTCGCCGCCGCCCTCACCAATGGCCATGGTGCCCAGCGCGCCGTAACGGGTGTGAGAGTCCGAACCAAGGATCATTCTGCCGCAGCCCGCAAAGCGCTCGCGCATGTACTGGTGGATGACCGCCATGTGCGGGGGCACAAAGATGCCGCCGTACTTTTTGGCTGCAGACAGGCCGAAGCGGTGGTCGTCCTCGTTGATGGTGCCGCCCACAGCACACAGGCTGTTATGGCAGTTGGTGAGCACATACGGGATGGGGAACTTTTCCAGCCCGGATGCGCGGGCAGTCTGGATAATGCCCACAAAGGTGATGTCGTGGCTTGCCATGGCATCAAATTTGATCTTCAGGTTCTCGGCATCGCCGCTGGTGTTGTGTGCCTGCAGGATGCTGTAGGCCATGGTACCGGTCTTTGCGTCTGCAATGGCTGCCGTGCTAAAGCCTTTGGCTGCCAGTGCCGCAGGTGCATTGCCGTCTGCAGGCACCCATTCTCCACGGGCATAGTACGCACCGCCGGTGCTGCATTTGATCATATCCAACATCTCGATTCGCCTCTCTTTTTTTATTTTCCCGCCCGCCGCAATTGCGGGCATTGCCCCGGCAGTGCAGATATCCGCCTGAAAAACAGCTTTTCAGAGGCCTTTGCCCTGCCCCATTACGGTAGAACCGTATATGGATTTATTATAGCATGAAACCTCAAAAAGAAAAAGCACTTTTTATAAACGCTTACTGCGCATTTCCGGCTGCAGTTTCCTGCGCTTTTTCCTTTTGCAGCTTCCGGAATACCACCAGGTATGCCGGGATCAGGAAGAAGCAGGCAAAGAACCAGGCCACCGGGTTTGCGATGCAGGCGGCAAAGTAGCCCCACAGCGGCACGAACCAGAAGCCCACCATGGCCCGGGCGATCATCTCTGCCACACCGGCAAACATGGCAAGGCCGGAATGGCCCAGACCCTGGATGGTGTACCGGTAGATGATAAGCACTGCCAGCGGGATGTAGAACACGCTGTTCCAGAAGATAAAGTCCTGCGCATTGGCCATGATGGCGGTCTCGCCTGCGTCCAAAAACAGGCCGATCAGGGGCTTGTCCAGCACGCGCAGGATGAGGAAGGAGGCTACGCTGTACACGCAGCCGATGCCCAGGGCGGTGTTCACGCCGCGGTTCACACGACCAAGATCCTTTGCGCCCATGTTCTGGCTGGCGTAGGTGGTCATGGCGGTGCCGATGCTCTCCAGCGGCACACTGAGGAACTGTGCGGCCTTGCCGCCTGCGGTCTGCGCTGCTACGATATCGCTGCCCAGGCCGTTTACCGCACCCTGCAGCACTACGCTGCCGATGGCGGTGATGCTGCACTGCAGCCCCATGGGGATGCCCATGGCGCAGAGCTTTGCACAGTGCGGTGCACTGATGCGGCCCTCTTCCCGGTTCCAGCGCAGCTCCGGGTAGTGGCGCATGATGTACAGCATACTGCCGATGCCTGCCACCGCCTGGCTGAACACGGTGGCAAAGGCTGCGCCGAACACACCCATCTTGAACACGATGATGCAGGCAAGGTCCAGCCCGATGTTCAGCACGCTGGCCACCAGCAGAAAATACAGCGGGCGTTTGCTGTCGCCCAGCGCACGCATAAGGGCGCTGGTAACATTATAAAGCAGGGTAAAGGGGATGCCTGCAAAGATGGTGCGGATATACACATCCGCCAGGTCGATGATATTGGCCGGGGTGTTGGTCCATACCAGTACCAGCCGGGTCATAGCCACGGTCACGATGGTCAGCACCGCAGCAAAGGCGATGGACAGCCACACGGTATTGGCGGTGTAGCGGCGCATCTCGTGGTGATCCCTGGCGCCAAAGGTCCAGGAAATGGGGATGGAAAAGCCGCAGGCGATGCCGTTTACAAAGCCCAGCACCAGATAGTTCAGGCCGCCCACGCTGCCTACCGCCGCCAGCGCTTCCACGCCCACAAAGCGCCCCACGATAATGGTATCGGCCAGGTTGTAGAACTGCTGGAACAGGCTGCCCAGCATCAGCGGCACAGCAAAGGCCAGGATCAGCTTGAGCGGGCTGCCCTGCGTCATGTCTTTCGTCATAAAATACCTCCTACCCACAGAAAAACAGCGGTACGTCCACGTTTTTGCCGTGAAAAACGCCCTGCCGGAAAGCGGCAGGACGTTGTGTGCATTCATGAAAGGTATTATAGCGGAGCAGCGCCGGATTTACAAGACTTGGTTTGCATCAACATTTCTATTTTTTTGCAGGAAGAATTGGTGATTTTGCTCACTCCGCGTAGCGGGACAAAAACTGCCGGGTGCGCTGCTCCCGGGGATGGTCGATAAGCTGCCTTGCCGGGCCTTGCTCTACCACCACACCGCCATCCATAAACAGGATGCGGTCGGCCACATCCCGGGCAAAATGCATCTCGTGGGTCACGATGATCATGGTGGTCTTGCGGTCGGCCAGTTCCCGCAGCACCCGCAGCACTTCACCGGTCAGTTCCGGGTCCAGTGCGCTGGTAGGCTCGTCAAAACAGAGGATGTCCGGGTGCAGTGCCAGCGCCCGGGCGATGGCTACCCGCTGCTGCTGCCCGCCGGAAAGCTGGTGCGGGTAGTGGTCTGCCCGCTCCGAAAGCCCCATCTGCGCCAGCAGCTCCCGCGCCTGCTGTTCCAGCTGGGCGTGCAGTGCCTTTTTGTTGGCCTTATAGTCCGGGCGCTCCTTTGCCAGCAGCTCCCCTGCCAGCATCACGTTCTGCAATGCCGTATACTGCGGAAAGAGGTTAAAGTTCTGGAACACCAGCCCAAAGTGCAGCCGCTTTTTGCGGATCTCACTTTCCCGCTGGGTGGCGGGGTCGGCAGCATCCCACATGGTCTCGCCGTTCACCCGGATGCAGCCGGTATCCGGCCGCTCCAGAAAGTTCAGGCAGCGCAGCAGGGTGGTCTTGCCAGAGCCGGAGGAGCCGATGATGGCCAGCGCCTCACCCTGCTCCAGTGTAAGGGAAATATCCTTTAAAACCTTTGTATCTCCGAAATTTTTGCCAATGCCGGAGGCTTCCAGTAATGCCATGCTCTTAAAACCTCCTCAGCAGCGGAAATAATCCAGTTTCTTTTCAGCCCAGCCAAACAGCAGGGTAAGCGCCCCCACGAACACCAGGAAGAACAGCGCCGTGGAGAACAGCGGCCAGATCAGGCCTTTTGCGCTGTACTCCTTGGCCATCATGATGATCTCCTTGTTGGCGATGGTATTGGCCAGCGAGGTATCCTTGACCAGGGTGATGATCTCGTTGCCCATGGGCGGCAGGATGCGCTTGACCACCTGCAGCAGGGTGACCCGGAAAAAGATCTGGGTGCGGGTCATGCCCAGCACCTGCCCGGCCTCGGTCTGGCCTTTAGGCACAGCCTCGATGCCGCCGCGATAGATCTCAGAAAAATAGCAGGCGTAGTTGATGGCAAAGGCCACCACTGCCGCCACCATGCGTCCGCCGGAGCCGGACGGCCAGGGATTGTTCATTCCCAGCAGCCCCGGCCCAAGATAAATGACGATGATCTGCAGCATCAGCGGCGTACCGCGGATGACCCAGACAAAGGTCTTTACCACCCCGGCCAGCGGCCTGCAGCGGCTCATGGAGCCAAAAGCCACCACCAGCCCCAGCGGCAGCGCAAACAGCAGCGTAAGGGCAAACAGCTCACAGTTGAGCAGGAACGCGCCGGCAAGGCGCCCAAGGATCACAGACACAAAAACACACCCATCTATCTATCTTTTTGGTTTCCGCCTGCGCGGCTCAGTCTGCCAGGGTCAGCCCGTACTTATCTGCCAGCGCCTGCATAGTTCCATCCGCCTTCAAGGCATCAAAGGCGGTATCCACAGCGGCGGCGGCATCGCTGCCCTTGCGGAACGCCACGCCGTACTCCTCGGCGTTCAGTTCGTCCACGATCTTAAGGCTGGCGTAATCGGTGCCGGCACCGATCATGGCATTGGCCAGGGTCAGGTCCAGCACAGCGGCATCGGCGGTGCCCGCGGCAACCTCCATCAGGCAGTCGGTCTGCACGCTCTTGGAAACATAATCCGCCTTGGCAAGGTTTTCGTCCCCCTGGATCGCAGCCTCACCGGCAGAGCCAGCCTCGGCTACCACGGTTTTATCGGCCAGGTCGGCGGTGGAGGAATAGGCAGTGCCCTCCTTTACCACCACGACCTGTGCATTTTGGGCATAGGCTTTGGTGGTAGCGGTATTGGCCATGATATCCTCGGTCAGGGTCATGCCGTTCCAGATGCAGTCGATGCTCTTTGCATCCAGCTCCACCACCTTGGTGTCCCAGTTGATCTCCACAAACTCCGGCTCCACGCCCAGCTTTGCGCACACAGCGGTGGCAAGCTCGGTATCAAAACCGGTAAAGTTGCCATCGGCATCGGTGTAGTTCATCGGCTCATACACCGTGTAGCCGATGACCATTTTCCCTTTGCCCTTGATGTAATCCAGATCGCTGCCCGCTGCGGCAGAAGCAGAACCGGCTGCACTGCCGGAAGCAGATGCCGCCGCAGAGGTGGATGCACCGCCGCAGGCTGCAAGGCTCAGTGCCATAGCACCGGCCAGAAAGGCACTTGCAATACGCTTGAGTTTCATATCTTTTTCCTCCCATAGGGGACGTTCTGCGTCCCGCTCCCCTCGTAGTTCATCGTTTTACCATGCTAAAGTGGTAAACTGTAGCTATAGAATAGCGCGTTTGCCTACGTTTTGCAAGAGGAAAAGCCCATTTTTTGCACAATGCACTGCTTTGCCCCGCCCAAAAGCCCGCTTTTTGTAGGAAAATGTGCATACACCCCCTCAGGCGCTAACGTGCAGCTTCCCCAAGAGGGACCTTAACTCCCTCAGTCAAAGCCTGACGGCTTTGACTGCTCCCTCGGAGAGGGAGCCTCTGGCGTATCCGCAAGTTTTGCGCCTGAGGTGAGCAACAGAAATCACCCCTTCCGTCACGACCCCTCCCGTGAAAATGAGATAGCGGAGCGTCCGCAGACGCTCCGCTATCTCGAAATTATAGCAATTCAACTTTTTATAGCAGTTTGCGTTTTTAATGCACAAGCAACATCCGCAAACTGCATATCGCAGAGATGCTGTTTTGATGTTGCACTAATTTCTTGACTTGTGATAAAAATAATTTTTCCGCTGATTATGCCCAAAGCACACGCGGCGGGCATTTCAAATCATCCCCTACTGCTCTGCCATAGCTTTCAGCGCCGCCTTTTGCAGGTCGGTCACAGCGATGGTGCACAGGGCTTTCAGGTCGGCATCCGTGCCGTCTGTGGGGATCTTGCCGATCTCCACCGCGTTTTTGCCCTTGAGGTAGCTGCACCAGCCCGCGCTGTGCTCGTACCACTCCTTGCCCAGGGCGCTTGCGGTACGCATCCCGTAGCTGTCGCCCTGCTCATTTTTGGTGTAGACGGGGTCCCGGGGGCCGGACACGGTGCCGTCTGCGCTGACCGTAAGCTCCGGCTCCACCATATCCCCGATGGCACTGGTCACCCGGGCGTTCTCGTCCATGGTCACCACCGCCAGCGTGATCTTTGCCTGCACCTGTGCGTCCTTATCGTCGGCAGCCGTCAGCCCCTGGGCCAGTTCGGCCACCTCCACGCCCAGCTTCACTGTATCGCCCCGGGCTGCACCCAGCACCTGCGCATTCTCACAGGCACGGACAACTGCATCCCGGTAGCGTTCCACTGCGATGGTGCACCCGGACAGCAAGTCTGCATCCGTGGGCTTGCCGTCTGCATCCGTTTTCAGCTTTTTCACCTCGTCCGGAGTCTTGCCTTCGAGCCAGCTGCCAAAGGCATCGGCCTGTGCGGCCCAGCCTTTTTTCAAAGAAGACACCTCTGCCAGCGGGTAATCCCTGCCCTTCTGGCGCTTGGTGCGGGTATCGGTAGGGGTGGTCACTCTGCCGGTGCCGTCCGCGCTGACCGAAAGCTCCAGTTCGTCCAGCGTCACTCCGGCCAGTTTGCCCTCCGCATCCAGCAGCACGGCGGCCGCCACGGTGTGGATGTTCCCGGCGCGGTCCGCGCCGGCTGCCTCGGTCAGAACGCCCAGCCCTGTGCGCCAGGCTGCACCCTGCCCCTGTGCCGCAGCGCTGCTACCCTGCGATGCACTGCCGCTCATGGCGTTGGAGCTGCTGCCGGAAGAGCCTGTACCCCCGCCGCAGCCGGTCAATGCCAGTGCTGCCGCCAATGTGCAGCACAAAAACCATCGCGATGCCTGTTTCATATCGTCACATACGCTCCCTTTCCGTGCCTGCCCTAGCAGATGCAGGCTTTGGGAGTAGTGTGCCCCGCCGTACGGGGATTTATGAGCGGCCTGCCTTACATCAGCGGGCTGAGCAGGCGCAGCACGCTGTCCAGCAGGGTGCCGGGCAGGTTGGTACGGCAGTCCGAGCACTGCACCTCCCGGCAGTGGGGCAGTGTTCGGCATACGTCCTCCCGCAGCGCCAGCACCTGACTGTTCTGCAGCAGCAGCACCCCGCACTCAAAGTGCAGGAACATGCTGCGGTAGTCCATATTGATGCTGCCGACCACCGCCGCGCGGTCATCACTTACGCAGCACTTTGCGTGCAGAAAACCCGGGGTGTACTCGTAGATGCGCACCCCGGCCCGCAGCAGCGGCAGATAGTACGAACGGCTGAGCCGGAACACCAGCTTTTTGTCCGGGATGCCCGGCAGTACCAGGCGCACATCCACCCCGCGCTTGGCGGCATTGCGCAGCGCATCCAGCATCTCTTCACCGATGGCCAGATAGGGCGTGTAGAAATACACGTACCGCCGCGCCTGCGCCAGGATATCCAGATAAACGGTCTCTGCCACCGGTTCCTCGTCCAGCGGGCTGTCTGCGTAGGGCTGCACCACCCCATCCGAGGCAGGCAGCGCCGCAAACTGCGGGCGGAAGGCGCTGTAGTCCTGCTCAAAAGGGCGGAAAGCGTTCCAGAAATCCAGAAACGTCACGGTAAAGTTCCACACTGCTGCGCCCTCAATGCGCAGACCTGCATCCTTCCAGTAGCCAAAGCGGGTGACCGCGTTGATATACTCATCCGCCAGATTGATGCCGCCGGTATAGGCCACTTTGCCATCCACCACCACGATCTTGCGGTGGTCGCGGTGGTTCATTACCAGCGAGAGCAACGGCACCACCGGGTTGAAGGGGATGCAGCGGATATGTGCCCGCTCCATCCGCACCACAAAGTCCTTGGGCAGACCCAGCAGGCTGCCAAAGTCATCGTAGATCAGGCGCACATCCACCCCCTGCGCGGCCTTGCGCCGGAGGATATCCTCCACGCCCTGCCACATTTTGCCCTCGCTGACGATGAAAAACTCCAGAAAGATGCTCTTTTCCGCCTTTTCCAGGTCGGCCAGCAGGTCGGGGTACATTGCCTCGCCGCAAGGGTAGTACCGGGCGGCAGTGTTCTGCCAGGCGGGATAGCTGCCATACTTTGTAAGATAGCGGCTCAGCCCCAGGCTGCTGGCATCCAGCCCATCGGTCTGCCCCGGGTGCTGCACGCGGTCGGCCTTGTGGGCCTGCTCCACAGCCTGCATCCGGCTGCGCAGCCGGCGGGAGGGGCGCTTGTTGCCAAACGCCAGATACAACGCCCCGCCCAGCAGCGGCAGCAGCCCGATCAGGGCGATCCAGCCCACCTTGTAGGCGCTGTTTTCATCCTTGCGCACCAGATACAGCACGATGAGCAGGCTCAGCGCATTGAGCAGCCCGTTCACCCACACCCGCGCCGTACCGGTGGTGAGCGCAAAAAACGCCCATGCCAGCCAGGCGATCTGCAGCGCCACCAGCACCACTGTGACCGTGATGCGGTTGATGACACGGTTGAAAAACTTGATGATCGGCAGCCGGAACAGCATCGTTTCTCCCCCCTCGTTTGCTTTTCTTCCTATAATATATGTAAGTATAGCGCGGTCTTTCAGCCTTTGCAAGATTTTACTGCGGATGTGCCCGGCCCGACAGATAAAAAGCGGCCGCTGCACATCTCCTCGTGCAGCAGCCGCCGTTTGCCTTATTTTTCTTATACTGCCGGGATCTCGCCGTCCTCGTAGCCGATCATCAGGCCGCCCAGCTCTGCATAGTAGCTGCACAGAACGCCGCAGGGCACCACCTTTACCTGTGCGCCCTCAAACACCGTCTGGATCATCTTTTTCAGGCGTTCTGCCGCAGTCGGGTTGCAGCAATGTGCGATCTGCACCTTGCCGTTTGTATAGCCATGGGCCTTGAGTTCCAGCACGATGCGCTCCAGCGCGCCGTGCTCGCCGCGGGTCTTGCACACCACCTCCAGCTCGCCGCTTTCGCTGGCCTGGCCGACAACACGGATGCCCAGCATCCGGGCCACCGCTGCCACAGCGGGCTTTACGCGGCCATTGCGGGCCAGATTTGCCAGAGACTCCAGCGAGAACAGCAGATGGGTGTGCGCATGGTAGGCCTTGATCTCTGCGCAGATCTGCTCAAACGGCTTCCCGGCCAGCACCAGCTCCCGCAGGCGCTCGGCCAGCAGTGCCATCTCCGGCCCGGAAGAAAGGCTGTCCAACACAAAGACCTTTGCGCCCTCGTGCATCTCCTCGTACTCCTCGCCTGCCAGCAGCGCCGCATTGTAAGCGCCGGACAGCGTGCCGGTAATGGTAACTACAAACACCTGGTCTGCGCCTTCGTAGGCAGCCAGCCAGTCCGCGATATTGGGGCAGGAGGTGCTGGTCTTGCCCTTATAGGTACGCAGCTCCTGCGCTATGGCCACGGCATCCCGTTCCGCCGTGTCCAGATATTCCTCTGTATCAGTGATGACTTTCAGCGGTACCGTTACAAGCTCCACATCATCCATCGCGTACAGATTGGACGAAGAATCCACAATGATCTTGGTTTTCATATCTTTTCTCCATTTTCAAGCGGCGAAGGCCGCAGTCATTCCTTGGCTTCGCGACCATCATACCAGTTTTTCAAAACCCTGTCAACTGTTTTTTCAGATTCTTTTACAAAGTTTTCATTGCCGGTTGACCAATTTTCCAAAATGCGGTATACTGTTCTACAGGCAGCTGCCGCTCCCCCGGGCGCTGTGCACCTGCCGGTGCCGATCGTATGCGCCTTTAACGCATCCGTATCCTCCGCAGCTTTGCATATCGCAGGCAGGCTGTCCGGACAGGCATCCCGTTCAGAAATCTGTGATAAAACCCACGCCCGCGCAGGCAGCTTTGCCCGCCGAGCACAATAAAACTGGAACACCATGAAAGCTGAAACCAAACGCCGTGTAGCGGCCTGTGCTGCGGGTTTTGCCCTGCCCCGGTACAGCGAACTCCCCTCGGTAGGGCTGTATCTGGACCAGACGGTACAGTTCGTCAACGGATACTTCCGCAGTTTCTGCGGGGTGGAGTTGACCCCCTCCATGGTGAGCAACTATGTCAAAAAAGGGGTCCTGGATCATCCGGTCCGCAAAAAGTACACCCGCGATCAGATCGCCTCTCTGCTGTACATCGTCGTTTCCAAGACGGTGCTCTCCATCGAGAACATCGATACCCTGTTTAAAATGCAGCGGGAGCACTGTTCTGCCGGCACCGCCTACGATATCTTCTGCGAGGAGCTGGAGGCCTGCCTGCCGGTGGTATTCGGCTGCAAGCCCGGCCCGCTTGTGCCGGAGGCCACTTCCAACGATGAGCGTCTGCTGCTGCGCAGCACCCTTTTTGCCGCC
>CAKTFD010000031.1 GCA_934553285.1 uncultured Faecalibacterium sp. | reverse complement strand
CCCTTGACCCGTTGCGGGGTGGGTGGAGTCCAGAGGTAGGGAGGGGGGAGTCGGAACACCCCTCCCTGCCTCTGGCCTAGCGGAGCGTCCCTGCATGCTTGCGGCTAGCATAAACCTTTTCCCGCGGAGCACACCACATCATTTCTGCACAACAGAATAGTATTCCTCCTTGCATTTTGCGTGCTTTCATAGTAAAATAAAGTGTACTGTTATCGTCTTTTGCAAAAAATGCGGACGCGGCAGACCTGAATTTGTTTACAGCGGACGCAGCTCCGCTTTGAATTAAGCTGCACATCTTTTTACAAGAAAAAAGGAGTGCACAAGTATGAAAGGCATTATTCTCGCCGGCGGTGCCGGCACACGGCTTTATCCCTTGACCATGGTCACCAGCAAACAGCTGCTGCCGGTCTACGATAAGCCCATGATCTACTATCCGCTGTCCACCCTCATGCTGGCGGGCATCCAGGATATCCTGATCATCTCTACCCCTACTGACACGCCCCGTTTTGAGGCGCTGCTGGGCGATGGCAGCCAGTATGGTATCCATCTGCAATATAAGGTGCAGCCCTCTCCGGACGGCCTGGCACAGGCATTTATTCTGGGCGAGGAGTTCATCGGCGATGACTGCTGTGCCATGATCCTGGGTGATAATATCTTCTACGGCAACGGTTTTTCCAAGATCCTCAAGACCGCTGCTGCCAACGCCGAAAACAAGGGGCGCTGCACCGTGTTCGGCTATTACGTGCAGGATCCCGAGCGCTTTGGCATCGTGGAGTTCGATAAGGACGGCAAGGTGCTGAGCGTGGAAGAAAAGCCCGCACACCCCAAGTCCAACTACGCCATCACCGGCCTGTACTTCTACAACAAGGAAGTGGTGGAGATGGCAAAGCAGGTAAAGCCCTCCGCCCGCGGCGAGCTGGAGATCACTACCCTGAACGATATGTACCTGAAAAAGGGCGAGCTGGATGTGCAGCTGCTGGGCCGCGGCTTTGCCTGGCTGGATACCGGCACCATGGAGAGCCTGGTGGAAGCTGCCGATTTCGTGCATATGATCGAGAAGCGGCAGGGCATCAAGATCAGCGCTCCGGAGGAGATCGCCTTCAAGTATGGCTGGATCGACCGTGAGACCCTGCTGGAAAGCGCCGAGCGCTACGGCAAAAGCCCCTACGGCCAGCACCTGAAAAATGTGGCAGAGGGCAAACTGCGTTACTAAGCAATAAGGAAAGGCACATTGGTATGAAAATCATTGTTACAGGCTGCAAGGGGCAGCTGGGCACCGAGATCCTGAAACAGCTGCGGGAAGGCCGCAGCGAGCTTGGCCCCATCCCCGAAAAGCTGCTCAACGCTACGGTGATCCCGGTGGATCTGCCGGAGCTGGATATCTCCAACTACAGGATGGTGGACGAGTTCATCCGCCGCAACCGCCCGGATATCATCATCAACTGCGCAGCTTACACCAACGTGGACGGGTGCGAGGTGAACCACGATGCGGCATTCAAGGCTAACGCGCTTGGCCCCCGCAACCTGGCACAGGCCGCTGAAAAGACCGGTGCCCGCCTGGTGCATGTTTCCACCGACTATGTGTTCTCCGGCCGTGAAAACGGCGGTATCGCTCAGGACGAAGCCACCCTGCCCGGCCCCATCAGCGCCTACGGCTCTACCAAGCTCATGGGCGAAAAATATGTGGAGCGGTTCTGCCACCGCCACTTTATCGTGCGCACGGCATGGCTGTACAGCTACTATGGCAAAAACTTTGTCAAGACCATCGTCAACGCCGGCAAAAAGTTCGGTAAGCTGGAAGTGGTCAACGACCAGTGCGGCAACCCCACCAACGCGGTGGACCTGGCCCATGAGATCCTGCAGCTGTGTGTGACCCACGAATACGGCCTGTACCACTGCACCGGCGAGGGCATCTGCTCCTGGTACGATTTTGCCGCCGAGATCATCCGCCTTTCCGGCGTGGAGGCCACCGTGGCACCCTGCACCAGCGAGGAGTACAAAACGAAGCACCCGGACAGCGCCGACCGCCCCAAGTGGAGCGCACTGGACAACCGGATGCTGCGCTGTACCGTGGGCAACGATGTGCGCGACTGGAAGGATGCGCTGGCCTGCTTCTTTACCCACTGGGACGGCGACAATGTCATGAAAGACTGAAAAGAGATTTGAGGAATATTTGAATATGAAAACTTATCTGATCACCGGCTGCGCCGGTTTTATCGGTTCCAACTTTGTGCATTATATGCTCAAAAAATACCCGGAGATCCTGCTGGTCAACCTGGATAAGCTGACCTATGCCGGCAACCTGGAAAACCTGAAGGATGTGGAGGGCGACCCCCGCCATGTGTTTGTGCAGGGCGATATCTGCGATAAGGAGCTGGTGGAGAGCCTGTTCCAGAAGTATGATTTCGACTACGTCATCAACTTTGCCGCCGAGAGCCATGTGGACCGCTCTATCAAGAACCCCGAGATCTTTGTGCAGAGCAACGTGATGGGTACCGTCAACCTGCTGCAGCGCGCCAAGGAAGCCTGGTACGATGCCGATGCCAAGACCTGGAAAGAGGGCAAGAAGTACCTGCAGGTGTCCACCGATGAGGTGTACGGCGCACTGGGTGCTGATGGCTTCTTTATGGAAACTACCCCGCTGTGCCCCCACAGCCCCTATTCTTCCTCCAAGGCCAGCGCCGATATGTTCGTTATGGCCTTCCACGACACCTACGGTATGCCGGTGAACATCACCCGCTGCTCCAACAACTACGGCCCCTACCAGTTCCCGGAAAAGCTGATCCCCCTGATGATCAACAACGTCAAGCACCACAAGCAGCTGCCCGTCTACGGCGACGGTATGCAGATCCGCGACTGGCTGTATGTGGAGGATCACTGCAAGGCCATCGATATGGTGGCCAACGGCGGCAAGATCGGTGAGGTGTACAACGTGGGCGGCCACAACGAGCGCCCCAACATCTTTATCGTCAAGACCATCATCAGCCAGCTGCACGACCGCCTGCAGGACGAGGGCATCAGCGAAGATCTCATCAAGCATGTTGCCGACCGTCTGGGCCACGACCGCCGCTACGGCATCGACCCCACCAAGATCAAGAACGACCTGGGCTGGTACCCTGAAACTCCCTTCGAGAAGGGCATCGTGCTGACCATCGACTGGTACCTGAACCACGAGGAGTGGATGCAGCATGTCACCAGCGGTGATTACCAGAACTACTATCAGGATATGTACAAGAATAAGTAACAGCCTGTAAAACAAAACTCCCTCTGTATCTTACGATGCAGGGGGAGTTTTTGTTGTAGGGAACGAACTCCCTCAGGCAAAGCCTGCGGCTTTGCCAGCTCCCTCGGGGAGGGAGCCTCTGGCGAAACCGGAAACTGCAGCGCTATGCCAAAGACTCCATCCCGGAGGGGCATTTGGGTAAATGCGCAGCCGGAAAAGCCAGCGCCGCCGCAAGCAGAGATTCACCCGCAGCGCCGCCGCTTCCGCAGGAAGCAGGCACTGCAGATGCAGTTTACCGTTACGGCCCTTCCCGTGAAAAGGCAGTCGGGCAAATGCGCGGCCAGAAAAGCCAGCTTTGCCGCAGGCAGGGATTTCCCACAGCGCCGCCGCATCCGCAGGAAGCGGGCGCTGCCGCTGCAGTCTGCCGTTACGGCCCTTCCCGTGAAAAGGCAGTCGTTCAAATGCGCAGCCGGAAAGCCAGCGCTGCCGCAGGCGGAGATTTCCCCGCAGCGCCGCCGCATCCGCAGGAAGCAGGCGCTGCAGATGCAGTTTACCGTTACGGCCCCTTCCCGTGAAAAAGCGAATCGGGAAAATCCGCAGATTTTCCCGATTCGCAAATAAAAATAATTTTTCCGCTATTTATGCGCAAAGCGAACGCGGTGCGCATTTCAAATCATCCAGCCCTCGGTGGTATCCACCACAAAATCCGCGCTTTCGGCAATGCGGTGCTGCGCAAAATACCCCTCTTCCAGCGGGATCCACCGGGCGGCAAAATCAGCATAGCGTTCGCCTTCCCGCGCGCGCAGGCGGCGCTCCTGCGCAGGCCTGGAGCAGGTCAGGAATACCCGCAGTGTTTCGTACTGCGCCAGCAGCGGATGGTGGCTGTAGCTGCCCTCTAAAATGACCAGAGGCTGCGCGGGCAGCTGCCGGGCAGAGCAGTAGGCACCCTCCCGGCAGCTGTACGCCCGGTAGACCACCGGCTGCCCTGCGTAGGCCGGGCGCAGCGCTTCGTCCCGCAGGCGGGTAAGATCCATATTGGCACAGGGGATGTGCGCCCAGTCTGCGCAGCGCTGCGCGGGCGGCAGGTAGAAATCATCGGTATGCAGCACACTGCAGGTAAACTGTCCGGCCAGGGCGTTGGCCAGGGTGGTCTTGCCGGAGCCGCAGCGGCCATCCAGCGCCAGCACCAGCGGGCGGGTGGGATGCTGCGCCAGTGCGGCGGTAAGCAGCGCGGACAGGGTGGAAACGGTGATGGGTGTGGGCATGGGCAGGCTCCTTTACAGAAAGAACGCTTCGGGTAAGGCGATTATACCACAACCGCCGCCGGAAGGGTAGCAGAAAGACGGTTTGCTACAAATAACTTTTTGCGCAAAAAGTGTTGACAGCGGCCCCGGGCTGTGGTAAGATATGCATGCGTTAGATTTAACTAACCGCCAAGACCTTACGGCGATGCCCACAGCAGGGGGTACCGTTTCTTTTTTGACCTGCTGGTTAGCATTGCCTTACTCATAACGGGCGGAACAGCGGGGAAAAATATCTCCACGACCGCCGCAGAAGGGAGCTGCACCATGGAGCGCGATTTTGAGACCGTAATGATCGAACAATGTGCCCCGGTACTGGCGGGGCTGAAACCTGCGGGGCTGTTCCGCTACGAAACAAGGGACACCGCCGACCTTGCCCGCCGGGTGAAAAGCTGGAACGCCCAGCTGTACCCCAAGGGGCTGCGGGTGCGGGTGCTCAAGGGCTGCACCCACACCCGGCAGTATCTGGTATACGTCTACCGCGCCGACCGGCTGCAAGCGCTGCTGGGAGATGCCGCTGTGCGGGAGTTTCTGGCGCAGGAGGGCTACTGCCTGCCGGAGGATCCGGCGGATTACAGCGCCCTGCTGACCCAGCTGTCCCGGCGGCTGTGCTGCGCGGCAGAGTTCCCGCACGAGATCGGGATCTTTCTGGGTTACCCGCTGGCTGATGTGGTGGGCTTTATCGAGAACCGCGGCCAGAACTTTACCTGCTGCGGCTGCTGGAAGGCCTATGGCGACCCGGCCGCCGCCCGGCAGCACTTTGCCCAGCTGCGCAAATGCACAGCGGTGTACCTGCGGCTGTTCCACAGCGGCACGCCCATCCAGCGGCTGGCTGTAGCCGTGTAAACTATCGTCATCCTCTTTTCAAATACTCTCTTTTATCCTGGCGCTCTCCTTTGTTCCATACACGGGAGAGCAAGATCCTCCTTTTGACACATGGCCGCCCGGTGCAGAACTGACCCTCTGCCCCGGGCGGTCGTGTTGTAGGGAGAAATCAAAACGTTCGGCAAACTGCCCGGAGAAGCTATAAAATAGAATGTAAAAATGTAAATAACGGCTAACTTTATATCAAAAAATGGAGTTAGTTATCGTTGATTGCGATAAAAAACGGAGGGTCAAAGGCATAAAAATTGTTTGTTTATATAAACTAACTATAAGGCGCGCGAAAAGATATTGACAAGAGAGGTTAGCAAGAGTAAACTAGCTACGCTGATAGTTACGGCTGACTAACCACCGCAGCTTCACGCGCTAATTGACAGAAGGGAAGCGGAATTATGATGCCTTTGACAATGACAAAAGCAGGCGAGACCGTTACCATCCGCAAGATCAGCGGAAAGGACGAGGTTCGGCTGCATCTCGCGGAGCTGGGGTTCGTGGTCGGCAGCGAGGTGACCGTGGTCAACGAGATCGCGGGCAACCTGATCGTACAGGTCAAGGAAAGCCGCCTGGCGCTGGATAAGACCATGGCGAACCGTATTATGGTAGGCTGATAAGCAGAGGGAGGAACGAGCACAATGAAAACGCTGAAAGACGTAAAGGTGGGCGAGACTGCCACCGTGGCAAAGCTCCACGGCGAAGGCCCGGTGAAGCGCCGTATCATGGATATGGGCATTACCAAGGGTGTGCAGATCTATGTGCGCAAGGTGGCGCCCCTGGGCGACCCCATGGAGCTGACCGTGCGCAACTACGAGCTGAGCGTACGCAAAGCGGACGCTGAAATGATCGAAGTGGTCTGATAAGACCAAAGGGAGGAAAGGTATCCGCAATGAGCATTAAAATTGCACTGGCCGGTAACCCGAACTGTGGCAAAACGACCCTGTTCAATAACCTGACCGGCTCTAACCAGTATGTTGGCAACTGGCCCGGTGTTACCGTGGAAAAAAAGGAAGGTAAGCTCAAGGGTGATAAGGATGTTATCATCCAGGATCTGCCCGGCATCTACTCGCTGTCCCCCTACACGCTGGAAGAGGTGGTTTCCCGTACTTACCTGGTCAAGGAGAAGCCCGATGTCATCCTGAACATCATCGATGGCACCAACATCGAGCGCAACCTCTACCTGACCACCCAGCTTATCGAGCTGGGCATCCCGGTGGTCATGGCAGTGAACATGATCGACCTGGTGCGGAAGAACGGCGATACCATCGACCTGAAAAAGCTCAGCACAGAGCTGGGCTGCCAGGCAGTGGAGATCAGCGCTTTGAAGGGCGAGGGCACCGAGGCCGCTGCCAAGGCTGCAGTGGCTGCTGCCAAGGCCGCCAAGACCGGGGAGCTGCCCCATGTGTTTACCGGCAGCGTGGAGCACGCCATTGCCCATATCGAGGAATCCATCCAGGGCAAGGTGGACGACCGCTTCCTGCGCTGGTACGCCGTCAAGCTGTTTGAGCGGGACGAGAAGGTGCTGGAGGAACTCAAGCTGGACAAGACGCTGGCCGAGCATATCGACGAGCACATCCAGGACTGCGAAAAAGAGATGGACGACGATGCCGAGAGCATCATTACCAACCAGCGCTATGCTTACATCAACACCGTGGTGCACAAGGCGGTAAAAAAGAAGGCCCGCAAGGATAACCTGACCGTTTCGGATAAGATCGACCAGATCGTGACCAACCGCATCCTGGCACTGCCTATCTTTGCGGTCATCATGTATCTGATGTACTCGCTCTCCATGGGCACCTCCATTGCGGATGGCGGCTGGGCCATTGGTACCTTTGCCACTGAATGGACCAACGATGTGCTGTTTGGCGAGATCGTACCCAACGCACTGGGCGGTCTGCTGGAGAGCATCGGCGTGGCAGGCTGGCTGTATGGCCTTATCATGGATGGTATCGTAGCCGGTGTTGGCGCGGTGCTGGGCTTTGTGCCCCAGATGCTGGTGCTGTTCTTCCTGCTGTCCATCCTGGAGGATGTGGGCTATATGTCCCGCGTGGCCTTTATCATGGACCGCATCTTCCGCAAGTTCGGCCTGTCGGGCAAGAGCTTTATCCCGGTGCTGGTGGGTACCGGCTGCGGTGTGCCGGGCGTTATGGCGTCCCGTACCATCGAAAACGAGCGTGACCGCCGCATGACTATCATGACCACCTGCTTCATCCCCTGCGGCGCAAAGATGCCTATCATCGGCCTTATCGCAGGTGCACTGTTTGGCGGATCCTCTCTGGTTGCAGTGTCTGCCTACTTCATCGGCATGGCAGCCATCATCTGCTCCGGCATCATCCTGAAAAAGACCAAGGCCTTTGCAGGCGACCCGGCTCCCTTTGTTATGGAGCTGCCTGCCTACCATGTGCCCGCCTGGGGCAACGTGTTCCGCGCTACCTGGGAGCGTGGCTGGTCCTTTATCAAGCGTGCAGGCTCGGTGATCCTGCTCTCCACCGTCATCCTGTGGTTCGCACAGGGCTTCGGCTTTGAGAACGGTGCCTTTGGCATGATCGAGGATCAGGATAACTCCATTCTGGCCATCATTGCCACCAAGATCGCATGGATCTTTGCGCCGCTGGGCTTTGGCAACTGGAAGGCGACGGTGGCTTCTGTTTCCGGTCTGATCGCCAAGGAGAATGTGGTGGGTACCTTTGGCGTGCTGTACCACTTCGGCGGCGAGCTTTCTGAGAACGGTGATGAGATCTGGAGTGTCGTTGCGCAGGATTACACCGCGCTGTCTGCCTATGCATTTATGATCTTCAACCTGCTGTGCGCTCCCTGCTTTGCAGCCATGGGTGCCATCAAGCGCGAGATGAACAACGGCAAGTGGACGGCATTTGCCATCGGTTATATGTGTGCACTGGCCTACTGCGCAGCGCTGGTCGTATATCAGCTGGGCGGCCTTATCACCGGCGAGGTGCACTTCGGCCTGTTTACTGTGGTGGCTGTTGTGGTGCTGGCAGCGTTCATCTATCTGCTGGTGCGCCCCAATAAGTACGCCGATAACAATGAAGTAAAGCTGGATGCTTCCCGCATCTGATGCAAAAGAAAGGGTGTGTTCTGTATGATGGAATTTTTTGCCGCAAATTTTAATCTGCCCACGATCATCGTGGCGGCGCTGGTATTCGGCGCACTGGGCTGGGTCGTATGGCACACCCACAAGCACGGGGGCGGCTGTGGCTGCTCCGGCGATTGCGGCCACTGCAATGGCTGCCATTGAGCATTGAACCCCCAGGAGCGCGGGCTGAGCATCTCGGCTCGCGCTCTTTTTTTAGGAAAATAAAGTTAGCTTGTGATAACACCGGGCATCCCCCGGTGCAAAAAAGGAGAGTGACCGGCATGGAACTGACTGCGGCGCATCTGCGCTACCTGCTGGCGATCTATGAGGTATCCCGCACCCATCTGGACATCAGTTCCCGCAGCATTGCGGAGAAACTGGGGGTCACCAAGCCCTCGGTGGTGCGCATCCTGAACCTGCTCATGGAGCGGGGCATGATCGTAAAAGAGCATTATGGCAAGATCTACCTGACTGACCGGGGCATCTGGGTGGCAAAACAGGTAAAACAGGAGCTGGACGGCATCCTGGAGCATTTTCCGCCGGTAAGCGCGCCGCTGACCGAGGAGGAAAAATGGAACGCCGCCCTTGCCATGACCAGCGCACTGCCGGACAGGCTGTTTACCGCAGGGTACGACCGCCTGCTGGATGAGGCAGAGGACGCAGAAAAGGAGCAGCTGCCGTGATAAACAAAAAATTGCTTTCCTTCGACCGCGCAGCATTGCGCTATGTGGGCGCAAATGTGGCGTTCCAGTGGCTGGGGATGCTGTGCAATATCATCTTTGTCCGGGCCATCGCCCGGCTGCTGGGGGCTGTCTTTGTCAATACTCTGACCGATGCGATGCTGCGCCAGAGCCTTCTGCTCTGCGTTGGCACCGTGCCGCTGCGGTTCGGCTTTACCATGCTGGCTTCGGCAATGAGCGACCAGGCCTCCAAGAATGTCAAAAGCACCCTGCGCAGCAAAATCTATGCAAAGCTCGCCCGCCTTGGCCCCGCCTATACCGAAACGGTGGCCACCAGCGAGGTGGTGATGCTGGCCAGCGAGGGCGTGGAGCAGATCGATACCTATTTTGCAAAATACCTGCCCCAGCTGTTTTACAGCCTGCTGGCACCGCTTACCCTGTTTGCGCTGCTGGTGGGGGTGCATGCACGGTCGGCAGTCATTCTGCTGTGCTGTGTGCCGCTGATCCCTCTATCCATCGTGGCAGTGCAGAAGTTTGCCAAAAAGCTGCTGGGCAGCTACTGGAGCGAGTACGCCAACCTGGGCGACAGTTTTCTGGAAAATATCCAGGGCCTGACTACTTTGAAGATCTACCAGGCCGATGGCTGGAAGCATGCGCAGATGAACGCCGAGGCCGAGCGCTTCCGCCGGATCACCATGCGGGTGCTGACCATGCAGCTGAACTCGGTCACCCTGATGGATCTGATGGCCTACGGCGGCGCGGGGCTGGGCATCATCAGTGCGGCAGCCGCCTTTGCAGCGGGCCAGCTGGATCTGACCGGCGCACTGACCATCCTGCTGCTGGCGGCGGACTTCTTCCTGCCGCTGCGGCTGCTGGGCAGCTATTTCCATATCGCCATGAACGGCGCAGCCTCGGCGGAAAAGATCTTCCGCCTACTGGCCGCTGCAGAGCCGCAGGACGGCACGCAGACCGCTGCGGCGGACACCACGCTGGCGCTGGAAGATGTGACCTTTGGCTACGAGGCCGGGCGCACCGTGCTGCAGGATGTGAGCCTGACCATCCCGCAGGGCAGCTTTGTTTCGCTGGTGGGTAAGTCCGGCTGCGGCAAAAGCACCATTGCCGCGCTGCTGGCGGGCAGCCGCACCGGGTATACCGGGCGGGTAACGCTGGGCGGCGTGCCGGTAGAGCAGCTGCAGCAGGCCGTGCGGCTGCGCACCCTGACGGTGGTGCCGCATGATTCCACCATTTTTAAGGGCACTGTGGAAAACAACCTGCGCATGGCAAAGCCGCAGGCCACCGAAGCCGCGCTGTGGGCAGCGCTGGAACAGGTGAACCTGGCGGACTTCTGCCGCAGCCAGGATGGCCTGCAGACCGCCCTGCACGAGGGCGGCAGCAACCTTTCCGGCGGGCAGCGGCAGCGCCTTGCCATGGCGCGTGCGCTGCTGCACGATACCCCCATCTATCTGTTTGACGAAGCAACCTCCAACGTGGATGCAGAGAGCGAAAACGACATCATGCAGGCCATCCGCAGCCTGGCAGGGAAGAAAACGGTCATCCTGATCTCCCACCGGCTGGCCAATGTGGTGGACAGCGACTGCATCTATGTGCTGGAAAACGGGCGCATTGCTGAGCAGGGCACCCACGCGCAGCTGCTGGCACAGCGGGGCGCGTATGCGCGGCTGTATACCGCCCAGAAACAATTGGAGACCCTTGGAGAGGAGGATGCCTGATGAACCAAGCAAAACACCGCAGTCCCGCCGCCATCGTGGGGCGGCTCATCGTGTTGGTAAAGCCCATGCTGCCCATCATGCTGGCAGCCATCGTTATGGGAGTGGCAGGGCATTTCTGCGCTACCTTTATCACCCTGTTCGGCGGCTTTGCTCTGCTGGCCGCAGCAGGCCTGCCCAGCCCGCTGCACACGGCGGGCACCGCCTTTGGATGCATCCTGCTGTTTGCCCTGCTGCGCGGCGTGCTGCGCTATGCCGAGCAGGCCTCCAACCATTATATCGCCTTTAAACTGCTGGCGCTCATCCGGGATAAGGTATTTGGCGCGCTGCGCCGCCTGACCCCGGCAAAACTGGAAGGCCGCGACCGGGGCGATCTGATCTCCCTGATCACCGCCGATATCGAGGCGCTGGAGGTGTTCTACGCTCACACCATCTCGCCGGTGTGCATCGCCGTGCTCTGGGTCGTGGGCATGACGGCCTTTACGGCACACTGGCATCTGTTGCCTGCGCTGGTGCTGCTGGCAGGCTACCTGCTGGTGGGGGTGGCGCTGCCGGTGTGGAGCGCCAGACATGGCAGTGCCGCCGCCCGGGAATACCGGCAGGCGCTGGCCGATACCAACAGCTTTGTACTGGAGAGCCTGCGCGGCCTGCGGGATACCCTGCAGTATCAGGATACCGCTGCCCGCGCTGCGGGCATCACAGCCCACAGCACGCTGCTGGGTGCAAAACAAAAGGCGCTGAAATACCGCGAGGGGCTGACGGTGGCCATCACCAATACGCTGATCCTGTTTACCACCCTGGCCGTGCTGGGAACAGGCCTTTGGCTGTACCGGCGCGGCCAGCTTGGGGCAGAAGGGATGCTGGTGTGCACCCTGGCCGCCCTCAGCTCCTTTGGCCCGGTGGTGGCGCTGGCGAACCTGGGGGCCAGCCTGACCCAGGTGTTTGCCAGCGCAGACCGTGTGCTGGACCTGCTGGACGAGCAGCCTGTGACCCCGGAGGTGACCCATGGCGCGGACGCTGTTTTTGCAGGTGCCGAAGCCAGCCATGTGTGCTTTGCCTACGGGGACGAGCAGGTGCTGCAGGATGTAAGCCTGACCATCCCGGAAAAGAAGATCGTGGGCATCACCGGCCGCTCCGGCAGCGGCAAATCCACCTTTTTGCGGCTGCTGATGCGCTTTTGGGATGTGAACAGCGGCACCATCCGCTTTGGGGCGGAGGATATCCGGCAGGTGAACACCGCCGCCCTGCGGGCGCAGGAGAGCCTTGTGACCCAGGAAACGGAGCTGTTTGCGGATACCATCGGCAACAATATCCGTATCGCCCGGCGGGATGCCACCCAGGCGGAGGTGGAGGATGCCTGCAAAAAGGCCGCACTGGATGACTTTATCCGCAGCCTGCCCAAGGGCTACGATACCCCTGTGGGGGAGCTGGGCAGCACGTTATCCGGCGGCGAGCGGCAGCGCATCGGGGTGGCACGCGCCTTCTTGCACGATGCCCCCTTCCTGCTGCTGGACGAGCCTACCTCCAACCTGGACAGCCTGAACGAGGGGATCATCCTCCGCGCCGTCCGCAGTGCCTGCAAAGACCGCACCGTGCTGCTGGTGTCACACCGCAAGTCCACCATGGCAGCGGCGGATATCAGCTTTTCGGTAGAGAGCGGCCGGGTGAGTTAAAGACAAAAAAATATGCCAGATAGCGCAAAGGGCTGCTGCACAGTATTTCGTGCAGCAGCCCTTTGCGGCTTTTTTATAAAACAGGGATTTATTGGATGGCCCGCAGCAGGCGCTTTGCAATGTAGCGGTGGCCGCTTACGGTGGGGTGGCCGTCCGCCGCAGTCATGGCAAAGGGAATGGACACATAGGTCACATTCTCGTTCTGGGCGGCAAGGTCTTTGGCCAGCTGGTTCATCTGGTCAAAAAAGCGGCTCCACTCCGGCAGCAGGGGCACGGGGTTAGTGTAGCCCACCAGCAGGATCTGTGCGTCCGGGTTCAGGGCGCGCAGGGCCGCTACCACCTGCGGCATATTGACGGCGGCGTTGCTGTAGGCCTGCGCACAGATGGCGGCAATGCCGCCCTTGAGCAGCAGCTGGCTGGTGGCTCGGGATTCCTCCCGGGTGAGCTTGAGCTGCGCAAGGCTGTCGTTCAGCTGGCGGAGGTTCTCCCAGCTGAGATCCCGCAGGACGCCGCTGACCATGGTTGCGGCCAGCTGTTCGCTTTTCCAGTTGGTGGCTTCGCCCAGCGCCACGATGGCGGGCACCAGCGCATCGTTGGAGCCGATCTGCACGCTGATGATATCCGCCCGTTTCAGGTAGTCCAGAAACTGCGGGTAAACGTACCAGGTGCCGGCGGGCTGGTTCATCTGGGCCATGGCACCGGTGCGCAGCAGCTCCACAAGGTCGCCGGTCATCAGGCCGGGCAGGCCCAGATCGATGGCGTGCTGCCGGTCCAGCCCAAGGGCCTTGCCCACCAGCGCCACATAGCACTGCGCGGGGTAGCCCTCAAAGTTGGGCGAGATGTCCAGACCAATGGCGGCTTGCTTATACTGGAAGCCTGTCAGCCCCACGCCGGAAACGATGCTGTCACCCAGGGCAACATAGGTGCGCTGCGGCTGTGCTTCCGGTGCGGTCGTTTCGTCCTCGGGGGTCTGCGCCGGTTCCTGTGTGGGCGGCAGGACCTCGGCCAGAAGGAGATTGGTCTGTGCGGCATCCTGCGGCGGCAGGCTGTCCGGGGCCTGTGCAAAGGCGGGCACAGCCAGCAGCACCAGCGCGGCGGCGCTGCACAGCCATGCGGCAAAACGGGGATACTTCATAACGGATTCCTTCTTTCTTCAAGGTAGCCCCTCTCCTTATGGGGGAGGGGGTGTGCTGCGGACCGGCAGAGGGTCAGTCCTCTTCCAGTTTACGGTAGTCCACCTTGCCCACCGGGGTCATCGGCAGAGCGGAGAGAAAACGGTACCCGACCGGCTGGACGTATTCCGGCAGCTCCTCTTTGCACAGCTGCCGCAGCTCGCGCAGGATCTGGCGCTTTTTCTTTTCCGCGCCAGGGGCCGGTACGATGTAGGCAAAGGGCAGGCGGCCCTGCGCGTGTGCGGTATCGGCGCAGCCCACCACGCAGCACTGGCGCACCGCCGGGTGGCGGCTGATGACATTTTCGATCATGGAGGGGAACACCTTAAAGCCATCGTGCCGGATGATGAGCCGCTTGATGCGGGAGTCCAGATACACAAAGCCGTCTGCATCCATGGAGCCGATGTCTCCGGTATGCACCCAGAGCTGGCCATCGGCATGGCGGCGCAGGACCAGCGCAGTTTCCTCGGGGTTATTGTAGTAGCCCTTCATGATGGTGGGGGAGCAGATGCACAGCTCGCCCTGTGCGCCGATGGGCAGTTCGGCATCGGTGCCGGGCACAAAGACGGACACGATGGTGTTGACCATCGGGATACCCACACTGCCGGGCTTGGTAACCGTGCCGGCCGCTATGGTGGCAGCGGAGGAGACCTCGGTCATGCCGTAGCCTTTGGCCAGCGGATAGGCGACCCCGTGCGCATGGAGGAACTGGTTGACGCGCTGCTCAGCCCCCAGCGGCAGCGAATCGCCGCCGGCTGCGTAATTGAGGATAAAGGAGAGGTCCTTGTCCTGCAGCAGTGGGTCGGCGGCCAGCTGCTGGTAGTGGGCCGGCACGCCGAACATGTGTTCCGGCTTATACTTCCACACAAGGGCCCCCAGCTTGTCGGGGTCGAGCTTTGGGATGATGATGACATGCAGCCCCATGACCAGCGGCATATGCACACCGCAGCTGTAGCCGTAGGCGATAAACGGCGGCATAATGTTCATCAGCTTCTGCCCACGGTGGAACAGACGGCTCTGGGCGGCAAACTCCTGCGCAAGGGCGTTGAAATTGAGGTCGGTCAGCATAACGCCCTTGGGGGAGCCGGTGGTGCCGCCGGTGTGCACCACCACGCAGGCATGCTGCGGGTCGTAGGGCACGGCACAGCTGCTGTGCCCCTTACCGGCTGCGATAAAATCCTTCCAGCGGATCACATTGGATTTGTAGCAGTTCGCATCCGGGGTGGTCAGCCGGTAGCCGAGGGCCAGGTGCCCCGGCAGGGAATCGGCCGGGCTGATGACCAGCACCTTCTCAATGCTGGTATGCTTTGCGGCCTGGCGGCAGCGCTCATAAACGGCGCTCAGGCAGATGAGCAGGCGGGAGTCCACCTCCTGGATATAGTCGTGGATGCCCTCGGCGCTGTAGCGGGGATCCACCAGATTCAGGGTGGCCCCGATCATATCTGCGGCATAAAAGCAGTAGATGACCTCCGGGGTCATCACGCTGACCACCGTGATGATATCGCCCTGCTGCACCCCCAGCGCGCGCAGGGCGGCGGCGGTCTTTTTTACCTGGACGATCAGGTCAGCAAAGCGGATCCTGCGGCCATAGTATTCCAGCGCAGTATCCCCCAGGTGGCTGCGGTTGTTGCGGCAGATCAGCTCAAACGCGCTGCACGCCGGCGGGGTCTGGGTAATGTATTTTTCGTCATAATATTTCAGCCAGGGTCTGGCCACAGAGGCGTAGACCGGCTGCTGGGTGTTTTCTGTCATACGAACAAGACCTTTCCTTGCATTCTTTTTTCAGGAGGCGGCGCCCTGCCCGTCAGGAAGTTTCCTCCAGCCACTGCCGGGCCTCGGCGGCGGTGCACAGCACCCAGTGCCGGGGGCGCAGCTCCTGCCAGCTGGGAGGCGCTGCGGGGTCGCGCGGGGCAGGGTGGTACACCAGCAGCTTTTTTGCCCGCTCCCGGCGGGGGTCCGGCATGGGGATGGCGGACAGCAGGCTGCGGGTGTAGGGGTGGATGGCGTGGGCTGCCAGCTCCTCGGCATCGGCCAGCTCCACGATGCTGCCCCTGTGGATCACGGCGATGCGGTCCGAGATGTACCGCATGACCGAAAGGTCGTGCGCGATGAACAGGTAGGTGATGCCGCGCTCCTTTTGCAGGTGGCGCAGCAGGTTGAGCACCTGCGCACGGATGGACATATCCAGCGCGCTGATAGGCTCATCGGCCACGATGAACTCCGGCTCCACGATCAGCGCCCGGGCAATGCCGATGCGTTGGCGCTGCCCGCCGGAAAACTCGTGCGGGAAGCGGGAGGCAAACTCCGGCAGAAGCCCCACATCCAGCAGCGCCTGGCGGACCTTTTCCTCCCGCTGGGCGGGGGTAAGCTCCGGCCGCACGTTCTGCAGGCCCTCGCTTACGATGTAGCTCACCTTGGCCCGCTCGTTCAGCGAGGACTGCGGGTCCTGAAAGATCATCTGGATCTCGCGGGTGAGCTGCCGGTCCAGTGCGCGGGAGATGCGGCCATTGATCCGCTGTCCCTTGTACAGGATCTCGCCGCCCGTGGTGGGCAGGATGCGCAGGATGGCGCGGCCAATGGTGGTCTTGCCGGAGCCGCTCTCGCCCACAAGGCCAAAGGTCTCGCCCTTATAGATGGTAAAATTTGCATTCTGCACCGCAGGGCAGGCCTTGCGGCCGCTGCCGTAGGTCACCTGCAGGTTCTTTACTTCCAGTAAAGGCTCTGCCATGTCACAGCCCCTCCTTTTGCAGTTTTTTCACCGCAGCAGGCGGTTCGATGTGGGGTGCCCGGGGGTCCAGCAGCCAGGTGCGGGCCTTGTGGGTGGGCGATACCGCAAAATAGGGGGGCCGCTTGACAAAATCGATCTTCAGCGCCTGCGGGTTGCGGGGCGCAAAGGCATCGCCGTGTATCTCCGCAAACAGGTTGGGCGGGGTGCCCGGGATGCTGAACAGGTCCTGCCCGCGGACGCCCATCTGGGGCATACTGGACAGCAGCGCCCAGGTATAGGGGTGGCGGGGGTCGTAGTAGATCTCATCGGCGGTGCCGATCTCCACGATGTCGCCGGCATACATCACGGCCACCCGGTCAGCGATGTTGGCCACAACGCCCAGGTCGTGGGTGATGAGCACGATGGTCAGGTGGTATTTCTGCTGCATCTGCCGCAGCAGCTGCAGGATCTGTGCCTGAATGGTCACATCCAGCGCGGTGGTAGGCTCGTCACAGAGCAGGATCTTCGGGTTGCAGGCCAGCGCGATGGCTATGACCACCCGCTGCCGCATACCGCCGGAAAACTCGTGCGGGTACTGCCTGCAGCGCAATGCCGGGTCGGGGATGCCTACATCCTGCAGGTAGCCCAGGGTCTTTTCCCGGGCGGCGGCACCTTTCAGCCCCTGATGCAGGGTAACGGCCTCGGTGATCTGGTCCCCGATGGTCTTGAGGGGGTTCAGGCTGGTCATGGGGTCCTGCATCACCATGGCGATCTCCCCGCCGCGGATAGCCAGCCAGGCTTTTTCTTCCCGCAGGGCCGAGAGCCGCAGCGGGCTGCCGTCCGGTGTGCCGTAATAATCGATGCTGCCGCCGGTGATGGCACCGTTGGCATCCAGAAGGCCCATAAAGCTCTTGGTAAACACGCTCTTGCCGGAGCCGCTCTCGCCTACGATGGCCAGCACCTCGCCCCGGTAGAGATCCAGGTCGATGTCCCGGATGGCGTGCAGGGTGCGGCCGCGCAGATCGAACCGGATCTGCAGGCCGCGTACCGAGAGGATGGGAGCTGTAGTTTGCATGATGCCCTCCTTACTGCAGATGGTTCCTGGGGTCGGCGGCATCCGAGAAGGCGCTGCCGATCAGGTAAAACGCGATGGTGACAAAGCTCAGGATCAGGGTGGGGTACAGCAGCTGATAGCGCAGCCCGGCCTGCATCATCACCTTGCGGCCATCGTTGACCAGGTTGCCCAGCGAGGGGGTCTCCACCGACAGCCCCAGGCCGATGTAGGTGATGAACACCTCGTTGCCGATGGCCTCCGGGATGGTAAGGGCCATGCGCAGCATGATGACCGATACCAGATACGGCAGCAGGTTGCGCAGTACGATGCGCAGGGTGGGGGTGCCGATGCAGCGGGAGGCTACATTATAATCCCGGTCGCGGATGATAAGGATCTGGTTGCGGATAAAGCGTGCCATCTCGATCCACCCCTTGATGGACATGCCCAGGATCATGGTCCAGATGCTGGGGGTGGCCACGTAGGAGATGAGAATCAGCACGATGGCGGTGGGGATGTTATCAAAAATGTTGTACAGTTCGGTAAAGATAAAGTCCAGCCCGCGCACATAGCCCCACAGCACCCCGGCGGTAATACCCACCAGTGCCTCGATCAGGGCCACAAAAAAGGCAATGGTCAGGCTGGTGCGTGCACCGGCCCAGATGCGTGCCCACAGGTCCTGCCCAATGGAGTTGGACCCCCAGATAAAGCCATCCTGCCCGGGGGCGATGTTGCGGAACTGGATGCCGGTAACCGGGTCTACGGCGCACAGGTTGGGGTCGGCCTGCCCGGGCAGCAGCGGCTGCACAAAGGCAAATACCACCACCGCTGTCAGCGCGGTCAGCAGGGCCACCGCCAGTCTGTTTTTAAAAAAGGCGCGGAAGGTGCTGCCCCAGTAGCTGTAGTTGGAGCCTGCCGTGGCTTCGGCCTGCTGCTGGCTGAACCCGGCGGGGGTGAACAGTGCATCCTCCGGCAGTGCTGCCCAGGCGGCGGGGCCATCCTTCTGCAGGGCGTCCAGCTGTGCTTCCAGCTGGCGGGAACGTTGGCGTTTGAGCATCAGCGGCCACCTTCTTTCCTGCCAAAGTTGATGCGGGGGTCGATGAGCACCATCAGCAGATCGCCCAGGATCAGCCCCACGATGCCCACGCAGGCGTACAGCAGCACGATGCCCTGTACCATGGTGTTGTCGTGGCGCTGTACGCAGGTGACCAGCAGCCCGCCCATGCCGGGGATGCTGTACAGGCTCTCGATGTAGATGGAACCGACCACGGTGTTGAGAAAAGCGGAGGGGATATACTGCACCAACGGCACCATGGCATTGCGGAACACATGGTGCAAAGCGATATTGTGCTCGCTCACACCCTTGGCGCGGGCAAGGCGCACATAGTCCTTGTTGCTTTCGTCCACCATATAGCGGCGCAGCCACATGGCGTAAAAGGCCAGGTTGGCCAGGCTCATGCTGCACACCGGCAGCACCCAGTACCGCCAGTCGGCAGCGTTGAACAAAAGCCCTACGCCCACGGCAGCGGTGCCGTACATCTGGATGTACAAAAAGTACACCGCCGCCGGCACTGCCTGGATCAGCACGATGAGCGCCGTGCCCAGCTTGTCCGGCCAGCGGCCCTTATAGCGCCCCATCACAAGCCCCAGCGGGATGCCCAGCACAAGGCTGAGCAGCATGGCCAGTACGCCCATCTGGATGGAGATGGGCAGCTTCTGGGCCAGGATCCGGGTCACCGGGGCGTTTACCTTATAAATATGGCTCACGCCCAGGTCGCCGTGCAGCGCGTTTTTCCAAAAGCGGCCGATCTGCACCGGCAGCGGATCCAATAGGCCCATGGACTGCAGCCCGGCCTGGATCTGTGCCTCGGACATTTTTTCGTAGTTTGCAAAGTAGCCTTCCACCGGCATGAGCCGCAGCAGGCAGAACACCAGCGTTACGATGAGGAACAGGGTCAGGACCGAGCGGCCGATGCGCTTTGCAAGATATTGGGCCATGGTGTGCACCTCGCTTTTCTTTTTGAATGCAGATAACCATAGCATACCGCAAATCGCGCAGTTTGGAAAGAGATTTGCGGAGATTTGCAGCAAAAAAGCACCTGCAGCAAATTCGCAGTATCCGGGGATACACAGGCGAAAGCTGCAGATGCTGTTTTTGGAACGATACAGGAGCGCTTACCTGCACCACGCGGCAAACTCGGCGTCGGTGCACTTGACGTAGTGGCTGCCCTCTACATGGTGGTTGGTGCCTTGGGTGTAGTCGATGCCGGAGGCAGCGTAGTCGTAAGTTTCGGCCACACGGCGCTTTTCCACCACCGGGTTGGGCAACGGGATGGCCGACAGCAGGCTGCGGGTATAAGGGTGGATGGGGTGCTCAAAGATCTCCTCGGTGGTACCGGTTTCGAGCAGATGCCCCAGGTGCAGCACGCCGATGCGGTCAGAGATATACTTTACCATGGACAGGTCGTGTGCGATGAACAGGTAGGCCGTACCGGTCTCCTGCTGGATATCCTTCATCAGGTTGACCACCTGCGCCTGAATGGATACATCCAGCGCCGAGATGCATTCATCGGCGATGATGAGCTTGGGGTTCATGATAAGGGCGCGGGCGATGCCCACACGCTGGCGCTGGCCGCCGGAGAACTGGTGGGGGTAGCGCTCGGCGTGCTCCGGGGCAAGGCCGACCTTGGCAAGGATCTTTTCCACCTTCTCCCGGCGTTCGGCCGGGGTCTTGTACATGTGGTGGATATCCAGTCCCTCGCCGATGATGTCCTCCACCTTTTTGCGGGGGTTCAGGGAGGCCATGGGGTCCTGGAAGATCATCTGCATCTGAGTGCGCAGGGTGCTGTTCTGGCTGTGGTTCAGCTTGCCGCTGATATCCTGCCCGTCAAAGGTGATCTTGCCTGCGGTGGGGTCGTACAGCCGGATGATGCTGCGGCCGATGGTGGATTTGCC
>CAKTFD010000030.1 GCA_934553285.1 uncultured Faecalibacterium sp. | reverse complement strand
CAGAGCCTGCACACCACCGTCATCGGCCACGAGGGCATCCCCTTTGAGGTGCAGATCCGCACCCGCAAGATGGATGAGCAGGCCGAGTACGGCGTGGCGGCCCACTGGAAGTACAAGGAGGGCCGCGAGGGCCACGATAAGCTGGACGACCGGCTGGCCTGGGTCAGCCAGCTGCTGGAGAACCAGCGCCTGAGCGAGGACTCCGGCAACCTGCTCCACGACCTGAAAAGCGACCTGCTGCCGGAGGAAGTATTTGCCTTTACCCCCAAGGGCGATGTCATCAACCTGCCCACCGGTGCCACCTGCATCGATTTTGCCTACGCCATCCATTCGGCGGTGGGCAACCGCATGGTGGGCTGTAAGGTGAACAACCGCATGGTGCCCATCGACCATATCGTTGCTACCGGCGAGATCATCGAGGTCATCCTTGGCCCGGCGGATAAAGGCCCCAGCCGCGACTGGCTCAAGATCGTGCGCACCAGCGAGGCCAAGAGCAAGATCCGCAACTGGTTCAAGAAGATGCGCCGGGAGGAGAACATCCAGCAGGGCCGGGACGCACTGTCCAAGGAGCTGCGCCGGGAAATGGTCATCATTCCGGACGACCAGCTGGATGCCTTTATCGACAGCTGCTCCCGCCGCCTGCGCCAGAACAATGCCGAGGAGCTGTATGCCGCCATTGGCTACGGCGGCATGACCATCGCCAACTGTCTGCCCAAGATCAAGGAAGAGTGGCAGAAGCTGAAAGCCGCCGAGGCCGAGGAAAATAAACCGGCGGAGGATCTGCCCAAGGTGGATCTGAGCCGGGTGCACGCTACTGACGGCGTGGTGGTGGAGGGGTTTGACAATACCCCCATCAAGTTTGCCAAGTGCTGCAGCCCGCTGCCCGGCGACCCCATCGTGGGCTTTATCACCCGTGGCTTCGGGGTGTCCATCCACAAGCAGAACTGCGCCAATGCCGTTGCCAGCATGAAGGATCCCTCCAACGCGCCCCGCTGGGTCAAGGCCTACTGGGCCGACAGCGTCAAGGACAGCTACAAGGCCGGGCTGGAGATCATTGCGCTGAACCGCAACGAGCTGCTGCAGGATGTGCTCAGTGCGCTGGCGGATATCCGGGTGCCCATCTATGCTATGAACGCCCGTCAGGTAGAAAATAACTGCGCCGTGGTCAGCCTGACCATCGGCATCAACAATACCGAGCATCTCAACCGTGTGGTGGCGCGCCTTTCCAAGGTGCGGGATGTGCTCAAGGTGACAAGGAGTTAACAGATGCGAGCAGTCATTCAGGCCGTTTCCTCCGCCAGTGTGCGGGTGAACGGCGGCGACCCCCGTGCCATCGGGCCGGGGCTTATGATCCTGCTGGGGGTCAAGGATACCGACAGCCTGGACATTGTGCCCAAGCTGGCCGATAAGTGCGCGGGCCTGCGCATTTTTCCGGATGCGGAGGGCAAGCTGAACCTGAGCGCCCGGGACCTGGGTTACTCGGCACTGGTGGTGAGCCAGTTTACCCTGTACGGGGATACCAGAAAAGGCTACCGGCCCAGCTTTATCAAAGCCGCAAAGCCGCCGCTCTCGGTGGATGCCTACGAGCTGTTCCTCGCGGAGATGAACAAGCACGGCCTCAAGGAGGTACAGCACGGCGAGTTTGGCGCGGATATGCAGGTGTCCCTGGTCAACGAAGGCCCCTGCACCATCATCATCGATACGGACGAGTGGAAAAAGAAGGAGTAACCATGCAAGGTTTTCATATCCCGGCCGCTGCGCCGCTGTACACCAATACCTTTCTGCTCATTTCGGACGCAGGCCATGCCGTGGTCATCGACCCGGCGGCGGATGTGCAGAGCTACGATGATATTTTAAAACAGCATAATGCCACCCTTACCACCATCCTGTGTACCCACGGCCACTACGACCATGTGGGCAGCGCAGCCGCCCTGAAAGCAGAGTGGAATGCGACCCTTTACTGTGAAAAAGCAGACCTTGCCGGGGATCGGATGTATCCGCTTGCCGCTGCGGACTGCAGCTACACGGAGGGGGAGGTCATCCGGGTGGATGAGCTGTCCTTTACCGTCTGGCACACCCCCGGCCACACGCCCGGCAGCGTGGTGCTGCTGTGCGATGCATACCTGTTCTGCGGTGATACGCTGTTTGCAGGCAGCATCGGCCGCACCGACCTGGAGGGCGGCAGCAGCGCACAGATGGCTGAAAGCCTGCGCAAGCTGGCGCAGCTGCCCATCCCCCGGGAGACCCAGGTGCTGCCCGGCCACGGCGAGTTTTCTACCTTTGGCGCGGAGCTGGACAACAACTACTATATCCGCAGCGCGCTGCGCGGCGGCAACGACATTTTTTAAAGAGTGAACGACATGAAGATCTATATTACAGGGCTGCCCTCCGGGTATGAGGTGGAGCATCTTGCCCGCCTGTTTTACCCTATGGCACCTTTGACCCTGACCCCGCCGGAGGCCGCCGAGGACTGCCTGTGGGCAGAAAAAACGGATACCGGCCTGCGTGTGATGGTACGGCAGGGCGCGCAATGCAAAACACTGCAGGCACCGCTGCCGCTCCCCGTGGAGCAGGGCGGGGAAACGCCGGAATTTGCCCTTGCCAGCCTGACCTACGACCTGCTGCGCCAGTGGACGGGGCTTCGCCCGCCCTGGGGCAAGATGACCGGTGTGCGCCCGGTGCGCCTGATCCACGATAAGCGGGCCGCCGGGTGGAGCGAAGCGGAGATCGACCGCTTTTTCCTGCAGCGGTTCGATTGCTCGGCGGAAAAGTACCAGATGGCCAAAGCCATTGCCGACCTGCAGGAGCCGATCCTGCAGCTGGGCAGCGCCCCCAAGACCTACAGCCTGTATATTGGCATCCCGTTCTGCCCCTCCCGGTGCAGCTACTGCAGCTTTGTCAGCTGCAACCTGGATCGGGACCGCAAGCTGGTGCAGCCCTACGTGGACTGCCTGTGCAGGGAGGTGGAGGAGATCCGCATCCAGGCAGAGCGGGCCGGGCTGACCCTGTGCAGCATCTACATCGGCGGCGGCACCCCCACCAGCCTGTCTGCAGACCAGCTGCGGCAGCTGATGGGCACCGTCCGGGCGAATTTTGACCTGTCCCGGCTCGTAGAATATACGGTGGAAGCGGGCCGCCCGGACTGCACCGATGCCGAAAAGCTGGCGGTCATCAAGGAGTATGGCGCTACCCGCATCTCCATCAATCCCCAGACCTTCTCGGACGCGGTGCTGGCTAACATCGGGCGCAGGCATTCGGCACAGGATATCCTGGATTGCTACGCCGAAGCCCGCCGCGCCGGGCACGAGGATATCAACATGGACCTCATCGCCGGGCTGCCCGGCGACACGGTGGAAGGCTTTGAGCACAGCCTGCGGCAGGCCATCGCACTGGATCCGGAGAACATCACCGTCCACACCCTGACCCTCAAGCGGGCCTCCCGCATCGTGATCGAGGATCAGAAGGAGAACGACTACGCAGATGTGGCCGCCATGCTGGAAAAGTGCCGGCTGCTGGCCGAGGCAGGCTACCGCCCCTATTACCTCTACCGCCAGAAGAATACACTGCAGAATCTGGAAAATGTGGGCTGGTGCAAGCCGGGCCACGAAGGCTACTATAATATCTATATCATGGAGGAAGTCCAGACCATCCTCTCGGCCGGTGCCGGCGGAAGCACCAAACTGGTGGCCGATGGGGGCAAACGGATGCAGCGTATCTTCAATTTTAAGTATCCGAACGAGTATATCCAGCGCTTTGCGGAGGTACTGGACCGGAAAAAAGGAGTGGCTGAGTTTTATGATCACGATCTGGGTGCCGAAACGACTGGTTGAAGTCGAGCTGTATAATGTGGCGGCGCGCAGCCCGCAGGCGCTGGCCGAACTGAGCGAGAACAGCTATGCCCGGCGGGTGCAGTATGCCGCCCAGAAGGTGCGCGCCTCCGGGGCAAAGATCGTTATGCTGACCGGCCCCTCGGCCAGCGGCAAGACCACCAGCGCCCACTGCCTGGCCAAGGCACTGATCCGGCAGGGCACCCCGGCACAGGTGGTGAGCCTGGATAATTTCTTCAAGGGCGCTGCCTACTACCCCAAAATGCCGGATGGCACGCTGGATTACGAAAACCTTGACACACTGGATCTGCCCCTGATCAAGCAGTGCCTGCGGGAGCTGAGTGAGACCGGCAAAGCCGACCTGCCCATTTATGATTTTACGACCGAGCAGCGCGCTGCGGAGGTGGAACCCATCGATCTGCAGGGCGGCGTGTGCATCGTTGAGGGCATCCATGCCCTCAACCCGGAGCTGACCGGCCTTGTGCGGGACGACCAGATCTACCGCATCTATGCCGGCCTGCGGGAGGAATACTGCATCGATGGCCGCCGGGTCATCAACACCCAGGATATCCGGCTGTGCCGCCGTACCCTGCGGGACGCCGCCGCCCGCGGCCGCAGCCCCGCAAAGACCCTTTCCATGTGGGATAAGGTGCTGGATGGCGAGACCCGGTATATCAAGGGCTTCAAGACCACCGCGGATTTTCTGCTGGATACCTCGTTTACCTATGAGCTGGGCCTGATCTCCCATCTGCTGGGCGAGGTGCGCCGTCAGTTCACGCTGGAAGGCCACAACGCCGAACTTTGGGACGAAACAGCCCGCCGCTTCGAGCAGGTGGATCCGCTGCCGCTGGACCTGCTGCCCGCCGACAGTATGCTGCAGGAATTTTACGGCAGCCGCACCTGACCGGCCCCGAAAATGCGAAAAATTTGTTTCCAAAACGGCACCAAACTGTTAAAATTGCGGTGCGCGCGTTGCAATTGCCATGGCGCTGCGCTATAATGGAAATATGATCCCGGTATGGCGCAGCGGTGCGCCGCAGTCTGCAGAGAAAACTGCCAGAATAAGAGAGGTGTCTTTTATGGATTTTAACAAGATCAAGGCAATGGGTCTGGAATATGCTGAAAAAGGCAAAAATGCCGCAATGGATCTGGCTGAAAAGGGCAAGACCCAGGCGCTGCTGGTAAACGAGCAGGGCAAGCTGCTCAAGGCACAGCGCCAGCTGGGTGCACTGGTATACAGCCTGGCCAAGGGCAAGGAAGAAAACCAGCCGCTGGTGGATAAATATATCGAGATGATCGATACCATCGAGCAGGAGATCACCCGCCTGCGGGCGACCCTGACCCCGGCAGAAGCTGCCGAGGTGGATTACGAGGAACCTGATGCTGCCCCCATGGACGATGCAGCTGCACCAGAAGCCGCCGAGCCTGCCCGCAAGACCTGCCCGCAGTGCGGCGCACCGGTCTCAGACGATGCACTGTTCTGCAACAAGTGCGGTGCGCAGCTGTAAGCGCTACCCTGGCATAAAATGTCCGCAACAGGGCGGCATCCCCCACAGGATGCCGTCCTGTTTTTGTGAAAAGAGCAGAAAACCATGAAAAATGCTGGAAAAATGCGGGCTTCTGCTTGAAAAACCGCAAAAGGTGCGGTAGAATCTACAGTACCTTTTGCAAAGGAGATGGAACGTATGCTGGACTGGACCCCACAGCCGCCCTATACGGCGGAGCAGCTGCTGCAGGTGATCCGCATCCTGCGCGACCCGGAACACGGCTGCCCGTGGGATAAGGTGCAGACCCATGCGTCCATCCGCAAAAATTTCCTGGAAGAAACCTGCGAGGCGCTGGAAGCCATTGATGCAGATGATGCCGTCCTGCTCCGGGAGGAGCTGGGGGATGTGCTCATGCAGGTGGTGTTCCATGCTGCTATGGAAGAGGAGCGCGGCCGCTTTACCTTTGAGGATGTGTGCCGCACCGTGTGCGAAAAACTGGTGTTCCGGCACCCGAACATCTTTGCATCCTCTGCAGCAGAAAATGCCGGTATAAACAGCTGGGATGCGCTCAAAAATAAGGAAAAGGGGCGTACTACCCTGGCCGATGAGCTGGCCACCGTGCCTGCCACACTGCCCGCGCTCATGCGGGCGCAGAAGCTGCAGAAGCGCGCCGCCGGGCATGGCTGCGGTCAGCAGGATGCGGCTGCGGCACAGCAGCAGCTGGAGGCTGCAGTGCAGGCCTTTGCCCTGGCCCCGGCCGATGCAAAGCAGGATGCCGCAGGGAAAATGCTGTTTGCCGCCGCCAACGCTGCCCGCCTTGCGGGTGTGGATGCGGAAGAGGCGCTGACCTTTGCATCCGGGCGCTTTGTCCGGCAATGTCTGGCACAGGAAGAACGCGGTATCCAGGTCGAGTGACCTGCTCCGATAGAACGAGAGAAAACACAGAGTAAAAACAGATGGAGGCAAAATATTATGACCAAGACCGACTTGATCGCACAGGTTGCGGCAAACACCGAGATGAGCAAAAAGAGCGCAGAGCAGGCAGTGAGCGCCGTGTTTGAGGCACTGGGCAAGGCCATGACCGATGGCGAAAAGATCACCATCTCCGGCTTTGGCACCTTTGAGGTGCGTGAGCGCGCCGAGCGTCAGGGCATCAACCCCCGCACCCGCGAGCCTATCACGATCGCCGCTTCCCGCAGCATCGTGTTCAAGCCCGGCAAGTCCCTCAAGGACACCCTGTAATCGGTTTCCGTCACGCCGCCGCTGCCTGCACAAGGTGCGGCGGCTTTTTTGATGAAAGGAGAACGCACATGCGTCTGGATAAATATCTCAAGGTCTCGCGGCTCATCAAGCGCCGCACGGTGGCAAACGAGGTGGCCGATGCCGGCCGCATCCTCATCAACGGCAAGGTGGCCAAGGCCAGCCAGGCTGTCAATGCCGGCGATATCATCGAGGTGACCTTCGGCAACCGGCCTATCAAGGTACGGGTGCTCTCGGATGTGGAACCCCGTACCAAGGATGTGGCCCGGGAGATGTACGAGGTGCTTGCGGAGTAAGGCGGTATAACAGCCCCCCTGTGCACATACAATGCTGCAGAAGGGGGACTGCCTATGGACAAAACTGCCGCAAAACCGGCGCTGCCCCATGACCTTATACTGGAGAGCCGCAGCAGGCTTACCGTTACCGGGGTGCAAAGGGTGCTGCACTGCAGCGCCGAGAGCGCCGCGCTGGAGACCGGCAAGGGCATCCTGCATCTGTCCGGTGCGCAGCTCAGTATGCAGACACTGGATCTGGAAGCAGGAGAGGCAAAGCTGACGGGGCGGTTCGATGGGCTGGAGTATACCGCCGCCCACACAGCCGGGGGCTTCTGGCACCGGCTGCTGCGCTGATGGTACAGGTGCTGCTGCCTGCCCGGCTGTGGCAGGAGATCGCCGCCTGTGCTGTGCTGGGGGCCGCTCTGGGCGCTGCGCGGGCGTTTTTGCCGGTGCGGGGCAGGGCGGCATTTTTGCCGGATGTACTGCTTTCCGGCACGGTGCTGCTGGCCTGCCAGAGCTACGCTGCCGGCTGCAGTGCCGCCGGCGTGCTGCGGTGGTACATGGTGCTGGCGGCCTTTGCGGCGGCGCTGTGCGCTGCCGGAGTGCTGGGCATCCCGCTGCGCGGGCTGGGGCGGCTGCTGGTAAAGCTGCTGTGCCTGCCGGGCCGGTTTTTGCACCGATTTGTGGTACGGCCCCTGCGCGCCCGCCGCGCTGCGGGCAAAGCTGCACGCAAATTACGCCGGAACGCGGAAAGAACCGCAAAAAAATCCAAAAAGAACTTGCCAAACCAGCGGCTGGTGTTGTATAATTCAAACGTATCAAAGTAAGAGAACAGACGCAGGAAGTCTGCTGTTCAGACGGGAGCGTAAGGCAATGACGAATACGGGACGCAAAAAACGCAGAAAGAATGCAGTGGTCACAATGGCGTTCCGCCTGTTTTTTGTGCTGCTTTTGCTCAGTATGCTGGCGGCCTATATCTCCAATCAGGTCACCATCAGCTCCAAGCGGGCAGAACTGGAAACACTGAACGAACAGGTGGCGCAGCAACAGACCGAGAACCAGGAGCTGCAGCGCGTACTGAGCGGCGATGCCGACCAGATCACCGAGTGGGTCGCACGCGACTCTTACAACTACGCCGCACCCAACGAGCGCATCTTTGTGGATGTGACCGGCAACTGACCGCTGCGGCAGGTCGATAGTATTTGGAAAACAAGGAGTATTGAGTTTTGGCAATTGAGGTAGGGAACGTATTCGAGGGCCGTGTGACCGGCGTAAAGCCTTTTGGCGCATTTGTGGCGCTGCCGGAAGGCCGCGTTGGCATGGTCCACATTTCCGAGGTATCCAACGAGTTCGTGCAGGATATCAACACGGTGCTGCACGATGGCGATGACGTAAAGGTGCAGGTCATCAACATTGCACCGGATGGCAAGATCGCACTGTCCATCAAGCGCCTGCTGCCCCCGCCCCCGCCGCGTCAGCCCCGGGAAGGCCGCGGCCCTGCAGGCGGCCCCCGCCAGGGCGGTTTCCGCGGCCCGCAGGAGGGCGGACGCTCCAACGGCCCGCGCGGCGCAGGCCGTCCCCCCCGTGAGGGTGGCCGCGGCCCGGCACGGGAACCGGCTCCCCGGGTATGGCAGCCCAAGGCACCGGCACGATCCGATAATCTGAGCTTTGAGGATATGATGAGCCGCTTTAAGAGCCAGAGCGAGGAGAAGATGGCCGACCTGGACCACGAGACCAACAACCGCCGGGGCGGCGGATATGCCCCCCGCAGCCGCCGTGGCCGCTGAACGGGTCTTGCAACGCGCATAAAAACAACTTTTCAGCACAGGCAGACCTGTCCCTGGTCGGACAGGTCTGTTTTTTCGGGACAGAACAGAAAGGAACTACCATGCCCGCAAAATTTGAACTGATCGCTCCCTGCTTTTTTGGGTGCGAATCGACCGCTAAATTTGAACTGACCCGTATCGGCGCGGAGAACATCCGGGTGGAGGATGGCCGCCTGAGCTTTTCCGGCGGGGCAGAGATGATCGCTGCTGCGAACCTGAATCTGCGCACCGTAGAGCGCGTGATGCTGCTGCTGGCCCGCTACAAGGCCTCTACCTTCGACGAACTGTTTGATGGTGTGTATGCCGTGCCCTGGGAGGAGTTTTTGCCGGTGGATGCAGCCTTCCCGGTCACCGGTTCTTCCCTGAACAGCCAGCTGACCAGTATCCCGGCCTGCCAGAGCGTTATCAAAAAGGCGGTGGTCAAGCGCCTGATGAAGGGCCACCGCACCACTGTGCTGCCCGAGAGCGGCGTGGAGTACAAGATCCGCTTTATGCTGCGCAAAAATGTGTGCGAGATCATGCTGGATACCACCGGCGAGGGACTGCACAAGCGCGGCTACCGCCGCAACGCCATGGAGGCCCCCCTGCGCGAAACGCTGGCGGCCACCATCGCAGACCTTGGCCGTGTGCGCCGCGACAGCCTGGTGGAGGATCCCTTCTGCGGCAGCGGCACCCTGCTGATCGAAGCCGCCCAGAAAGCCATGAACATTGCTCCGGGCCTCAAGCGCCGCTTTGCTGCCGAGCGCTACAGCTTTGTGCCCGCCGCCCTGTGGGCAGAGCAGCGCCAGAAGGCCCTGGCCGAGTCCAAGCTGGATGTGGGCTTTGAAGCCTTTGGCTATGATATCGACCCTGCTGCCGTGGCGCAGGCCAATGCCAACGCCAAGCTGGCCGGCGTAGAGAACCGCTGCCACTTTGAGGTGGCGGATGTTGCAGCCTTTGCCGCAAAGCCGGAAGCCATCGTGCTGACCAACCCCCCGTATGGCGAGCGCCTGGGCACCATCGAGGGCGCTGCCCGGCTGGCGCGGACACTGGGCCAGCAGATGGAGGCAAACCCCTGTGCGGGCCTGTACGCCATTACCGCCGATATGGATTTTGAGCTGCACTACGGCAAACGTGCCAACAAGCGCCGCAAGATGTACAACGGCATGATCCCCTGCCAGCTGTACATGTACTACAACGCCCCCAAGGCCGAGCATGTGGCAAAGCCGATGCCGAAGTCCGGCTTTGACGGCAAGCGCACCCATTTTGATAAAAAGTAAGCGGATAAAGGGGCATTTGCCCTGTGCCCGGCGGACGGTATGCTGAAAAAAGTGTGACTTTTGCCGGGAAAATCCACTACAAACACCCGCAGCCTGTCTTTTGAAAAAAGATACGGTCTGCGGGTGTTTTTGTGCTGAAAAGGAAGTATAAATAATTCATCGATATGACAAATTGCTGCAGTTTTTGCGCCCGGTGGTTGCGTTGCTGAACAAAAAGGTTTATACTAGCGTTATTGACCGCACTACGCTGTACAGGCACAGAAAGGATGGCTGGCTTTTATGAAGGGACGGATGCGGCCCTACCTGCCGGAACTGACGATCCGGGATTACAACACCTATATGCGTTATCTGCACGGGGTGCGGCGTCAGCTGTGCACGGCCTACGGCTTTTACGCCTGCCATCTGCTGCGCACCAACGGGGTACTGTTTGCCATCCTGTCCGACAGCCTTGCAGGGCGGATGCCCACCTGTAAACGGCAGCGGGTGCCCGGTACGCTGTGCTGGCGCAATATGATGTGCCAGACGCTGGGCATCCGGCAGGCGGCGCAGGTGGAGATCCTGATGGGCTGGCATAACCTGCAGGACCGCAAATACAGCGAGCTGTGCCTGCGCAAGCGGCTGCGCCGTGCGGCAGACAAGCTGCTGCTGCGGCGCGCTTATAGGAAAGCCCGGCAGGAAAACCCTGCGCTGGAGCGCCTGTTTGCCCAGGAGCGGGAGCAGGCTGTGGTGCAGATGAACCTGAACGCAAAAAATTATGCGCTGGCTGCCGAGCCGATGAGCAATATCTATGGCGCGCTGTACTCCACCCTTGCTACGGAGGATCCCGCCCAGCGCAAGAGCATGCGGTATATCGGCAGCTGCATTGGGCGCATCTTCTACCTGATGGATAAGGCCGAACGCTTTGAGGCAGACCAACGCAAGGGGCAATACAATGTGTTTGTGGTAAACGAGCTGAATGGGCAGGCCGCTGCCATGGAGAACGCCCGCCGCCAGGCACTGGCAGCTGCCAACGACCTGATGCGGGTGTACAAGATGCTGGATGTCAAGTTCAACGACAGCCTGCTGAACAATATCATGGTGCTGGGCCTGCACCATGCGGTGGACCCGCTGGAACAGGATACAGACCTGGAAAAATGGGAGATCCCATGAAACAAAAACGGAAAAGCAAAAGCTGGGCGATGGCCTACTGCGGCATGGCGGCTGCGCTGTGCGTGGCCCTGATGCTGCTGGGCACCATTATCCCTATCGCAATGTTCATTGCGCCTGCTGTGGCCAGTTTTCTCATTGCAACGGTGTGCATGGAGTGCGGCCTTACCATGGCGTGGACGGCCTATGCGGCGGTCAGCCTGCTGGGGCTGCTGTTTGTGCCGGATAAGGAGATTGCGCTTATTTTTGCCGTGCTGCTGGGGTATTATCCGCTGGTCAAGCCCTGGTTCGACCGCATCCGTCCCGGTGTGCTGCAGCTGTGCTGTAAACTGCTGCTGTGCAACGGGGCAGTGCTGGCCATGTACGGGCTGCTGCTGCTTCTGGTGCCCATGGGCAGCGTGGCGCAGGAGCTGCGCACCACGGCACTGGCCATGTCGCTGCTCACACTGGCCATGGGCAACGTAGCGTTTGCCCTGTACGACCGTGCACTGCGCAATATGCTGCTGCTGTATAAGCTGAAATGGCAGCCCCGGCTGCATAAGATGCTGGGGATGCATTGACCCCCAAAAGACCATAGAAAGAAGGGATGTGCACCGCACAGCTGACGCAAAGCGCCGGGCCACGCGGGTGACAGCCGCGAGGGTGACGAGGAGAAAAATCATCGAAAGATTCGGCGGATGTTTTTCCGGCTGAGGGCTATACCAGCCGCAGAGCAGGGCAAAAACCGGCAGTGATACCGGAACAGATCCCTGCAAAGAAAGCCATACAGGAACATAAACTTTTAAAGAGGAAACTGACTGTGCAGCTGCGCATTCCAGCGCGCCGCAGTCGGTCTGGAGGTGTTTTGTATGTGTGGCATCGTAGGTTACGTTGGTATGCGCAGTGCCCAGCAGGTGCTGCTGGATGGCCTGGAAAAACTGGAGTACCGTGGGTACGACTCAGCCGGTGTGGCGCTGACCCAGCGGCAGGGGATCTGTGTGGTCAAAAGCAAGGGGCGGCTTTCTGCCCTGCGCAGCCAGCTGGAGCAGCTGGCCCTGCCCCAGAGCAGCTGCGGCATCGGCCATACCCGCTGGGCTACCCACGGGGAACCCAGTGATGTGAACAGCCATCCGCATTCCACGCCCCGGGTCAGCATCGTGCACAACGGCATTATTGAAAATTACGGTGTGCTGAAAGAGCGGCTCATCGCCAAAGGCTATACCTTTACCAGCGAAACAGACACCGAGGTGCTGGTAAAGCTGATCGACAGCTGCTATCAGGGCGAGCCGCTGCGTGCGCTGCAGGATGCGCTGGCCAGGGTGCGGGGCAGCTATGCGCTGGCGGTACTGTTTAAGGACTATCCGGATACCATCTTTGCCGTCCGGCGGGAAAGCCCGCTGATCGTAGGCTGGGGCGAGGGCGAAAACTTTGTGGCATCGGATATCCCGGCACTGCTCAAGTATACCCGCCGCTACAGTGTGCTGGAAGAAGGGGATATGGCCGTGTGCACGGCACAGGAGATCCGCTTCTATAACGAATTTGGAGAGCCGGTAAAGCGCGAAAAGCTGACCGCAGACTGGGACATGGAGGCCGCTGAAAAGGGCGGCTATCCACACTTTATGCTCAAGGAGATCAACGAGCAGCCCGCCGCCATCACGGCTACGGTAAGCCCCCGTGTGGAGGATGGGATGCCGGAACTGCGTATCCCGGCGCTGACGGACGAAAAACTGCGCGGCATCGGCACGGTGCATCTGGTAGCCTGCGGTACGGCCATGCACGCCGGTATGGTGGGCAAGACCGCCATCGAGGCGCTGGCGCGGGTGCCTGCGGTGGTGGATATCGCCAGCGAGTTCCGCTACCGGGATCCTATCCTGAAACCGGAGGATCTGGTGATCATCATCAGCCAGTCCGGCGAGACCAGCGATACCCTGGCCGCCCTCCGGCTGGCAAAGAGCCGTGGGGTGCCGGTGCTGGCCATCGTGAACGTGGTGGGCAGCTCCATTGCCCGTGCAGCGGATTATGTGATGTACACCTATGCAGGGCCGGAGATCGCGGTGGCCTCCACCAAGGCCTATATGGTGCAGATGTGCGTGCTGTACCTGTTTGCGCTGCGGCTGGCTTACGCCCGGGGGCAGCTGACTGAGGAGAAAACGCGGTACTACACCGCCCAGCTGCTGCATGCAGCGGATGTCATCAAGCCCCGCCTGGCGGACTGTGAGCAGATCAAGTACCTTGCCAGCCGCTATGTGAACACCCAGAGCTGCTTTTTCATCGGGCGCGGGTTCGATTACGCGCTCTCGCTGGAAGGCAGCCTGAAACTAAAAGAGATCAGCTACGTGCACTCGGATGCCTATGCGGCAGGGGAGCTGAAACACGGTACCATCAGCCTTATCACGGATGGCGTGCCGGTGATCGCCCTGGCGACCCAGAAGAATGTGTACGAAAAGACCCTCTCCAACGCGAAGGAGACCCGCAGCCGCGGCGCACGGGTGCTGCTGTTTACCACAAAGGATGCCGTAGTGCCGGACGGCGTGGCGGACGAGATCATCCGCCTGGACGCATACGATGACATCCTGATGCCGCTGCAGCTCATTGTACCGTTGCAGCTGTTCGCCTATTATATGGCCGTCCTGCGCGGCTGCGATGTGGATAAACCCCGCAATCTGGCCAAGAGCGTAACGGTGGAATGACCAGGAAGAGGACGATTTGAAATAGTCTCCGTTGCTCTCTGACCATTTTTAGCGGTAAAGTATTTTTATATTTTGCAAGTCTGGAAAATCTGCGGATTTTCCAGACTTGTCTTTCACGGAAAAGAGATCCATGAAAGAGCATCTCGTTTTGACAGTATACAAACAAAACCGCCCGCTGCACAGGATCTCGTGCAGCGGGCGGTCGTTTATGCAGGAAGAGCGGGGAATTACCAGAACCAGTAGCGCTTTTTCAGTACGATGTAAGCGATGGCGATGATCACCACCACTACGCCGCCTGCGATGAAGAAGGTCCAGTTGATGTTGCTGAACCGCAGGTTCTGGTTGGTCAGCAGGTAGCGCCCGGCGGTATCGGCGGTGATAACGCCGTCCTTATAGCTGTTCAGGTACTGCCATTTGTTGCTGATGGTGTTGTACAGGTACAGGCGGGAGTAACGGCTCACATCCAGCTCCAGCTGTACGGTACAGGGCAGGGCACCGCTGTCGTCCAGCACAAACTCCATGCCGGCATCGCTTTCGGTAAAGGTGATGCCGGTAGAGATCTCGCGGGTGGTGCTCTTGACATCCTTGCCGGAGAGATTCAGGGTGTAGCCATCGCCCACCACGCAAAGGGTCTTGCCAGTGGTGCGCAGGGCGTTTAGGACCTCGCCGGTAACGGTAGGCACCTCAGCCTGTGCGAACACCACCTGATCATCGGTGCTGTCCTGGATGGCTTTTACCACCGGATCCAGCGGGATGGTGGTGTCGTCCGGGGTGTCGGTGCCATTTTCGCCGTCACTGCCGGAGGTGGAATCCGCCGTGCGGTTCACGATCACAGTGACCATGGCAGAAGCCTTGCCGTTGGAGATGGTGATGGAGGTGGAACCGGTGCCCACCGCCGTGACCACGCCCGAGGGGCTGACCGTGGCAATGCTGCTGTTGCCGGACTTGAAGGTAAAGGACTGGGAGGCGCTGGCGGGGGTCGCCTTAGCCGTGATGGTGCGGGTGGCACCCGGCTTGAGCACGATGTAGTTGGTGCTGGGGGTAATGACCTGCCCACTGTTGGACGAGGAGGAGGAAGCCGTAGTGGCATCGCTGGGCAGGGCGAGCACCGTAACGGTGGTGGATGCTACGACCGAGCCGCAGGTGGCGGTGATGGTAGCAGTACCGGGGGCCACGCCGGTCACGCGGCCAAAGCTGTTGACCGTGGCGATCTTCTCATTGGAGGAGGTCAGGGTGACCGTGGCATAGTTGGAAGCGGAGCTGGGCCGTACCTGCAGCGAAGCCGACACGGAGTTGCCCACATAGATGGTGTTGGAAGAAAGGGAAAGATCCATCTCGGTAACGATCATGGAGGAATCCATGGATACCACGATGGTGTAGGCGCAGATCTGGTTGCCTGCGGCCGCCGTGATGGTTGCGGTACCAACGCCCACAGCCTGCACAACACCGCTGCTGCTGACGGTCAGCACGCTGCTGTCATCGGTCAGAAAGACCACGGTATCGGTGGAGTAGCTGGGCTTGACCACGGGAGACAGCTGCTGCGAAGCGCCCAGCAGCATGTTGGCAGAGTAGCTGCCGGGGGCAATGCTCTCGGCAGCTACGTTCTGATGCCAGGGCAGCGAGATGCCATTGTGCTCCTCGGCAGGCAGGCTGACGGCAGAAGCGCTCAGCACTGTGCCGCAGGCCAGTACACCCAGCAGCAGCGCACAGGCGGCCAGTTTCTTTGCGGTTGAAATCATGTTGTTTGTACCTCTTTGGGGTGTTGTGAAAAGGGGACCGTACAGGCCCGCGCATTCCGCATCAGCGGAACAGCACGCCCAGCGCCTCCATAGCATACTCGAAATAGGTGACCTGGTCGTACTCCACACGGGCAGTCACGCTCATACCGTTGGCAAGATCCACCTTGTCGCCGCTCCGGCTCACCACGTAGGTGGCATCGGGGCGGATGGTCATCTTGTAGTAGGAAGCGTTGCTGTTGGCGGTCACATCGCTGTCGATGGAGGTAACGGTGCCGGTCAGCGTGCCATAAGAATACTCAGACAGGCCGGTGATGGCGATCTTGCAGGGGTCGCCCACATGCAGCAGGGGACGGTCGTTCACCGATACCATGGCCACGATCTCCAGGTCATCGCTTTCGCTGGCCACAGTAGCCAGTGCGGAACCTGCGCTCAGCACCATGCCCTCCTTATAGGGGCTGTCCATGTGGATCACACCGGAGGTGGGGGCATAGATGTAGTAATCGTTGGCACCGGTACTCAGGGAGTCCAGCTGTGCCTGCAGGTTGTCCACATTGATCTGTGCACTGGTAATGCTCTGGGAGATGGTCTGCATGGTGGAGTAGTACAGAGATTCCAGTTCGCTCTGGTTCTGCTCCATCAGGGTCTTGATCTGTGCATCGGAGTAACCGGCCGACTGATAGGCAGATGCATCAAAGGTCTTTTGTGCTACCTGGCTCTTGTAGGTCTGGTACTGGTAGTAGTAGGGCTGATCCTCTGCACTGGTCTCGCTGAAATAGTTAGTATCGTCCTGGATGCATTTCAGCAGCTTATTGTACTGAGACAGCTGTTTCTGGTAGATATCCAGCTGGCTCTGCAGGTTGTCCTGCTGCATATCCAGGTCGGTGCTTTTAAGGCGGGCAACAAGGTCGCCCTCGTTTACATAGCTGCCCTCGGAGATATACAGCTCGGTGATAGAGCCGGAATAGCTGGACATGATGTAGGTCTTATTGGCGGCCTGCACCACGCCGCTGTTCTGGCTGACGTAGATGCGGTTCGTCTGGGTGCTCCAGATCACCAGAAAGACCATGAACAGAGCTGTAAGCAGAACAAAAGCATACCCGTAAGGGGGCAGCTTTTTCTCCATCATGATCCGGCGATCCTGCAGATCAGAAAGATTCTGAATGGTTGTCGTCATAATTATTTGGTCTCCATAAATACATCCATCACGCCGTCATCCTCATCCTGGTTGACGTAGATGGTGTAGCTGTCGCCGGTCAGGTCGATCTCATTTTCAAAGGCCATGACCTGCAGCTTGGCGCTGGCCAGCTGGCTGGAACTCATGGGGCCGGTGTAGTGGGCGTACAGGCAGTTCTTTACCCGCAGCACGGCATCCATGTGGTAGCCCGGCTCCATCTTGGTGATCAGCTGGGTGGCTTGCTGCATCATGTACAGCTCCGGCACATGCTCCGGGCCGGCTCCCATCTTTACCGCCTGCACCAGCGGGCCAATGGGCTGTGCGCCGTTGCTCTTCATAAAGTTCTGCATCTGGGTCAGGATGACCTGCAGGTTGCCCAGCTCCTCCGGGCGCACAAGGCGGGAGAGGACGTTGGTCAGCTTGAGCGTCTTGTTTTCAGCAACTTTGATCTCATTCATGATAAATTACCCCTAATCCTGTAAATTTTTTGCCGGAATCAAAATAAAAAGTGGCCCGGAAGCGTCTGCCTCCGGGCACACCATAACGAGGCATTCTTCGGTTTTCCGGCCGCAGCCGGAAACACGCTTATGCGGCATCCGGGCCGCAGCCCGTGGATGCGTGCAGATCAGTAGGTGATGGATTCGCCGTCATCCTCTTCTTCCACCGTAGCGGAAGCCATCTGCTGGGCGGGTTCTTCCCGGCGCTTGCGGAAGATACCCTGCTGCATGTTCCAAAGCTCGGCATACTTGCCGTCTTTGGCCATCAGTTCATCATGGGTGCCGCGCTCCACGATCTTGCCGTGATCCATCACAAGGATCAGATCACAGTCACGCACGGTGGAAAGGCGGTGTGCCACGATCAGCATGGAACGGTCGGCCAGCTGCTCGTAGATCATGTTGAAGATCAGGTTCTCGGTAGCAAAGTCCAGGTTACTGGTGGACTCGTCCAGGATGTACAGGTTGGAATCCTTCAGGAACGCGCGTGCCAGGGCGATACGCTGTTTTTCACCGCCGGACAGGCCGTTGCCGGCTTCCTCCAGATAGGTGTGGTACTGCAGCGGCAGACGGCGGATAAAGTCGTGCGCATCGGCCTTCTTGGCGGCTGCCTTCACCTCATCCAGGGTGGCATCCATGCGGGAGATGCGGATGTTGTCGTAGATGGTCTTACTGAACAGCTCGATGTTCTGCGGCACATAGGCAATGGCGCGGCGCACAGAGTTGTTGGTGTACTCGGCCAGGTTTGCGCCGTTCACATCGATCTCGCCGGTCTCGGGTTCATAGTATTTCAGCAGCAGCTTGGTGATGGTGGATTTGCCGCTGCCGCTGCCGCCCACCAGCGCCACCTTTTTGCCGGCGGGGATGGTAAAGCTGATATGATCCAGCGCCGGTGCACGGTTGCCGTAACGGAAGGTGACATCCTTGAACTCGATATCGCCCTCGATCTTGTCCAGGTCGGTCTGCTCGGAGCCATCGGCGGTCTCGTACTCGGAGGGATAGTCCATGATCTCGGTCAGACGCTTCATGGAGATGCTGGCTTCCTGGATCTGCATCTGCAGGCCGATGAGGTTGCTCAGCGGGGAGGTAAAGTAACCGGACAGGGTGCTGAACGCCATAAAACCGCCCAGGGTCATCTCACCGTTCAGCACCTGGGTGATGCCGACATAGGTGGTCAGCATACTGAAACCGGTGGAGATAAAGGTGGAGATCAGGCCCTGTGTCGTGCTGATGCGGCTGGAACGCAGGCTGATCTTGAGGCTCTTCATGTACTCGCGTTCCAGGTTTTCCAGCTCGGTGTCCTCGTTGGCATTGCACTTGACGGTCTCGATGCCGCGCAGGCTCTCGATCATCTGGCTGTTCAGCGCAGCAGACTGGATCATGCTCTCTTCGTTGATCTTTTTATAGGGCTGCTTATATACCAGCACCAGCAGGATACTGACCAGCGCCATGAACAGCGAGATGGAGAACAGCATGGCATTCATCCGGAACAGGATGATGCCGGTGATGACCGCCATGGAGATATCCATCACGAGGCTCAGCGCAATGCTGGTAAAGATGGATTTGATGGTGTTCGCGTCCGAGTAACGGGTGGTGATATCACCGGTCTTGCGGGTGGCAAAGAACTTCATGGGCAGTTTGAAGATGTGCCCGAAGTAACCCAGCATCAGGGGAATATCGATCTTGATGGACAGATGGATCAGCACCCACTGGCGCACAAAATCGACCAGGGTACTGGTGATGCTTACCACGCTGAACACAAGAATCAGGGTGACGAGCAGGTTGTTCAGCCCGTATGGCAGCACCTCGTCCATCAGGATCTTGTTGAACATCGAGGAAGCGATGCCCAGGATGGTGGTGATAAGCGAGCCGAGGATGGCGTAGAAGAACAGCTTTTTCTGGGGCAGCAGCAGGTTGAGATACCGCTTCATCATGCCGCCTTTTTCGATCTTGCCGCCCTTGAACTCCGAGGTGGGGTTCAGCAGCAGCAGCACGCCGGTAAAGTTTTTATAAAACTCGTCCATGCTGATCTTTTTCAGCTCGGTGCCGGGGTCGCCGATGATGACGTAATCCTTGCACTTATGCTTTTTGCCGGTTTCTTCCGCTTCCTTGCGGGCATCGGCATCCTGGAGCATGTGCTTGCGGCGCGCAGCATCATCCTTGATGGTGGTTTTTTTAAACACTACCACAAAGTGCGCCAGACCCTGGTCGGTAATGACCTGTGCAATGCAGGGCAGTGAAAAATCGCTCAAAAAGTTTTCGCGGTCCACGCGGACTGCGGCGGTGGTAAAGCCAAGTTCATTTGCGGCTTTTTGCAGGCCGATCAGGTTGGTGCCTTTCAGGTCGGTGCCCATCATGTCGCGCAGGCGGGTGATGGTTACCTCCTTTTTGTAGTGCAGGCACACCATGGCCAGACAGGCAGCCGCACAGTCGGTGGTATCGTGCTGCCGTACGTAGGTATAACGCATAGATGTTTCCTTTTATTCTACAGATTTATTCAAACGACACAAAGCTGCCCTGCTGCCCTGCGTTTGCCGCACAGCGCTGCCGGCTGGCCTGTTGATTTGACCAACGAAAAAACTGCGCTCCTGCACATACAACCGGCCAAAGCCCGCTGTACTGCCTGTGGGAGCGCCTGCCCTCGGGGCCAAAAATCCCGCCAAAAGGTCAAGGCAGCAGGCTTTTTTGGACACCTGTAAACTTATAAAAGTATACCACAACCACTGGGGTTCTTCAAGGCGATATTTTTTAAGATTCATTAAGAAACGGTGAAAACGGCGAGGATAACAAAAAAGCGATGGAACAACTTCCATCGCTTTGCTGGCGCCTCTTGCCTGACTCGAACAGGCGACACCCTGATTAACAGTCAGGTGCTCTAACCGACTGAGCTAAAGAGGCATATCTGTGACTGCGAGAAGTATTATACCGCAGTCACAGCGGATTTGCAAGCCCTTTTTACAAAAAAAGCGCAGGGGATTTTGCTGAACATGAAAAAAGCGGCCCCGAAACGTCAACTTGCGTTTCGGGGCCGCCAGGATATGATCCAGCTTTTTGCGGAGAAGGCTTATTTCAGCTTGCTCTTGGCCTTCATGCGCTGGTCGTGGTTCAGGATCTGCTTGCGGATGCGCAGATTCTCCGGGGTGACCTCCAGCAGCTCGTCCTGTGCCAGGAACTCCAGGCAGCCCTCAAGGCTCAGCTTGCTTACGGGGATCAGGCGCAGAGCGTCATCAGAGCCGGAGGCGCGGGTGTTGGTCAGATGCTTGGTCTTGCAGACGTTGACATCCACATCCTCGCCGGAGGCGGTGTAACCGATGACCATGCCCTCGTAGACCTTTTCGCCGGCGCCGACAAGCAGGGTGCCGCGCTGCTGGGCGTTGTACAGACCGTAGGTAACGGCATCGCCGGTCTCAAAGCTGACCAGAGAGCCGGTGGAACGGTTGGCGATCATACCGGCCCAGACATCGTAACCGTCAAAGATCTGGTTCAGGATGCCCTCGCCGTGGGTATCGGTCAGGAACTGGTTGCGGTAGCCGAACAGGCCGCGGCTGGGCAT